>DATCUS010000334.1:0-41306 GCA_036561845.1 Tardiphaga sp. | reverse complement strand
GGCCGGGCTCGCCGGCGCGGGGCCGCTGGTGTCGTTTGCCCGCAGCGGCGTGAACGTGCATTGGGCCGCGACGTATCAGAATCTCCTCGAGCTTGCCGAAGCCTGCGACGTTCCCGTTCGGTGGTCATGCCGCACCGGCGTCTGCCACTCCTGCGAAAGCGGGCTGGTGGCAGGCTCCGTGGCCTACCGGCCCGATCCCATCGATCCGCCGGCGGGCGGCAATGTGCTGATCTGCTGCGCGCAGCCGCTGGGCGACGTCGTCGTCGATCTCTGACCACGATCGGATCCGGGGCAGGCATGGGACGATGCTCAATAGCTCAGTGCCCGGTCGACCAGATGCAGAAGCGGCGCACCGCTTTCGGCCCGTTCGATATTGTCCGCGATAGCGTCGGAAGCGGATTGAACGCGGGTTGCGGCTGCCACGTGCGGCGAGATCGTCACCCCCGGATGCGACCAGAACGGATGATTTGCGGACAGCGGCTCGGTGCGGAATACGTCGAGCGTCGCATTCGTCACCTGTCCGCGGTCGAGCGCCGCGATGAGCGCGGTGTCGTCGATCAGCGAACCCCGGCCGGCATTGAGGATACAACTGCCCGCCGGCAGCAGCGCCAGCCGTTCGGCATCGAGCAGATTGATGGTGTCGGGAGTCTCGGGCAGGATTGCCACGAGGATCTCCGCCGTGGCCAGCGCCTCGGGCAGGCGGTCCGCGCCGGCGAGACAGCGCACGCCGGCGATCTCGCGGGCGCGGCGCGCCCAGCCGGTGACGCGAAAGCCGAGCCCGGCCAGCGTCAAGGCTGCCGCCGATCCGAGTTCGCCCAGGCCCAGCACCGTAACCGAGCGATCCGTAGCGAGGGGCGGCACATGTTGCTCCCACGCCAGCGGCTTCTGGCAGACGTAACGATCCATCCCGAGATGCGCGCGCAGTGTGTGCGCCACCACCCATTCCACCATGCCCTGGCGCAGGCCGCTCTCGACCATCCGGCACAGCGGCTGGGTCAGCGTCCTGTTGCCGACGATCTTCTCCACACCGGCCCACAGGCTCAGCACCGCGCGCGCTTTGGTAAAAACGCCGAAATCGTCGACGGGGCCGCCGGTGGCATGGATGACGTAGTCGATCTCTTCAGGCGCGATGTCGCCTGGCAGACCCGTCATCGCTTCGATATTCCGCCGCCGGAGTGCCTCCAGGATGGGCTGGCGATACTCCCGGTACAGTTCGGGAGAGACGTTGAAAAGAAGTTTGATCACTTTCACCTGTCCGTTCGGTCGAAGATTTCGCGCGCCGCGACGCGCTATAGCACGCGCTTCGCACCCGGCAGCTTCCGCAACAGGGCCGTCACGCCCCAGCTGATCGCCAGCGTGCCGGCGAATACCAGCACCGCCTTGGGAATCGCCCCCAGCGCCGTGGCGTCGAGCAGTGCATATTGCAGCCACAGCACGAAGATGTAGTGCACCACATAGATCCCGTAGGCGTCGTCGCGGAGGGGATCGAAGATGCTCTTTTCACGCTGGCCGAAGCGCAGGAACAGCGCCAGCACCGCGAGGCAGATCAGCGTGCAGGCCACGGCGTAGATCACGCCGTAGCTCGACTGCCACCAGAACGGCGGTGCGCCGGCCAGGTTGGCGAGCTTCATGCGGCGGAAGTGGATCAGCCAGGCCAGGGCGCCGAAGCTCGCGCCCGCGGCGAGAAACCAGATCCACCAGCGCCGCGCCAGTGCGCCGGTGGCCGCCAGCAGGCCGCAGTCGAGATGCGCGGCGCCAATGCCCATGCCGGCGAAGAAGAACACGGCGTACAGCGCCGTGCGGCTGAGCTGCACCTGCAGCGGCCCCCAGTTGAACCATCTGACAGCGCCGACCTGAAACAGCAGCGGCACATAGGCGACGATCGAGACCAGCGCGAGAACGCCGGCGAAGCGCGCCGGGCGCTGGAACGATGTCAGCGACAACCGGTTGATGGCGTCGATCAGGCCGGGCGCCAGGTAAAGCACCGGGATCGCCAGCAGGTCGAGAAACAGCAGGTACCAGATGAACCAGCCCGGCCCGTCGAACCAGATGCCCTGTTTGAAGTTGCCAAGCCAGAAATCGACGAAGCCGGCCTTGTTGCTGGAGAGTTTGAACGAGGCGTAATAGGCGACCGGCATCAGGATGAAGATCAGCGCGAGGAACGGCAGGCCGAGACGCAGCGCACGATCGCGCAGGAAAGGGCCGACGCCCTTGCGCGCCAGCGAGCCGGCAACAAACAGGCCGGACAGCAGGAACATCAGGCACATGAAGAAGGCGTCGTTGAACAGCGTCAGGATGTTGAAGCCGATCCAGCGCTGGCTGTCGACGATCGGCGCAGACGACCACAGGTAGTGGTTGGGATAGTAGCGGCCGAACGCGGTGTAGGCGACCACCGCATGGTTCGCCAGCACCAGTAGCGTGATGAAGGTGCGCGCCCGGTCGAGCGCGGCATTGCGGTCTGACATGAATCGATGGCCCCGATGTGTCGCGACGCCGATTATGGCAAATCAGCCATGCCCTGTCATTCCGGGGCGCGTGCAGCGCCAGCTGCACGCGAACCTCAGCCACTCTGATTGGAGTGGGGAATCTGGAAATGGGTAATGAACATTTCGAGATCCCGGGTCTGCATCAGCCGGCTGGGCCGTCTGCTGCATCCCGGGATGACGGGCCTTCAGCCCGCCACTTCCTCGATCGTCACCCTGTCGGGATAGAACGCCAGATAGTCCTTGATTTCGGCCATCGCCGGGAACGGCGTCTCATAGGTCCAGATCGCGTTCTCCATCGCCTTGCCGCCGGCGCTGACGCTGTAATAGCTGGCGTCGCCCTTGTAGGGGCAGTGGGTGACGCGGTCGGTGCGCGCCAGCAGCTCCATGTGGGCGTCGGCGCGGGGGATATACTGGACCGCCGGGTAGCTTGCCTCTTTCAGCGTCAGCGCATGGCTGGTTTCGGCGATCACCACCCCGCCGGCGGTGACCCGGACGCGCTTGGGATTGGCGGTGATGGTGATGGGGTGGTCGGGGCCGGGCAATTTCATGGGGCTGCGCTCCTGCGATCGGTCGATCAAATCCGCGTTGGCGCCGCCGTTTCGGCGCGCCGGACCTCTCATATAGGATCTGAAAGGGTGACGCAGAAGGGCGTCCGCGTTAAGTTGGGTCTCCGGTGCGGCAATCGCCTGCCGCGATTCGGACCCGTGCTGGAGACGACCTGAATGCCGATGGACGCCCACGATATCGAGGCCATGATCAAGGCCGCGCTCCCCGACGCCGAGGTGACGATCCGCGATCTCGCCGGCGATGGAGATCATTACGCGGCCACCGTGATCTCGGAATCGTTCCGCGGCAAGTCGCGCGTCGCCCAGCATCAGATCGTCTACCAGTCCCTGAAGGGCCAGATGGGCGGCGTGCTGCATGCGCTGGCGCTGCAGACCGGTGTGCCGGAGGGATAGAATTCGTGTCCCGGGCGCGGCGCAGCACAAGCGAGGCGCAGTGCTACGCCGCAGAACCGGGAGCATTACGGGCGACAGCGTTTGGGATGGTCCCCGGCTCTGCGGAGCAGCGCTACGCGCTGCACCGCGTCTGGGACAAGAGCAACTATTCCCCCGCCACCAGCGCATGCACCGAGAACATCTTTGCATCGTCGGTCCATGATGCCTTCGGCGTCCAGCCGGAGCCGCGGGCCAAAGCGGTGAAGCGGTCGAGGCTGTATTTGTAGCTGCTCTCGGTGTGGATGCTTTCGCCGGCGCGGAAGTTGAAGCTGTGGCCGAGCACGCGGACGGTCTGCGGCCTCTTCGCGATCAGGTGCATCTCGATGCGGTGACGCTCGCGATTGTAGATCGCGCGGTGGGCGAAGGCCGACAGGTCGAAATTGCCGCCGAGCTCGGCATTGATGCGGACCAGCACATTCATGTTGAAGCGGCCGGTGACGCCGGCGGCGTCGTTGTAGGCGGCGTGCAGCAAACGCTCGTCCTTCTCCAGATCGATGCCGATCAGCAGCAGCGAACCGGGGCCGAGAATCTCGCGGGCGCTGCGCAGGAAGGCGCTGGCCTCATGCGGCTCGAAATTGCCCAGCGTCGAGCCCGGAAAGAAACCGACCTTGGGCATCGCCTCGACGGCATCCGGCAGCGCGAACGGCGCGGTGAAATCCGCGGTGACCGGATAGACATTCAGCTTCGGAAAATCCGCGCGCAGCTCGGCGGCCTGGGCGTGGAGGAAATCGCCCGAGATGTCCACCGGCACATAGGCGGCGAATTCGCACCGATCGAGCAGCAGCCGCACCTTTGTCGTGGCGCCGGCGCCGAATTCCACCAGCGCCGCGCCCTTGGGAATGATCGCGTGAATGTCGCCGCCGCGCGCGCGCAAAATGGCGAGCTCGGTGCGGGTCGGGTAATATTCCGGCAGTTTTGTGATCTGTTCGAACAGTTCGGAGCCGGCGGCGTCATAGAAATATTTCGGCGACAGCTTTTTCGGATGCTGCGACAGCGCCTCGATCACGTCGGACCCGAAGGCCGAGGTCTGCTCGTCGAACTGCTGCGCCTTTGCCAGGGCGCCATGGACGGGGGCGTGGATATTCATGATGGTCTCCTCAGCGCAAACAGGCGCCGTGAATCGAAAAAGAATCAGGCGCCGTAATCGGCGAGCCGGAGCCCGGTGAATTGCCAGCGGTGGTGGGGATAAAAGAAATTGCGATAGGAGATACGGCTGTGGCCGTCAGGAGTTGCAAGCGACGAGCCGCGCAGCACCAATTGATTGACCATGAACTTGCCGTTGTATTCGCCGAGCGCGCCCTCGATGGCGCGGTAGCCGGGATAGGGTGAATACGAACTGCGGGTCCACTGCCACACGAGGCCGAAGGCGTCGTTGAGCCCCCCGGCGCGGGCGGCGACTTCCCATTCCATCTCGGTCGGCAGATGCTTGCCGCTCCAGCGCGCAAAGGCGTCGGCCTCGTAATAGCTGACGTGGCAGACCGGGGCGGCCGGGTCGACCGGCTGCAGGCCGGCCAGGGTCATGATCCGCCATTCGCCGTCGACACGGCGCCAGTGGCCCGGCGCCTGCCAGTCCTCGCGCTGGGCGGCGGCAAAGCCGTCCATGAGCCACAGCGTGGCGGTGTCGTAGCCGCCGGCTTCCATGAACTGCAGCCACTCGCCATTGGTGATCAGGTTGCGCGCCAGTTCGACCGGGCCGACCAGCGCGCGGTGCGCCGGCTTCTCGTTGTCGAAATGAAACGTCTCGCCCTGATGCCCGATGGTATGGATCCCCTCGGTCAGCGTCAGCCAGGGATCGCCGGATGTCGTGGACCCCGGGAATTGCCAGGCGGGATCGTAGGCCGGCGGAATCGGGTTCTGCGCGAAGGCGTGCAGGATGTCGGTCAGCATCAGTTCCTGGTGCTGCTGCTCGTGGTTGAAGCCGACCTCGAGCAGCGGCACCAGGGAGGCCAGCGTGGCCTCGTCGGTGCGGTCGAAAAATTCGATCACCGCGGCATCGACATGCCGGCGATAGGCGGTGACTTCGTCGGCCGAGGGACGGGTGAGATGGCCGCGTTGCGCGCGGGCATGGCGCGGGCCGGCGGAGACGTAATAGGAATTGAACAGATAGGCGTAGTCGGGATGATACGGCTTGTAACCCGGGCTGTGCTCGCCGAGCAGAAACTGCTCCCAGAACCAGGTGACATGGGCACGATGCCATTTCGCCGGGCTGGCGTCGGGCATCGACTGCACCAGCTGGTCCTCGGGGGACAGCGGCGCGGCGCGGCGTTCGGTTTCGTTGCGGACGGCGAGAAAGGCTTCCCCCAGGCGCCGGGCGAGCGAGCCCGAGCTGGAGAACAACGACGCGGCCGGAGTCGCCAGCGAGGCCGCAGCTGAAGCTGAATTCGTCACGAAAATCTCCGGTTTCGTAGAGAACGCTGCTTTCGCGCAGGGGTTCCGCGGTCGGCCTGTCCTAAATAGGACGTCCGGAGCGTTATAAAAGGCTCGCCATCATATGATTGATCGGGACGTCCGGGACGGAGGCCCCGTCAGCAGAATGCTCGGGATACCGCCCGGGCAAGCCGCTCTCCATCATTTGACCCCGCCCCCAGAGGCTATCCCTTGGTTTTGCTCCGGTTTCCGGGCATTTTCCTTGGGATGCAGAATGGTTTGGGCTACCTATATGGAAAGACAGGTGGGCTGAGCCGCCCGGAGGCTGGGCCGTAACGAGGACGCGATCATGAGCATTGACCAATTCATCGACAATGAAGTGAAGACCAACGACGTCGTGCTGTTCATGAAGGGCACGCCGCAGTTCCCGCAGTGCGGTTTCTCGGGCCAGGTGGTGCAGATCCTCGATCACGTCGGTGTCGGCTACAAGGGCCTCAACGTGCTGGAATCGGCCGATCTGCGCGACGGCATCAAGACCTATTCGAACTGGCCGACAATTCCGCAGCTTTACGTCAAGGGCGAGTTCGTCGGCGGCTGCGACATCATCCGCGAGATGTTCCAGGCCGGCGAGTTGCAGGCCCTGCTGGCCGAAAAAGGCGTGATCAGCGCACCGGCGGCCTGAGCCTGAGCGGTCACCGCTCCGGCGCAACGCAGCGTCGGTCATTGCCGCCGTCACCATCCTGGTATGTGGATGCCAGTGCCGCAGCAGCGGGCACTGGCATGTGTGACAGGACTTGTCTGAGCGGGTACGGCCGTTACAATTCCGTCATCTGATGGAAAGGCTGGCGATGAATTTGCGGCGTGCGACGCGCTTCCTGCTGTGCGGGGCGCTGCTGCTGGTCGCGCCGGCCTCCGCAACCCGGACCGAGGGTCTCTTCGAGATTCCGCCCGGCGCGCAACTGTCGCCGGCCAAGCTGGCGCGGATCGGCGAATTCCTCAGCAATGAGATCGATCACGCCCGGATTCCCGGCGCCGTGATTCTGGTCCAGCAGCATGGCAAGCCGGTCTATGCGCAGGCCGTCGGCATGCGCGACCTGGCGTCCGACCTGCCGATGACGTCCGACACCGTCTTCCGCCTGCATTCCATGACCAAGGCGATCACCTCGGTGGCCGCGATGATGCTGATCGACCAGGGCAGGCTGAAGCTCGACGAACCGCTCTCGAAATACATCCCGTCCTTTGCAGACGCCAAGGTCGGCGTCGAGAGGACGGTCGAGGAGGGCGAGAAGGCACTGGCAATCGAGCCGCTGACGCGGCCGATCACCATCCGCGACCTGATGTTGCACACCTCGGGCATCACCTACGGTTTCTATGGCGAGGGCATGGTGCGCCGCCTCTATGGCAGCGCCAACATCTACGACGGCGATTTCGACAACGCGCAATTCGCCGAGCGCATTGCCGACCTGCCGCTGCAGGAGCAGCCCGGAACGCTGTGGGACTACGGCCATTCCACCGACGTCCTCGGCCGCGTCATCGAAATCGTGTCGGGCAAGTCGCTGCTGAAGTTCGAACAGGACGAACTGCTCGGCCCGTTGGGCATGACCGACACCGGCTTCTTCATCGCCGATCCCGCCAAACGCTTCATGATGGCGCAGCCGATGCCGTGGGACACCGATTTCCGCGTCGGCTTCGACAGCGGTCCGGACCGCTTCATGAAATGGGAGTCCGGCGGCGGCGGCATGCACACCACGGTGGGCGACTTCGGCCGCCTCGCGCAGATGATCCTGAATGGCGGCACGCTCGACGGCCGGCGCTATCTCGGTCCGGAGGCGTTCAAGGAGATGACCACCGACCACATCGGCAAGGAGTCCGGCGTCAAGCGCGACGTGCTGTATTTTCCCGGCGATGGCTTTGGCTTCGGCCTCGGCTTCGGCGTGCGCACCGATCCCGGCAATGCCAAGCCGCCGCCGCCGGGCTCGCTGGGCGAACTGAAATGGGACGGCGCCAGCGGCTGCTATTTCGTCATCGATCGCAAGCAGGACTTGTTCTTCGTGCTGCTGCAGCAGTCGCCCTCGGAGCGTCAGCGCATCCAGCGGACAGTGAAGCAGTTGGTCTATGAAGCGCTGGAGCGGTAGCGCTGCGCGCATCACGGCGGCGCTGCTCCTGGGGCTGGCGCTGTCAGCCGCGGCGTCGCTGCGCGCGGTCCAGGCCGAGGCGCCGGCGCGCACGTTGTCGCCTTCCAGGCTCGCCGCGCTCGACGACTATTTCGGCAACGAGATCGGCAGCGGCAGGATCCCCGGCGCGGTCGTGCTGGTGCAGCAGCACGGCAAGGCGGTCTATGCGGAGTCGTTCGGCAAACGCGACGGCGCCAATCCGATGACATCGGACAGCATCTTCCGGCTGTATTCCATGTCGAAGCCGGTCACCTCGGTGGCGGCGATGATGCTGGTGGAGGAGGGCCGGCTGCGGCTCGACGATCCCGTGGCGAAATTCATTCCGGCCTTTGCCGACGCCAGGGTCGGCATCGACCGCAAGGGCGGCGACGAGCACGCCACGTCGGGCGTCGTGCCGCTGCTTCGCCCGATCACCATCGCGGACCTTCTGCGCCACACCTCCGGCATCACCTACGGCTTCTACGGCGACGACGCGGCACGGCGCCGCTATGCGCAGATCGATCTGTTCCGGCGTGATTTTGACAATGCCGAACTGGCCGACTGCATCGCCCGCCTGCCGCTCGCCGAGCAGCCGGGCACGCTGTGGGACTACGGCCATTCCACCGACGTGCTCGGTCGCGTCATCGAAGTGGTCTCCGGGCAGACGCTGGCGCAGTTCGAGAAGTCCCGGCTGTTCGATCCGCTGGGCATGGTCGACACCTCGTTTTACGTCACCGACGAGGCCAAGCGGCCACGCATCGCCGAGCCGTTTCCCGGCGACCGCATGATCGGTCCGGTGATCGGCATGCACGATCCCCTCGCCGTGCGGCGCTGGCAGGCCGGCGGCTCCGGCCTGGTCGGCACGCTCGGAGACTATGCGCGCTTCGCGCAGATGCTGCTCGATGGCGGCATCTATGAGGGCAGGCGCTATTTGCGCGCGGACACGGTCGCCCTGATGACCGCCGACCATGTCGGGCCGGGCAGCGGCGTCAAGCGCGACTATTACTACTTCCCCGGCGACGGCAGCGGCTTTGGCTATGGTTTCGCGGTACGGACCAAGGAACTGGCGAGCGAGCCCGGCCCGGTCGGCGAGTATCGCTGGGACGGTGTCGCCGGCACCTTCTTCTGGATCGATCCGCGCGACGACATGCTGGTCATCGTGATGATGCAGGCGCCGTCGCAGCGCGTGCGCATCGAGGCGGCGGTGCGGAAGATCGTGTACGGGGCGGTGGAGTAGGGCGATGCCATCATCGTAAGTCAGGAACGACGAACCGATGATGGCGGCCACGAATACGTCCTCATCCTGAGGAGCGGCCACTTCGGCCGCGTCTCGAAGGATGGGCCGCGTGCCTCATGGTTCGAGACGCGCGAAGACGCGCTCCTCACCATGAGCTCCTCTACACCGCGCGGACGATGTCCCGCACCAGCCCCAGCATCTCCTCGATCATGGCCGGCGTCACATCGAGATGGGTGCAGGCGCGGATGCGGCCGTCCATGGTGGCCAGCAGCACGCCGTGCTTTCGCAATGCCGCGACCATGGCGGCGCCGGTGACGCCGGCGCCGGCGGGATCGAAGAACACCAGGTTGGTTTCCGGCTGCTGCACCACAATGCCGGGGAGTTGCGACAGGCCGCCGGCCAGCGCGCGGGCATTGGCGTGGTCCTCCGCGAGCCGGTCGACGTGGTGATCGAGCGCATACAGGCAGCCGGCGGCGGAGATGCCGGCCTGGCGCATCGAGCCGCCCAGTCGCTGCTTCCAGCGCCAGACCTCGTCGATGAAATCGCGCGAGCCGGCCATCGCCGCGCCCAAGGGCGCACCGAGGCCCTTGGTGAAATCGAGCCATACCGAATCCCAGCCGTCCGACATGGTGCGCGCGTCGATGCCGGTGGCGACGCAGGCATTGAGCAAACGCGCGCCGTCCATGTGAGTGGCCATGCCGTTATCCCGCGCGATCGCCGTGATCTCGTCGAGCGCCGCTTTCTTCCAGATGGTGCCGCCGCCGATATTGGCGGTCTGCTCGACGCTGACCAGGGTCTGCGGCGGCTCGTAGCGGCTGCGCGGATGCAGCGCGGCGCGCAGTGCCGACGGCGTGAACTGGCCGTCCGAGCCTTGCACTGCGGTGACCTGGAAACCGCCGAGCGCGGCATGCGCGCCGCCCTCGCGGCTGATCAGATGCGCGGTGGGATGCGCGAGGATCTCGTCGCCGCGCCGGCAATGCACCAGCGTCGCCGCGACATTGCACATGGTGCCCGACGGCATGAACACCGCGGCCTCCTTGCCGAGCAGCGTGGCGACGCGCGCGCACAGCGCGTTGACGGCGGGGTCGTCGCCGATCTGCTCGTCGCCGACCTCGGCCGACGCCATCGCCGCGCGCATCGCGGCGGTTGGGCGGGTCTGGGTGTCGGACAGAAGGTTGATGCGGATTTTCGGCTGCGCGGGATCGGTGGGGATCGGCGTGTAGGTGGTCATGCGATGAACTCTCAGTCTCTTCGAAGCAACGCTCCGGCGATGCGCCCCCTCTCCCGCTCTTGCGGGGGAGGGCTGGGGTGGGGGCTCTTGCGACGCAGACAACATACGCGGTTCTACGGGTGCAGGAAGTCCGCCACGCGAAGTGGTTTGCGATCACTGCGATGTACAACGCTTGCCGCTACCCCCACCCCGGCCCTCCCCCGCAAGCGGGAGAGGGGGCGATGATCATCACCAACAAAAAAGGCCCCGGTGAAACCGGGGCCTTGATCTCGTGATCGCTGCTGACGTTTAGCGCGAATAGAATTCGACGATCAGATGCGGCTCCATCTGCACGGCGAACGGAACGTCCGACAGCAGGGGAATGCGGATGAACTTGGCGGTCATCTTGCCATGATCGGTTTCGACGTAGTCCGGAGTGTCGCGTTCGCCCAGCGTCGAGGCTTCGAGCACGAAAGCGAGCTGCTTCGAGGATTCCTTGACCTCGATGAGGTCGCCGACCTTGACCTTGTAGGAGGCGATGTTGACGCGCTTGCCGTTCACCTTGATGTGGCCGTGGTTGATGAACTGACGGGCCGCGAACATGGTGGCGACGAATTTCGCCCGGTACACCACGGTGTCGAGGCGGCGCTCGAGCAGACCGATCAGGTTTTCACCGGTGTCGCCCTTCATGCGGCCGGCTTCCACATAGATGGAGTGGAACTGGCGCTCGGAGATGTTGGCGTAATAGCCCTTCAGCTTCTGCTTGGCGCGCAGCTGCACGCCGAAGTCGGAGAGCTTGCCCTTGCGGCGCTGGCCGTGCTGGCCGGGGCCGTATTCGCGCTTGTTGACCGGAGATTTGGGACGACCCCAAATGTTCTGGCCCATGCGGCGGTCGATTTTATACTTGGCTTCACTACGCTTGGTCATCGCGTCCTCGATGTGTGTGTGGATGAGGAAACGCGCCCTCCTGTGTCCCGGAGAATTCCGGGACCGACAGGTTCATCCTCAAGCTGAGGGGAGAACCACGGGTGCGAAACGCAACGCGGGCCGTAAACGGCCCGCGAGCAAGCGGGGTTCTAGGAAGAACGGGCGGATATGTCAATTGGAAGACCGGGTGCCCAGGCCGGAAAACGGCCGCCCGGGCCGGCTGCCGGGCGCTTTCCCGACTTTCTGGGCCTCAAAAGGCCACCGCCCGGACGGTTTTGGCCGGCGGTGCGTAGTCGGCCAGCAGTTCAGCGGCAATATCGGTATTCAGCACCTGTTCCAGCCGACTCAGCGCCCCGGCGATCATGGCGGCGTCGGTGACCCGGTGGTCCCAGCGGATCACCACCTCCATGGTGCGGTCCGGCTCCAGCGCGCCATAGCTCAGCAGGAACGGGCCGGGGCTGATCGCATCGAGATTGCCGGGGCCGAAGGCGGCCACCGAGGTCACGCCGAAATTGCCGCAGAAATTGGCGCGCTGCCGGCCGATGGCGAAGCAGCCCGCCCACAGCAGCCGGCGCAGCGGCAGCGGCAGCCGCGTCACCCGCATCAGCTTGCGGAACATCGGCACCTCGTCCACCCGCGCCGTCATGGCATGGCGGATCAGCGCATCGATCTCGGCCAGGGAACGCTGCTCGGCACCGCATATCCGCTGCGGCAGCACGCATGGCTCGCCGTCTTCGTTTCGCGCGATGGCGACCATGCCGACGCTGCGCGGCAGTTCATAGAAATGCGGCCACGGCCCGTCGATATACATGGTCCGCAGCACCGGCTCGTCCTTCGCCACCAGGCAGAACGCCTTGACGAAGATGGCGGTCCAGCCCGGCCGAGGGTCGGCCCCGGCGCGGGCCGCAGCGAGTGCATCAAGAGACAGCCGCCGCCGCAGCGAGACAAACGGTACGCCCATCGACGCATGCATGAGATCGATGATCAGGCGGCGCGGCAGCGACACTTTGCGAATCGTTCCGCGCATCTGGTGTGAAGCCCCCGCTCCATGGCGGTCGGGTCGTTGCCCGGCCGGGTAGTCAGATAGCACATTCACGGAAGTTATACAGCCGTTGGTTGCGCATTCCGTGCGCAGACCCGGCCCGCACCCGTCGGCCACGGCCATGGCGCAGTCTGGCGGGCGCCTACCGGCTGATGCCCGCGAACGCCGCGGCGATGCCGCGCTGGAACAGCGACCAGTCGAAGCCGAGCGCCAGCGCCACGTAGCCGCGCCCGATCATCGCACTGGCCTGTTCTGCCGAGCGCGCCGCGCCGCCGATCGGCACACCGCTGCGGAGGATGCCGGCTTCGGCGCGGGCCGCCAGCGCCAGCACCTCGGGATCGTCGAGCTGGCCGCGCTTGCCGATCGAGGTGGCAAGGTCGCCGATCCCGATCACCGCAACATCGATGCCGGGGACGGCCATGATCTCGTCGATGCGGTTCACAGCGTCGACATGCTCGATGGTAATCATGCAGATCATATCGTCATCGGCACCAGCCATGTAGTCGGACATCGACACGTTCCAGCGGAACGGGGCATGAAACGGCCCCCACAGCCGCTCGCCGGCGGGCGGATAGCGCAGGCTGCGCACGGCTTTCTCCGCATCCGCCGCACTTGATATCATCGGAAAGTTGATGCCCATGGCGCCGATGTCCATCGGTGCTTTCGCCAGCCACGGCTCGTTGGCGGCGACGCGCACCAGGGGAAGGCACAGCGTGCCCGCGGTCGCCATGATCATGCCGTGCGCGGTGCCGAGATCGATCGGGCCGTGCTCGAGATCGACGATGATCCAGT
The DNA here is from genome assembly GCA_036561845.1 of Tardiphaga sp. Taxonomy (GTDB): domain Bacteria; phylum Pseudomonadota; class Alphaproteobacteria; order Rhizobiales; family Xanthobacteraceae; genus Tardiphaga. Next base: position 28,094 of record DATCUS010000334.1, on the reverse strand, counting down.
CGAGCGACTGCGCCATGATCCGGACCAGTTGGATGCTCGGGATGGTGGCGATGGCGCCGAAGGTCGGGCGCCCCTCGCGCCATTGCTGCTTGAGGCGATGAAGCGGCGCGGGAGGCGTCATTCCGTATCCTGTATCCTGTTATTTCGGCGCCGGGGTGGCCACCGGCTTGCCGTCCTCGACGACGTAGACGGCCATCAGCTTTAATCCCTTGTCACCGGTCTTGACGTCGTGCGGCACGCCGGCCGGAACGGCGTAGGAGTCGCCGGCCTTCATCATCTTGTCGGGCTGGCCTTCCACCAGCAAGGTCGCCTCGCCATCCAGCACATAACCGGTATCCACGCCGGGATGGGTGTGCCGGCCGGCCAGCTGGTTCGGCCCGATCTCGGCGACAACCGTCACGATGTGATAGCCCGCCGGGAATTTCACGTCCTGCAGCGGCGTCCGCTTGATGCCGCCGGCCGGAGCAGGGGTCTGGGCCAACGCGCCGCCGGAGGTCAATGCCACCACCAGCGCGCCGAAAATGAACTTCTTCAACATTGTGTTCTCCCTGTCGCTGCCTTCTGCGAGGTCAGACGTGCAGCAAGGTTAGCAGCAAGCCGGGTCGCTGCAAGCCGGGTCTCGAAAGCCGATGGCAGATTGTGCTGCGCCGCTTACGCCGGGACGCGGCCGCCGAAGAACGGCGCCAGCGTATCGGTCAGCCGTGCTGACGGCGGCTGCCCGGACGTATAGGCGAAGCTGACAGCGGCGGCTGGTTCGTCGTGCAAGGCCGGCCCGAGCAGGTCGACCACCCGCCGCGCGATCGCCGGCGCCGGATCGATCCATGCCACCGGCCACGGCGCCAGCGCGGTCATGCGCGCCAGCAGCAGCGGAAAATGCGTGCAGGCCAGCACCACGGCGTCGGTGCGGACGCCGCCGTCGTCGACGAAGCAGGGCGCGATCTCGGCCAGAATATCGTCGTCGCCGATGGCCTGGCCGTTCAGCTCAGCCTCCGCCAGCGAGGCGAGGTTGGGCGAGCCGACCAGCGTCACCGTGCAGCGCTGTGCGTGGTCGCGGATCAGCGCCTTTGTATATTCGCGCTTCACGGTGGCCCGGGTACCGAGCACCGAGACGCGCTTGGTGGTGGAGGCCGCGCAGGCCGGCTTGATTGCCGGCACTGTGCCGACGAACGGCACGGCATAGGCGGCGCGCAGCGGCGCCATCACCGACACCGACATGGTGTTGCAGGCGATCACCACCAGGTCCGGCGCGTGTGCCGCGATCAGCTCGCCCATCAGCGGCACCACGCGGGCGACGATCTCGTCCTCGCTGTGGTGGCCGTAGGGGAAGAACACGTCGTCAGCGACATAGACATAGCGCGCGTCGGGGCGCGCGCGGACGATCTCGCGCAGCACCGTGAGGCCGCCGAGGCCGGAATCGATCACCAGGATGGTTGGTTGGGTGGACACGAAGTCATCCTTGCCGAAGGTGGTTACTTTTGGGTTGAGGGGACACCGGACGAAGTGAACTTGGGCGCACTCAGTCCGGATTGTATCTTGCCTGCGATGCAATTTCTGCTCATCATGCCCCGGCAGTGACGCGCGGGGGGCACGGCGATGGCCGGCAAGAACATTGTGCTGTTGTCGGACGGCACTGGCAACAGTTCGGCCAAGCTGTTCCGGACCAACGTCTGGCGCACCTATCAGGCGCTCGATCTGTCGGATCCCACGGCGCAGGTCGCCTATTACGACGACGGCGTCGGCACCTCGTCGTTCAAGCCGCTGGCGATCCTCGGCGGCGTGTTCGGCGTCGGGCTGAAGCGCAACGTCATCGACATCTACAGCTTCTGTTGTCGCAACTATCAACCGGGCGACCGCATCTACGGCTTCGGCTTCAGCCGCGGCGCCTTCACCATCCGCATCGTCGCTGGCTTCATCGCCCGCATCGGCCTCGTGCACTACGACGGCAACGACGCCAATCTGGCGCGCGACGCCGAGATTGCCTACCGCCAGTACCGCAAGGAGCGCAACTACAGGACGGCGATTCATGTGCTGGTCGGGTCGCTGCGTGCGCTGCGCGATCGGGTCAGCCAGACGATCTGGCGGAAACCTTCGTTCAAGGATCTGAAACGCACCGACGTCGCCAGAATCGATTTTCTCGGCGTATGGGATACCGTCGACGCCTATGGCGGGCCGATCGAAGAGATCACCCGTGCCATCGACATCTGGTACTGGCCGCTGTCGATGCCCGACCAGTTCATGAGCCACAAGATCTCGCGTGCCTGCCACGCACTGGCGCTGGAGGAGGAGCGCGATGCGTTTCGCCCGGTGCTGTGGGACGATCGCTATGTGCGCAAAGGTGAGAGGCTCTATCCGGTGGAGCAGGGCTGGGCACCCGCGCCGCTGCCGGCGGACCGGCCGCTCGCCGAGATCGACCGCGAGCGCATCAGCCAGGTATGGTTCGTCGGCGTGCATTCCGACATCGGCGGTGGCTATTCGCGCGACGGCCTGTCCTACAGGACGCTGGCCTGGATGATGGAACGGGCCGAGGTCTATGGCCTGAAATATATCGAGGTGCAGGAAAACTGGCTCAGGAGCTTCATCAATCCCTATGACAAGCTCAACGATTCCCGCCACGGCCTGTCGGGCTACTACCGCTATCGGCCGCGCAAGCTCGACGATGTCTACAGCAAGCCGCCCTACAAGCTGAAATTCGCCGAGGACCTGCGCCACATCCGCAACATCCTCGCCAACCGGCCCGACCCCGAGCACGAGGTGAGGGCCGACCTTGCCGCACCGGAGATGTACCGACTGCGGCCGGCGCCGAAAATTCATCACAGCGTGTTCGACCGTGTCGCTGTCGGCACCGACGGCTACAGCCCGATCGTGCTGCCCGAGACCTATTGCGTGGTCGGCGCTGACGGCTCGGTGGCGCTCGACAGCGGGCCGCGCGCGGCGCAGGCCCATGCCCGGGTCATTCGCCAGGAGGCGGTGTGGGACTGGGTGTGGGCGCGCCGCGTCGCCTATTTCGCCACGGTGGCCGCCTCGCTCTATCTGGCGGCGATGCCACTAATCCAGATGGGCTGGCCGGGCCGGGGGCCGGCCAGCCCCGCCGAAGTGATCGTGCCGCTGCTTGATCTGGTTGCCGGCATGCTGCCGGGCTTCATCTCGCCGTGGCTTGATGCCTTCCGCGCTGCGCCCGGCCGGTTCCTGATCGGCGTGCTCGTGGTGGCGCTGTTGCTCTCTATCGGCGGCTCGATGCAGCGGCGCATCCGCGATCTGATGCGGTCCATCTGGCACAATCCCTCCACCGCGCCGCCGCCGGCGCCTTCAGGGGCAATCTACCGGCTGCGCACTGCGGGCGCCTATCGCGCCTTCTTCTATCTGCTGAAGCACTGGGTGCTGCCGGCGGTGTTTGCGCTGGCGATCGCCGTTGTCCTGTTCTTTGCGGCCTTCACGCTACTCAATCGCAGCGTCTTTCTGGCCCTCGATCTCGGCGGCGGAATCTGCACGGCGAGCCCGGCGCCGCAGCCGGTCGCTGTGGCCCCGCAGGTCCGTCCGTTCGCGACCTCTGCGCTGTGCGCGGCGACCGGCCTCGCGGTTGCGCGGGACAAGCGCTACCAGGTGGTGCTGGAGGTGACCGAGCCGTGGATCGACGGGACGATCGCCACCGACCCGCAGGGGTTCGGCAGGGACAAGATGAGCGCACCGATGTGGCTCGGCCTGCCGCTGCGGCGCCTGCTGGCATCGAACTGGTTCACGCCGGTGCTGCGCATCCGCCCGACCGGGCTCGGCGAGATCGTGCCGAACTGGGAACGCCAGGATTCGCCGCCCTGCAACTGTCCGGCGACGACGCGCTATGTCGCCAGATTCAAGGCGCAGCGCAACGGCGAGCTGTTCGTCTATGTCAACGATGCCGTACTGGCATGGCCCGGGGCCGTCGATTATTTCTACGTCGGCAGCAAGGGTTTGAATCACGGCAAGGCCAACCTCACGGTGAGCCAGATTGCCGATTAGGGTGCCTACACCGGCAGCAGCGGCCGGTATGGACCTGCGGGCGGCTCGATGCGGATCGGGTCCCCCGGCCGCACGTCGCCGCCGGCGAGCACGATGCCCATGATGCCGGACTTGCGGATCAACCGCCCGTCGGCGTCCTTGTCCAGCACCGCCTTCAGAAGCCCCTTCCGGAAGGCGTCGATCTGCCCGCAGGGGTGACGCAGGCCGGTGATCTCGATCACCGCCTCGTCGCCGAGTTGGAGTTTCGTGCCGGTGGACAGGCCGAGCAGGTCGATGCCCGCGGTGGTGACGTTCTCGCCGAGGTCGCCGGGCGTGACGTCAAAGCCGCCGGTGCGCAGCTCGTCGAACAACTCGCTGTGCATCAGATGTACCTGGCGCAGGTTTGGCGCATCAGGATTTTTTCGCGCGAGGTAAAGGTGCGTGACCTTGGCACCGGCATGGGCATCGCCCTCGACGCCGAGGCCCGGCAGCAGCCGGACGCTGAGCGCCGGGGTCTTGCTGAAATGATGGCCGCGGCGCAGGCAGACGGCGAGGACGCGGGGGGCCTTATCGAGCTCGAAGGTCATAACGTGGCTCCGCGCTTTCTAAACCTCTCCCCTCCGGGGAGAGGTCGACCGGCGAAGCCGGGCGGGTGAGGGGGCTCGACGCCATCGACAGGCCGGCGCCCCCTCACCCGGATTGCTGCGCAATCCGACCTCTCCCCGGAGGGGAGAGGTGAAGGACGGCGCGTTGCGATGATAGGATGCTTATTTCGTGCCGAACACGCGATTGAAGATCGTATCGACATGCTTGAAGTGATAGCCGAGGTCGAACTGTTCCTCGATTTCCGCGTCCGTGAGATACTTTTTCACGTCGGCGTCCTTCTTCAGCAGCGTCTGGAAGTCGCCTTCGCCGCGCCACACCGGCATGGCGTTGCGCTGCACCAGCCTGTAGGCGTCCTCGCGCGAGGCGCCCTTCTGGGTCAGCGCGATCAGCAGGCGCTGCGAATGGACGAGGCCGCCGAGGCGGTCGAGGTTCTTCTGCATGTTGGCGGGATAGACCAGCAGCTTCTCGATCACGCCGGCCATGCGGTTGAGCGCGAAGTCCAGCGTCACCGTGGCGTCCGGCCCGAACATGCGCTCGGCCGAGGAGTGCGAGATGTCGCGCTCGTGCCACAGCACCACGTTCTCCATCGCCGGGGTCACATAGGCGCGCACCATGCGGGCGAGGCCGGTGATGTTCTCGGTCAGCACCGGATTGCGCTTGTGCGGCATGGCCGAGGAACCCTTCTGGCCCTCGGAGAAGAACTCCTCCACTTCCAGCACTTCAGTGCGCTGCATGTGGCGGATCTCGGTGGCGAGGCGCTCCATCGACGAGGCGATCACGCCCAGCGTGGCGAAATACATCGCGTGGCGGTCGCGGGGGATCACCTGGGTGGAGATTGGCTCGGGGGTCAGGCCCATGGCCTTCGCCACATGCGCTTCGACCCGCGGGTCGATCTGCGCGAAGGTGCCGACCGCGCCGGAGATCGCGCAGGTCGCGACCTCTTTTCGCGCGGTGACGAGGCGTTCCCGGGCGCGGGTGAATTCCGCATAGGCGTAAGCGAGCTTCAGGCCGAACGTCACCGGTTCGGCATGGATGCCGTGGGAGCGGCCGATGGTCGGCGTCATCTTGTGCTCGAAGGCGCGGGTTTTCAGTGCCTGAAGCAGGCGATCGACGTCGGCGATCAGGATGTCGGCGCAGCGGGTGAGCTGCACGTTGAGGCAGGTGTCGAGCACGTCCGACGAGGTCATGCCCTGGTGCACGAAGCGCGCTTCCGGCCCGACGATCTCGGCGAGATGGGTCAGGAAGGCGATGACGTCGTGCTTGGTCTCGCGCTCGATCTCGTCGATCCGCGCCACGTCGAAAGTCGCATTCTTGGCCTTGGCCCAGATCGTCCTCGCCGCGTCCTTGGGGATCACGCCCAGTTCCGCCAGCGCGTCCGCCGCATGGGCCTCGATCTCGAACCAGATCTTGAAGCGGCTCTGCGGCTCCCAGATGGCAGCCATTTCCGGACGGGTGTAGCGGGGGATCATGGAGCACTCTTGCTGTTGGGGGTTACGCCGCGCTTTAGCAGATCGGGAAGGGGGAGGGAACAAGCGGATCGCAGGGCCGCCCTTTTTGCCTTATGCAGAGGCAACCGCCGTCGGTGCCGGTTGATGTCGGTCAAATGCGCGGCCCGGCCGGCCGCTATGATGCGGCAAGGGAGAGAACGTGCTGCTGGCGATCTTTGCGGATATCCATGGCAACCGGGAGGCGTTCAGCGCCTGCCTCGCCGCGGCACGCGCGCGCGGCGCCGAACGCTTCGTCCTGCTCGGCGACTTCGTTGGCTACGGCGCCGATCCGGAATGGGTCGTCGACACCGTGATGGAACTGATCGCGGACGGCGCCATGGCGGTGCAGGGCAACCACGACTGCGCCGTCGGCACGCCCTCCGAGACCATGAACGCCGAGGCCCAGGCGGCCATCGAATGGACCCGCGGCCGGCTTGGCGCCGAGCAGCGGCGCTTTCTCGCCGACCTACCGCTGACCGTCGAGGACGGCGAGCGTCTCTACGTGCATTCCGAGGCCAGCCAGCCCGAACGCTGGCGCTACGTCAAGGATGTCTCCGACGCCGCGCGCAGCCTGATCGCGACGCAAGCGCATGTCACCTTCTGCGGCCACATCCACAAGCCGGCGCTGTATTCCATGTCGGTGACGGCGAAAATGACCAGCTTCGTGCCGAGCGTGGACGTCGCCGTGCCGCTGCTGCAGGGGCGGCGCTGGCTGGCGGTGCTGGGCTCGGTCGGCCAGCCGCGCGACGGCAATCCGGCGGCGGCCTTCGCCATGCTCGACACCGACCGGCGCGAGATCACCTATTGCCGCGTGCCCTACGATGTCGAGGCCGCGGCGCAGCGCATTCGCGACAACGGCCTGCCGCACTGGCTGGCCGACCGGCTGCTGGTGGGGAGATAGGCCATGGGGCGGCATCTGGTGGAGCCCGGCGCCGTGATCGACGGTTTTGTTATCGGCGAATGCGTGCATCGCGGCGGCATGGCGACCTTGTGGAGCGTGACCCGCGAGGGCGTCACCACGCCGCTCTTGATGAAGATCCCGCGCATCTCCGAGGGCGACGATCCCGCCGCCATCGTCGGCTTCGAGATGGAGCAGATGATCGTGCCGCGGCTGTCCGGGGTCCATGTCCCGAAATGCTTCGGTGCCGGCGATTTCGCCAGGCAGCCTTACGTGGTGATCGAGCGGATTCCCGGCGCGACCCTGTATGCGCGGCTGCCCGATCTGCCGCTGCCCTATGACGAGGCGGTGGCGATCGCCGGCAAGGTCGCGGTGGCTTTGTCCGACCTGCACCGGCAGAACGTCATCCACCATGATATCAAGCCGAGCAGCGTGATGTTTCGCCCGACCGGCGAGGCGGTGCTGATCGATTTCGGCCTGTCGCATCACAACCAGCTGCCGGACCTGCTGCAGGAGGAATTCCGGCTGCCTTACGGCACCGCACCCTACATGGCGCCGGAGCGGCTGCTCGGCGTGCGCGACGATCCGCGCAGCGACCTGTTTTCGCTGGGCGTACTGATCTACTTCTTCACCACCGGCGAGCGGCCGTTCGGCGAGAGCGAGACGCTGCGCGGCATGCGGCGGCGGTTGTGGCGCGATCCGGTGCCGCCGCGCAAACTGCGCGCCGACTATCCGCCATGGCTGCAGGAGATCGTGCTGCGCTGCCTGGAGATCGAGCCGGTCTGGCGGCATCCCACCGCGGCGCAACTGGCATTCGATCTCGGCCATCCCGATCAGGTGAAGCTCACCACCCGCGCGGAGCGGCTGGCGCGCGATCCGCTCAGCACGGTGCTGCGCCGCCGCTTCAACGGCAACATCATGCAGCCGAAGGCCAAGGCCGATCTCGCCGCGCAGCTCGATGCCTCGCCGATCGTGGCCATCGCGCTGGACACCACCGAGGGCGCGGCGGAGCTGAACGAGGCGCTGCGCGTCACCGCCGGCCGAATCCTGGCGACCCTGCCTGCGGCGCGGCTGGCCTGTCTCAACGTGCTGAAACTCAACCGGCTCGCTGTCGACCGCACCCTCGACGAGAACCACAGCAACAAGCATGTCGACCGGCTGGTGATGCTGAAGCACTGGGCGCAGCCCCTGAAGCTCGATCCGAACCGGTTGTCGACCCATGTGCTGGAGGCGGTCGATCCGGCCACGGCGATCCTCGAATTCGCCGAATCCAACCGCGTCGATCACATCATCATCGGCGCGCGGCAGAATTCCATGCTGCGCTCGCTGCTTGGTAGCGTCTCGGCCAAGGTGGCGGCGGAAGCCAGCTGCAGCGTCACCGTGGTGCGCCCGGCTCGCGCGGCGACGGGGGAGAGGGCGGAAGGTTAGCGCAGTAGCAACCGGGTCGTGTCCCGGACGCGGTGCGGCGCGAAGTGCCGCTCCGCAGATCCGGGATCCCGGTGGTCTTGCAGGCGAACCGGGGCCCCGGATCAGCAGTGCACCACGCCCGAAGGCGGGCGTGTTGCGCAGCATCCGGGGAACGAGCCTGCGCGGACACGAGAAGTAGCTGCCTAAGAGCAGCAATATGGGGGATGATCGCGATGGCAAAATGCTGGGTATCGCTGCGCGCGTCCGGCTACGATTGCGGCGCAACTGATCGAAAAAGATGTCAGATTGATATTTTTGGTATTTTTCCGTCCTCGCGATGTTTGGCGAACGTGACGAGGTGCTGCGGGTTTTGAAGGTCGATGTTGCCAACTACCACGACGTAAGAGGGCATTCTTACCTTTGAAAAAAGCCTAATATTTACGAGAATTTGCAGCCGATCCGGATTCAAAAATCTTAAAATGATATCGGTAACATGGTCGCCACCGGCGATTGGCTGCGCTATGTCCCATGAACCACCGACAGTATAGAAGTAGTCGTCAGAACGTCCCAGTATGATATCGAGACCAAGCGGATCAAAGCCGCCTAAGCCCCATTCTGCGACAACATATCCATAGGCAATTTTCGCAAGTAAGCGAGCAAACGGGTATGGCTGAGCTCGCAACACGTGGTGGCCGTTCCAGTCTGGATGCCTTTTTCGCATCTCCGCTTCGCTGTCGTGATCTCCAAGAATTTCCATAGTCCAGCGTAGATGGTCAGTCCCGAATGGAAGTCCCGTAAGAATGCGAGGCTCCCCGAATTTGTATAAGGGCACCGGCGAAGGATAGTCTCCGACCGGGACCTTCATCGTGCTGCCATCATGGCGACGAACAATAACGTGTGTCTTTCGCTTCTTTTTGTTTCGAGTGGGAAACTCACGTTTAGAACGAAGGTATCCCCATTCCTGGCTCAGCACAGGAGTTTCGATCTGTTGGTTGATGATCCTCTCGCAAGCCCTGCAGGATGCTTCAGGTAAGACTAGGCTGCCGCCAATAGCTAACGGAATGATGTGCTCGTCCCCAAATCGATTGACGCCTGCTGGCAACTTGGTTTCGCCGCAGTAGATGCATCGTCTCATCGGCGGATAAAAATGATTGGGCACAGTAGCGCTATTTGTCAGAAGAAGAAAAACGACACGCAAGAGGTGCTCTACGCCACAGCAGTTACGTCGCCTGAGCTGCAAGACTATCGTCAGAAAAGGGTAGGTGCAATCATGGTGCGTCGCAATTCGCCGGACATGCTCGCCGCTAGACGTTTCTTTTGTTGCGCCTAAACAATCTCTCCGCGCGCATTCGCCGCGGCGCGGCGGATGCCGTCGATGTTCGCCTTGTAGCTCTCCACCGTGCCGCCCTTGAACACCGCGGAGCCGGCCACGAACGCATTGGCGCCGGCTGCTGCTAGCTGCCCTGACACCGCAGCGGACACGCCGCCATCGACCTCGATGTCGATCGGCCGGCCCGCGGTCATGGCGCGCAAATCGCTGATCTTGCCGAGCGCCGACGTGATGAACGCCTGGCCGCCGAAGCCGGGATTGACCGACATCACCAGGATCAGGTCGACCATGTCGATGACGTATTCGATCGCCGACAGCGGCGTGCCGGGGTTGAGCGAGACGCCGGCCTTCTTGCCGAGCGCGCGGATCGCCTGCAGCGAGCGGTGCAGATGCGGGCCGGCCTCGGCATGCACGGTGATGTGGTCGCAGCCGGCCTTGGCGAAGGCCTCGAGGTAGGGATCGCACGGCGCGATCATCAGATGCGCGTCAAAGATCTTCTTGGTGTGCGGGCGCATCGCCTTGATGACATCGGGCCCGTAGGAAATGTTCGGCACGAAATGGCCGTCCATCACGTCGAGATGGATCCAGTCGGCACCGGCTTCGTCCACGGCGCGGACTTCCTCGCCGAGTTTCGAGAAATCCGAAGCCAGGATCGACGGCGCGATCACCAGCGGGCGGGGTGCAAAGCTCTGTGACATCGGCATTTCCTGACGGCGTGGCGGAGCGATCCGGGTACCATGCGGCAGCCCGAGCGGCAAATGCAGCGGATGGGTGCAGCGCCTGCGACGCGGCAAGTTCTGCCGCAACGGCACGATTTGCCGGGACCACAGCTCCGCGCGCGTGGCAAAGCCCGTTGTTTTTCCACGTTTTTCTTGCTGGCACGGCGCTTGCTGACTTTTGCTCAGGGAATCCACGCCGCACGCGGCCTGAGATCAGGAGTTTAGACATGCTGGCAGCTCTCACCGCCGCGACCACCGCACTCGACGCCCTGCAGGCGCTGACGTCGAAGTCCTCGAAGAGTTCGTCTTCGACCGCCAAGACCGGCGTCACGCAGGACGCGACGTCAATCTTCGATACCGACAGCAAGAGCACCAGCAAGACGTCCACAGACACGGCAAAGCCGGTCTACAGCAACGCCAGCAGCTCCGGTACGCTATCGCCCGACACCATGAGCGCGCTGCTTGCAGCGCAGAGCCAGGCATCGACCGCCGCGAGCACGACGACGGCTTCGACCAGCTCCACTGCCACGTCATCGACGGCGTCGGCTGACTCCACCGCGACCAAGAGCCGGTCCGCTGCGCTGAAGGACCTGTTCGCGCAGCTCGACACCGACGGCGACGGCAAGGTCAGCAAGGCCGAATTCGAGGACAAGCTCGGCGCCGGCGGCACCAATACCGCGAATGCCGACAAGGTGTTCGCCAAACTCGACAAGGACAGCGACGGTTCGGTGACGCTCGACGAACTGTCCTCGGCGCTGAAGGGCGGCAAGGGCCAGCAGGCTGCGGAGACCGGATCGGGCAGTGGCACTGACTCCGATAGCGCGACCAGCACGGCGACCAAGAGCCAGGCGACGGCGCTGAAGGATTTGTTTGCGAAGCTTGACAGCGACGGCGACGGCAAGGTCAGCAAGTCGGAATTGGAAAGCGCGCTCGGCGCCGGCGGCACCACGACGGCGAATGCCGACAAGCTGTTCGGCAAGCTCGACAAGGATAGCGATGGCTCGGTGACGCTCGACGAACTGTCCTCGGCGCTGAAGAGCGCCAAGAGCGAGCACGCTGCCGGGGCCAGCGGCTCGGGTGGTGCTGGCGGCGCAGGCGGCGGTGGCACCGACTCCGATACGTCGGGCGCGACCAGCACCACCACGGTGAATGCCGACGGCACCACCACGACCTCGACCACCTACGCCGATGGTTCCAAGGTGTCGATGACCTCGGCGCCCACCAGCACCGCGTCGTCCAGCGCCACCAAGTCGTATAATTTCATCGAACAGATGATCCAGAAGCAGGCCCAGGCGATCTCGAAATCAGCCGCGTCGTCGGTGTCGGTCAGCGCCTGATCCTGGCGTCACCTCGCGATACGCGTAGCGGTCGCGGACCTCCTGATTGAAGAACGCGCCGCGTGACGGCGCGTGGCTGAACGCCGTGAACAGCTCCGGCGCCACATCCGCATAGAGATAGCGCCGGCCGCTGGTGAAGATCACCAGCAGTTCGCGGTTGGCAGCGTCATAGGCGAGATGGCTGATTGCTGTGGATGGCATGGCATCACCGGGGTGCTTCGATCCTGTAACGCCGGGCGCCGGTTTTCGTTGCTAGGTGGAGAAACGGTCTTTCCACGCCGGCAGCGCCTCGGGGAACGGCAGCGCCGTTGCCGCATAGACGCCGCGCGCAATCGCCCGCGACACCGCATTGCCGGCCAGCATGCCCAGTTCCGTCAGTCCGACCAGCGGATCGACCGGCTTTTCGCAGGTCGCGGCGGCGAACACGATGTCGCCATCGAGCGGCGCGTGCACCGGATAGATCGCGCGGGCGAAGCCGGTCTGCGCCATCATGGCCAGCCGTTTGGCCTGCGACTTGGTCAGGATGGCGTCGGTGACCACGATGGCCAGCGTGGTGTTCTCCACCGCGGTGGCCGCCGGGCCGCCCTTGATGCGCATCGCCTGCATGGACGGCGTGAAGGCCTCCGGCCAGCCGCGGCCGCCGAACTCGCCATCGACCTCGAACGGCGCCGCCCAGAACCACGGTCCGTCGCCGACGGTGACGCTGCCGACCGCGTTGACCACGGCGAGTGCGGCGACCTTGACGCCGCCCGGCGTGGTCGCCGAGGCGGAGCCGACGCCGCCCTTGAAATTCGCCGTGGTGGCGCCGAGCCCGGCCCCGACGCTGCCCAGCGCGAAGCTGGTGCTGGCGGCGGCGGCAGCGATATAGCCGAGCTCGCGATAGGGCGCGTAGCGGCCCCAGTTCTTGTCGCCGCCGTTGAGCAGGTCGAAGCAGATCGCGCCGGGCACGATGGGGATGACGGCGTCACGGATCCTGAAACCGCGGCCGTGCTCGGCCAGCCAGGCCTGGACGCCGCCGCCGGCCTCCAGCCCGAAGGCGGAGCCACCGGCCAGCGCGATGGCGTCGATCCGCTCCACGGTGTTGATCGGGTCGAGCAGGGCGCTTTCGCGGGTGCCGGGGCCGCCGCCGCGGACGTCCATGGAGGCCACGGCGGGGGTGTCGAACAGGATCGCGGTGACGCCGGAGGCGAGTGCGGCGTCGTCGGCATGGCCGACGCGGACGCCGGCGATATCAGTGAGGAGATTCTTCATGGCGGACCCACTTGCTTCCCTCTCCCCTTGTGGGAGAGGGTGGCCGCGCGCAGCGCGGACGGGTGAGGGGTATTCACGGCATAAGAGTTTTAGCTAGCAACCCCTCATCTGTCGCGGACTTCCGTCCGCGCCACCTTCTCCCACAAGGGGAGAAGGGAAGAAAGAGGGCGATCACGCCCGATCACAACCGCAGGAGGCCCGCCACGGGCCTTGCATCGGGGCGCGCGTGCGGTGCATCTAGCCGCATGATTCACGATGTCACCATTCCCGCCGCGTTGCTCGCCGGCCTCGTCAGCTTCCTGTCGCCCTGCGTGCTGCCGCTGGTCCCGCCCTATCTGATCTATCTGACCGGCGCCACCATCGAGCACGTCGCCGCCGACGAGCCGGACGCGGTGTCGAAGCGCGCGGTGATGATCTCCGCGCTGATGTTCGTGCTGGGCTTTTCCACAGTCTTCGTCGCGCTCGGCGCCAGTGCCAGCCTGGTCGGCAGCGTGATCCGGGCCTATTCGGCCGAGCTGTCGATCGTCGCCGGCGTCATCATCATCCTGATGGGCCTGCACTTTCTCGGCCTGACCCGGATCGGCCTGCTGATGCGCGAGGGCCGTCTCGCGATGGCGAAACCTGTCGGTCTGTGGGGTGCCTATGCCATGGGACTGGCCTTCGCTTTCGGCTGGACGCCGTGCATCGGACCGATCCTCGCCGCCATCCTGTCGGTGGCCGCGGCCGAGGCAACCGTGACCAAGGGTGCCGGGCTGCTGGCCGTGTATTCCGCCGGGCTCGGGATTCCCTTCCTGCTGGCGGCGCTGATGGTCGAGCAGTTTTCCAGCCTGTTCGCGCGCATGAAGCGCCACCTCGCCACGGTCGAACGGGTGATGGGCGTGCTGATGATCGTCACCGGCATCGGCTTTCTCACCGGCGCGGTGAGCAATGTCAGCATCTGGCTGCTGGAGACGTTTCCGGCGCTGCAGAATTTCGGGTGACGCTTTCTTCCTTCTCCCCCGCGCGAAGCGAAGCTTCGCTAGGTGGGAGAGGGTGGATCGAACCGCGAAGCGGTTCGAGACGGGTGAGGGGTAGTCACAAGCTCCGAGCCTAGCATTCCCCTCATCCGCCTTCGCTTCGCGAAGGCACCTTCTCCCACAAGGGGAGAAGGAAGAAGCACCTCACATCGCCTTGGGACTGATCTCGGTGTAGTTGCCCTTGGCGTCCCACTTGTAGACGACATAGTCGATCGCCTTGATGTCGCCCTTGGCGTCGAACGCCATCTTGCCGAGCACGGTGTCCCATTCGCCGGCCTTGATGGCTTCGATCACCTTCTTCGGGTCAGTAGAATTGACCTTCTTCACCGCCTGCGACCAAACCTGGAACGCGGCGTAGGTGTACAGCGTGTAGCCTTCCGGATCGATGTTCTTGGCCTTGAACTTCTCGACGATGGCCTTGGCGGTCGGCTTGTTGCGCGGGTCCGGCCCGAAGGTGAACAAAGTGCCTTCGGCGGCGGGGCCGGTGATCGAGGCGAATTCCTTGTCGTTCATGGCGTCGCCGGCCATCAGGATGGTCTTGAGGCCCTGGTCGCGCATCTGGCGCAGGATCAGGCCGGCTTCCTGATGATAGCCGCCGACATAGACCAGATCGATGTTGTCGCGCTTCAGCCGCGACACGATCGAGTTGAAGTCCTTGTCGCCCTTGTTGTAGCTCTCGAACATCTTTTCGGTGAAGCCAGCCTTGTTGAGGGCCTTCTTCGTCTCATCGGCAAGACCCTTGCCGTAGGTCGTCTTGTCGTTGAGGATCGCGACGTTCTTGCCCTTGAAATTCTTGGCGATGTAGTCGGCGGCCACCAGGCCCTGCTGGTCGTCGCGACCGCAGACGCGCAGCACGTTCCACAGCTTGCGCTCGGTGAACAGCGGATTGGTCGAAGCCGGGGTGATCTGCAGCACGTTGCCGTCGGCATAGGCTTCCGAGGCAGGGATCGACGACGACGAGCAGAAGTGTCCGGCGACGAACGGCACCTTGGAACTGCTGAGCTTCTCGGCGACCGAGCGCGCCTGCTTGGGATCGCAGGCATCGTCGGCGACCTCCAATGCCAGCTTCTTTCCGAGCACGCCGCCGGCGGCGTTGAGATCGGTCACCGCCTGTTCGGCGCCGTTCTTCATCTGCCGGCCAAAGGCGGATTCGCCGCCGGTCATCGGACCGGCCACGGCCACGTTGATGTCCTGGGCGAAGGCCGCCGTCGATAGCAGCGTTGCTGCGAAGGCCAGGCCGATCAGTTGGAATGGTTTCATGGTGATCCTCGCAAAGGGTTTTCCTGCCGCGTGCCATCCAGCGGTCGGAAGCGAGGATCAGTCTCACCTTATTTTGATGTCAAGTCACCGGCAATTTGCGCGCGCAGACGACCTGCCGCGGTGTCCCGCCGCGGCAGGTCGTCGCAACAACTGTCGGGATCGGGCCAGACTGGCGGGCCGAAGCGACCGGCGCCCGCAGAGCGGCGCCGGTCGTTTTGTGGGCGGGAATCGGCGTTACAGCGGCTTCAGTTCGGCGTAGTCGCCCTTGGCATCCCATTTGTAGACGACGTAATCGAGCGCCTTGATATCGCCCTTGGCATCGAAGGCCAGCTTGCCGAGCACGGTGTCCCATTCGCCGGCCTTGATGGCTTCGATCACCTTCTTCGGGTCAGTCGAATTGACCTTCTTCACCGCCTGCGACCAAACCTGGAACGCGGCGTAGGTGTACAGCGTGTAGCCTTCCGGATCGATGTTCTTGGCCTTGAAGCGGTCGACAATGGCCTTGGCGGTCGGCTTGTTGCGCGGGTCCGGCCCGAAGGTGAACAGCGTGCCTTCCGCCGCCGGACCGGTGATCGAGGCGAACTCCTTGTCGTTGATAGCGTCGCCCGCCATCAGGACGGTCTTCAGTCCCTGATCGCGCATCTGGCGCAGGATCAGGCCGGCTTCCTGGTGATAGCCGCCGACATAGACCAGATCGATGTTGTCGCGCTTCAGGCGGGACACGATGGAGTTGAAGTCCTTGTCGCCCTTGTTGTAGCTCTCGAACATCTTCTCGGTGAAGCCTGCCTTGTTGAGGGCCTTCTTGGTCTCGTCGGCAAGACCCTTGCCGTAGGTGGTCTTGTCGTTGAGGATCGCGACGTTCTTGCCCTTGTAGTTCTTGGCGATGTAGTCGGCGGCAACCAGGCCCTGCTGGTCGTCGCGGCCGCAGACGCGCAGCACGTTCCACAGCTTGCGCTCGGTAAACAGCGGGTTGGTCGAGCCCGGCGAGATCTGCAGCACGTTGCCGTCCGCATAGGCCTCCGACGCCGGGATCGACGACGACGAACAATAGTGGCCGGCGACGAACGGAATCCCGGAGCTGGCGAACTTCTCGGCGATGGAACGTGCCTGCTTCGGATCGCAGGCGTCGTCGCCGACTTCCAGCGCGAGCTTCTTGTTGAGCAGACCGCCGGCGGCATTGATGTCGGCCACTGCGAGTTCGGCGCCATTCTTGAACTGGCGGCCGAAGGCGGCTTCGCCGCCGGTCATCGACGAGGCGACTCCGACACGAATGTCCTGTGCCAGCACGGCAGACGACAGCGCGACCGACGCGCCCAGCGTGAGGCCGATGAGTTTGATGAGTTTCATATGGGAGTCTCCGGGATCGGCTTGAAGTTGTCGATGGTTGCGTAGGTATCTCTAAACCGTGGCGAATGTCAGGTGACTATCTTGAGGCACCAGAGAATTTTTCATGGGCCGGGCGGCCGCAGTGTCTTGCTTCTGTCATCGAAGTCGATGGAAGTGGAAGCATCCGGTTCACTGTTGGTCACGCGTGTCGGCCACCCTCGAGATAGGCGGAGCGGATTTCAGGCGCCTGCAACAGCTCGGCGCCGCTGCCGGTCAGCGTAATCAGCCCATTGACCATGACGTAGCCGCGATGGGCGAGGCGCAGCGCATGGTTGGCGTTCTGCTCGACGATCAGCACGGTGAGGCCGTCCTGCTTGTTGAGGACGCGGATGGCGTCGAAAATCTGTTTGGCGATCAGCGGCGCCAGGCCAAGCGAAGGCTCGTCGAGCAGCAGCAGCCGCGGCCGGCTCATCAGCGCGCGGCCGATCGCCAGCATCTGCTGCTCGCCACCGGACAGCGTGCCGCCGCGCTGGGTCATGCGCTCCTTCAGCCGCGGAAACAGCGCCAGTACCTTGTCCAAGCCGGCCGCGCGGTCCGCCGGGCTGGTGTCGGTGGCATCGGCGCCCATCTGCAGGTTTTCCGCGACGCTCATGCGCGGAAAGATGCGGCGGCCTTCCGGCGATTGCGCGATGCGCATGCGTGCGATCTCGTGGGTCGGCACGCCGGTGATGTCGGTGCCGTCGTAGACGATGGTCCCGGATCTGGCGCGCGGCCTGCCGAAGATCGTCATCATCAGCGTCGACTTGCCGGCGCCATTGGCGCCGATCAGCGCGACGATTTCGCCGCGCGCGATCGTGATGTCGACGCCGCGCAGCGCCTCGATCTTGCCGTAGGATGCGCGAAGGTCCGAGATCGCCAGCATCGGCGGGGAGGCGCTCACGTGCTGGCCTCCATGACCGCGATCGCTTCTTCCTCGTCGGCGCCGAGATAGGCCGCGATCACCTTGGGATTGTCGCGGATGGCCTGCGGGGTGCCGTCGGCGATCTTGACGCCATAGTCCAGCACCACGATGTGGTCGGAGATTTCCATCACCACCGACATGTCGTGCTCAATCAGCAGGATCGAGGTGTTCCAGTCGGCGCGGATCTTCAGCAGCAACTCGCTGAGTGCTGCGCTCTCGCGCGCGTTAAGGCCGGCCGCGGGCTCATCCAGGCAGAGCAAAGCCGGTTCGGTGCACATGGCGCGGGCGATCTCGAGGCGGCGCTGGTCGCCATAGGGCAGGTTGCCGGCGGCGTCGTCGGCGCGGCCGAGCAGTCCGATCTGGTCGAGCCAGTTGCGCGCCAAGTCCATCGCGCGCTTTTCGGCGGTGCGATAGGATGGCACGCCGAACAGGCCCAGGAATGTGTAGCCTGATGCCTTCATCAGCGCGTTGTGCTGCGCCACCATCAGGTTTTCCAGCGCCGTCATGCCGGGAAACAGCCGGATGTTCTGGAAGGTGCGCGCGACCTTCGCGACCTTGGAAATCCGGAAGTCGTTCAGGCGTTCGAGCCTGAACTCGGCTCCGTCGTGATTGAGCCGGATGCTGCCGCCGCTCGGCTTGTAGAAGCCGGTGATGCAATTGAAGACCGTGGTCTTGCCGGCGCCGTTGGGGCCGATCAGCGCGGTGATCTTGCGGCGTTCCGCGGCGAAGGACAGATCGTTGACCGCGACGATGCCGCCGAAGCGCATCGAGAGATTTTCCACGCTGAGGATCTGGTCGCTCACTGGCGGGCTTCCTCGACGATGTCGGCGGAGATCGTGGTCGGGTGGTTCAGGAATACGGTCGGCGCGCGATGGCCGATCAGTCCTCGCGGCCGCCAGATCATCAGCAGCACCATGGCGACGCCGAACACCAGCATGCGGTACTGGTCGAGGCCGCGGAACAGTTCGAAGCCGCCGATCATGGTGAGTGCCGCCAGCGCTACGCCGAGCTGCGAGCCCATGCCGCCGAGCACGACGATCGCCAGCACCAAAGCGGACTCCTGGAAGGTGAAGGATTCCGGGCTGATAAAACCCTGGCGGGTGGCGAAGAACGACCCGGCAAAACCGGCGAACATGGCCCCGGTGGCAAACGCGGTGAGTTTCGTGGTGGTGGTGTTGATGCCGAGCGCGCGGCAGGCGACCTCGTCCTCGCGCAGCGCTTCCCACGCGCGACCGATCGGCAGTCGCCGCAGCCGGATCGTCACCCAGTTGGTGAGCAGCGCCAGCGCCAGGATCAGATAGAACAGGAAAACGATGCGATGGGTTGGCGAGAACTCGATGCCGAGCCGTGCCGCGAGGCCGTCATCGCCCGGCGATAGCGGGATGCCGAAGAAGGTCGGGCGCGGAATGCCCGATACGCCGTTGGGCCCTCCCGTCAGACTCTGCCAGTTGATAATGACGAGGCGGATGATCTCGCCGAACGCCAGCGTGACGATGGCGAGATAATCGCCGCGCAGCCGCAGCACCGGGAAGCCGAGCAGCACACCGAAGAACGCCGCGAGGATGCCGGCGAGCGGCAGGCAGATCCAGAACGACAGGCCGTAGGTGGTGGCCAGCAGCGCGTAGGAATAGGCGCCGACCGCATAGAACGCGACATAGCCGAGGTCGAGCAGGCCGGCGAGGCCGACCACCACGTTGAGGCCCCAACCGAGCATCACATAGGTCAGCACGAGGATGCCGAGATCGAGGATGTAGCGCTGGTCGTAGAAGATCACCGGCACGAGAAACGTGAAGATCAGCAGCACCGGCGCAATGGCGCGGCGCGCCACGGCGAGCGCCCTGGTGGTGCCGGGCGGCACGATGCGGACGGTATCGACCGGCCCCCACCAGGTGCGCAGCAGCTCGACAATGATGCTGCCACCGAACACGACCGCCACCATGGCGGCGAGATCGCCGAACCGCGTCCAGTAGATCAGCTGCCCGGATGGGCCGGCCTCGGTGCGCACGCCGATCATCAGCGAGAACAGCACCAACGCCACGACCGCGGAGATCAGCGCCTTCTTGAAGATGAACGCGACATCTGGGCGGCGGGCGGGCGTTGCGGGGGCGGTTATCGCCACGGCGCCGCCGTCAAACTTTTTCGACTTCCGGCCGGCCGAGCAGGCCGGTCGGAAGGAAGATCAGCACGACGATCAGGATCGAGAACGCCGCGACATCCTTGTACTCGGTGGAGAAATACGCCGCCCACAGGGTCTCGATCAGGCCGATCAGAAGACCGCCGAGCATGGCGCCGGGCAGCGAGCCGATGCCGCCGAGCACGGCGGCAGTAAATGCCTTGATGCCGGCCACGAAACCCATGAAGAAATCCACCAGGCCGTAATACAGGAGGTACATCATGCCGGCGACTGCGGCGAGCGCGGCGCCGATCACGAAGGTCATGGAGATGGTGCGGTCGACGTCGACGCCGAGCAGCGACGCCATGGTCTGGTCCTGCTCGCAGGCGCGCATGTCGCGGCCGAGCCTCGTGCGCGCCACGAGGTAAGTGAAGATCGCCAGCAGCACAATCGTGGTGATCACCACGATGATCTGCACGTTGGACAGCCGCACCGCGAAACCGCCAGCGCCTTCATGCAGCGTGTAGCCGCCGGTGATGATCGGCGGCACCGGCTTGACCCGCGCGCCCTGGGCGACCTGCGAATAGTTGGTCAGCACGAAGGACATGCCGATCGCCGACAGCATGGGCGCCAGGCGAAACGAATGCCGCAGCGGTCGGTAGGCGATGCGCTCGATGGTCCAGCCGTACAAGGCCGTGACCGCCATCGACACCAGCAGCACGATCAGCAGGATTACCGGCACGAAGGTCAGGCCGAAGGATACCAGAATCAGAAAGGTGATCAGTGCGATGAAGCCGCCGATCATGAAGATGTCGCCATGGGCGAAATTGATCATGCCGACGATGCCGTAGACCATCGTGTAACCGATGGCGATCAGCCCATAGATCGAGCCGAGCACGAGTCCGTTGATCAACTGCTGGGCGAAATAATCCATGCGCTGCCGTGTCTGGCGTGACGACGCGGGCGACATCCCGGCAGCCGGAACATCGTCGGTCATCGTTTTCTAACAGTGCCAAGAAGTGGCCGCAACCGTGCGCGGTGCGACTAAAGTAAGCTGTACATGGCGTATTTTGCATCGCACCGCGGCACAGTTCCCGTTGCCACACTTGTCATCAAAGCGCCGTGCAATGATCACGGGGGAACAGAAACCAAGTTCTGCAACGGAAGTTGTCTGCGCGTTGAATGGTTCAACACAGGAGATTGCAGAATGTCCAATCAGAACCAGAATCCGGGCCAGCAACAGCAGCCCCCCGGCCAGAAGCCTGGCCAACAGCAGGGCGGCGGCCAGAAGCCCGGACAGCAACAGCAGGATCCGAACCGTCAGGGCGGCGGGCAGCAACAGGGTGGCAAGCAGGGCGAGCGTTAGCGCAGCCGGCCCCGACCAGATCAGGGAAGCCCCGCCGAAAGGCGGGGCTTTTCCTTTGGCAAGCGGCATCGGCGGCCAAACGCCGGTTTTCCCGTCCGGATTGAAATTAAGGTAAAGAAAGGGTTACCGTTGCCCGTTGGAGTTAACGGAGGTTACCTCGCCGGCGACAGGTCCGACTCGGGTTGCGGGCGGCAAGGTTTGGTGGAGTGGGCAATGTACCAGAACTGGCGGATCAGCAGTTTCAATGGCGCGCTGCTGGCGTGCTATTTCATTCCCGCCTGGACCATTACGGCCTTCAAGATCATGATTTCCCCGATCCACGGTCTCTATGAGCGCTCCAACGTGTCGATGGCGCTGTTCTTCAACGACTACATGCAGGTCGGCACCTTGAGCACGGTGCGTTTCGCCTGGCTGCTGGCGCTCGGCAAACTGACCGTGGTGGCGTTCTTCGCGGTGTTCCTGCTGTTCACGACCCGCGCGTCGATCCGCAAGACCGGCGGCTGCGACGAGGCGCTGGGTATGGCGCTGGGAATCGGCAGCCTGATCAGCTTCCTCAGCATGATCATGGCGTCGAAGGTAGGCGAGACCGCCGCCATGAAACTGCATGTCGCCGAACTGCTGCTGCTGCTCGGCACCACCATCCTGATGGCGATGGAACCGCCCTTGCTGCGCGCTGCGCCGGAGAAAGCCGAAGCCGCCCCCGAGCGTGCCCGCAGCAGCGGTGTCTATTCCTTCAGCAAACCCATTTCCTGAACGATTCCTGCGGCTTCCTTGACCGCGTGATTGGCGGCCGGCACTCCGCAATAGATCGCCTGCTGCAGCAGGATTTCCTTGATGTCGTCGGGCGTGAAACCGCCTTCCGCCAGCGCGGCGCGGACATGCAGCCGGAATTCATCCCACTGGCCGAGCGCTACCATGGTGCCGATCACCAGCACGCGTCGGGTGCGTTCGTCGAAATGCGGCCGGGTCCAGATCTCGCCCCATGCGTAGCGGCTGATCAGGTCCAGAAAGTCACCATTGAAGGCGTTCCTTCCGGCGGCGGACTTGTCGACCCAGGCATTGCCCAGAACCTTGCGCCGCTGCGCCGTGCCGTTGTCACGGCGTTGTTGATCGTCCATGGGATTGCTCCGCTCAGCGTTGGGTCAGGAAGCCGACCACCGCATCGGTGAAGGCGTGCAGCTGTTCGACATTGGAAATATGCGCGGCGTCGAGGATGGTCAGGCTGGCGCCGGGGATCTGGCTGCGGATGAATTCACCGGCGGCAACCGGGGTGGCCATGTCGTGGCGACCTGCGATCACCAGAGTGGGGCTCTTGATCTTGGGCAGCAGCGCCCGCTGGTCGAGCGTGCTCAGCGCCTCACAGGCGCCGAGATAGCCGTCCACCGGGCAGGCCGTCAGCATCGCCTTCATGTTGGCGGTGATGACAGGTTCGCGCTCGCGAAAGTCAGCGGTGAGCCAGCCCGCAATCACCGCGTCGGCCACCGCGGCAATGCCGCCTTCGCGCACCGCCTTGATGCGGTTGTGCCAGTTGGTGGGGTCGGGATAGTAGCAGCTGGTATTGGACAGGATGATGCGGTCGAAGCGCTCCGGCGCGTTGGCGCCGAGCCATTGCCCGACCATGCCGCCCATCGACAGCCCGCACCAGTTGACCTTGTCGATGTTGAGATCGTCGAGGATTGCCAGCACATCCTTGCCATAGCGCTCCATGGAATAGCCGCTGGCGGGCACCCCGGACTTGCCGTGGCCGCGACGGTCATAGCGGATCACGCGAAACAGTTTGGTCAGCGCCGCCATCTGCGGCTCCCACATCTTCATGGTGGTGCCCAGCGAGTTCGACAGCATCAGGGTCGGGCCGCCGTCGCGGCCTTCGACGGAGACATTGAGCAGGCAACCGTCGGCATCGATCATGGGCATAGCGTGTCTCCTCAGGGATTTGTTATTTGGTATCGAGCGAAGCCAGCAGCCGATCGATCAGCGTCTGCGAGACGCCCTGATAGGTCATCGGCTCGAACACTTCTGCGATTTTTTCGGCGCTGAGTTGCACCGTGACCTTCGGGTCGTCGGTCAGCACGTCGCGCAGATGCCGTTTTTCGGCGACGGCCCGCTTCGTGGCCGCCTCGACCAGATGATGCGCGGCGCTCTTGCCGAGTTTGTCCGCCAGCGCAAAGGTCACGGCCTCCGCCATGATCAATCCGTGAGTGGCGTCAAGATTGCGCCCCATGCGGCCGGTATCGACCTCGAGCCCTTCGGCGATGTCGACGATGGCCGCGAGTGCGCCGGAGGTGACCAGCAGCAGCATCGGCAGGGTCGGCCATTCCGCATGCCACGGCCCGGCGCTGCGCTCGTGGTCCTGGACCTGCGCTGCGAAGATCGTCGCCGCCAGGTTCGGTGCCATGGTGGCGGCGGACAATGCGATCGCCGAAGCCACCGGGTTGCGCTTGTGCGGCATGGTGGAGGAGCCGCCGCGGCCTTCGCCTGCGGGTTCGAAAGCCTCGGCGACGTCGGTCTGCATCAGCAGCGACACGTCGCGGGCGATCTTGCCGCAACTGCCTGCGAGAATCGCCAGCACCGAGGCGACCTCGGCGATGCGGTCGCGATGGGTATGCCATGGCGCGTCCGGCAGCGGCAGGTTCAATTCCCGCGCCAGTGCGTCGGCGACCCTGAGCCCATTGTCACCGAGCGCGGCCAGCGTGCCGGCGGCGCCGCCGAACTGCAGCGCCAGCGCCTCACTGCGCAATCGTACCAGCCGCAGTTTCGAGCGTTGCAGTGCAGCAGCGTATTCCGCGAGCTTGAGCCCGAATGGCATCGGCAGGGCATGCTGCAGCCAGGTCCGCGCCACCACGGCGGTGTCGCGATGTTTTATTGCGAGGCCGGCGAAGCCTTTGATGGCGCGGTCGAGATCGCCGAGCAGCGCGTCGATGGCGGCGCGCAGGCCGAGCATGGTGGCGGTGTCGATGACGTCCTGGCTGGTGGCGCCCCAGTGCACGTAGCGTGCGGCGTCGGCGTCAACCTTTGCGACATGCGCCGTCAGCATTTTGACCAGCGGAATGGCCGTATTGCCGGAGCGGGTGGCCGCCTCAGCCAATTCCGCCACGTCGAATTGATCCGCCCGGCAGGCGGCGGCGATCGCCGTGACAGCACTCGCCGGAATCACCCCGGTGGCCGCCTCGGCGCGCGCCAGCGCCGCTTCGAAATCGAGCATGTGCTGCAGCGTGACGGCATCGTCGCACACGGCGCGCATCGCGGCACTGGACAGCAGCGGCGCCAGCAGGGGGGAGAGGGAGGTGCTCATGTTGCGCGGGACCTAACCATTCCCGGCGGTCCATGCCAATACCCTCGCTTGTTGCGGCGCGATTATGCATCCCTTGCATCCGGGGAGCCTCTTTCCTTTGCGGCGTCCGTGCGTTACTTGGAATGCTGGCCGCCATCCCCGGGCGGCGAAGATTTCAGGAGACAATCCCATGGCCATGACGATGAGCGGCGAAGTCCAGCTTGCCGCGCCGCGCGAAGTGGTGTGGACCAAACTGAACGATCCCGCAGTGCTGAAAGCTTGCATCCCCGGTTGCGAAGAACTCGATGCCACCGAGGACGGCGGCTTCCGTGCCACCGCCAAGATCAAGGTCGGCCCGGTGTCGGCGCGCTTCAAGGGCAAGGTCACGCTCAGCGATCTGGATCCGCCGAACGGCTACAAGATCACCGGCGAGGGCGAGGGCGGCGTTGCCGGCTTCGCCAAGGGCGGCGCGGTGGTTGGCCTCACCGACAAGGACGGCGGCACGCTGCTGACCTACAATGTCGAGGCGCAGATCGGCGGCAAGCTGGCCCAGCTCGGGCAGCGGCTGATCAACGGTTCGGCCAAGAAGATCGCCGACGAGTTCTTCGCCAATTTCGCCAAGGCCGTTCAGGGCTGATGCCTGCTCGGGGCTGAGACGTCACCACAAGTTGACCGCAGCGCAACAGCTGCGGTCGGGCTGTATCCCGCATCCGGCGCCTTCAGGACCTGAGGTTGCTCATTGCGGGGATGCGCCATATTATGCATCTGGAATGGTTTTAATGACCGTGCGGCCACGCAATGGCCAGGCGGATGAAGAGAGTGCATATGGCCAAAATCTCCATGATCGTGAACGGCAATCAGGTGAGCGGCAATGTCGATCCGCGCACGCTGCTGGTGCAGTTTCTGCGCGAGAACCTGCGGCTGACCGGCACCCATGTGGGGTGTGATACCTCGCAGTGTGGCGCCTGCGTCGTCCATCTCGACGGCAAGGCCGTGAAGTCCTGCACCACGCTGGCGGTGATGGCCGACGGTCATGCTGTCACGACCATCGAGGGTCTCGCCGCCGACGGCGCGCCGTTGCATCCGATGCAGGAAGCCTTCCGGGAGCATCACGGCCTGCAGTGCGGCTTCTGCACTCCCGGCATGATCATGACCGCCGTCGATCTGGTTCACCGCAAGGGCCACGACCTCAGCGATCACCTGATCCGCGAAGAGCTCGAAGGCAATCTGTGCCGCTGCACGGGCTATCAGAATATCGTCCAGTCGATCGCGGCCGGCGCCAAGGCGATGGCAAACTCCGACCTCGCCTAAGGTTGCCTCTCCGCACCACGCCAGCGATCACCGCGCACCGCGACCCAGGAATTTCCCATGTACGAATTCAAATATCACCGTCCGGCGACCGTGCGACAGGCTGCCAACCTGCTGATCAAGAACGAGGATGCCAAGCTGATTGCCGGCGGCCACACGCTGGTGCCGGTGATGAAGCAGCGGCTCGCAGCGCCGCCGCACATCATTGACCTGTCCCATGTCGAAGGCCTCGATGGCATCGAAATCAAGGGGCGCTCGCTGGTGATCGGCGCCACGGCGACCCATGCGACGGTGGCCAATTCTCCTGTTGTCGGCGAGGCACTCCCGGCGCTGGCCGAACTGGCGGCGCTGATCGGCGATCCCGCCGTTCGCCATAAGGGCACCATCGGCGGCTCGCTGGCCAACAACGATCCGACTGCCGACTACCCGGCAGCAGTGCTGGCGCTCGGCGCCACCATCGTCACCAACAAGCGCAAGCTGAAGCCGGAAGAATTCTTCCAGGGCCTGTTCACCACCGCGCTGGAAGCCGACGAGATCATCACCAAGGTGCTGTTTCCGGTGGCCAAGAAGGCCGCCTACGTCAAGTTCCGCAACCAGGCTTCGCGCTATGCGCTGGTCGGCGTGTTCGTCGCCAAGCGTCCGTCGGATGTGCGGGTCACGGTGACCGGCGCGGGTTCGGAAGGCGTGTTCCGCGTCACCGCCTTCGAGGAGGCGCTGAAGAAGCGGTTCTCGCCGAAGGCGCTGGAGGGGCTGACGGTGCCCGCCGATGGACTCAACAGCGACCTGCACGGCAGCGCGGAATATCGCGCGCATCTGATCGGCGTGCTGGCGCGTCGCGCGGTAGAAGCCGCCAACAACCGGGCGTAACCTTGCGAAGAACGGTCTGCTCATGACGACGACATCGGCGCTGCCTACCTCCGTCGATGCGACGCTGGAAATGCTCACCTCTCGCGGCTATCTCGCCGAGCGCTCGCTGGCGACGGTGGTGTTCCTGGCGCTGAAGATGGGCCGGCCGCTGTTCCTCGAGGGCGAGGCCGGTGTCGGCAAGACCGAGATCGCAAAAGTGCTGTCGGCGGCGCTGGGCCGCAAGCTGATCCGGCTGCAATGCTATGAAGGCCTCGACGTCGCGTCCTCCGTTTATGAGTGGAACAGCGCGGCGCAGATGATCGCGATTCGTCTGGCGGAAGCCGCCGGAGATACCGACCGCGACCAGCTCTCCAGCGACATCTTCGCCGAGCGCTATCTGATCAAGCGGCCGCTGCTGCAGGCGCTGGAGCCCGACGTCAACGGCGCCCCGGTGCTGCTGATCGACGAACTCGATCGCGCGGATGAAGCCTTCGAGGCCTATCTGCTGGAGATCCTCAGCGACTTCCAGGTCACGATTCCCGAATTCGGTACCGTCAAGGCGCCGGCGCCGCCGATCGTCATCGTCACGTCCAACCGCACCCGCGAAATCCACGACGCGCTGAAGCGCCGTTGCCTGTATCACTGGGTCGATTTCCCCACGGCGGAGCGCGAGCTGGCGATCGTGAAATCGCGGGTGCCGGGCATCTCCGCAAAACTGTCGCAGCAGGTGGTGTCGTTCGTGCAGGCGCTGCGCGACCAGGATTTCTACAAGTCTCCGGGCGTCGCCGAGACCATCGACTGGGCCACCGCGCTGACCGAACTCGACGCCCGCTCGCTGACCCCGCAGGTGGTCGGCGATACGCTCGGTGCGCTGCTGAAGTACCAGGACGATATTGCGCGGATGCAGGGCGATAACCTGCAAAAGGTTCTCAAGGACGCGACGAGCGAATGATGGCCCTCATCCTGAGGAGCGGCCTCTTCGCCGCGTCTCGAAGGATGAGCGCAACATCCTCATGGTTCGAGACGGCGCAAGGGCGCCTCCTCACCATGAGGGCCCGGTGCCGGGATGCTTTGTGTTCTGGACAGTCACGGTTAAAGGCATGACGATGGATCATCTGAATCCGCCGACCGGACAGATCGCCGACAACATCATCGGCTTCGCTCGCGCGTTGCGTGCCGCCGGACTGCCGGTCGGGCCGGGCGCGGTGATCGATGCCCTCAATGCGATCCTGCTGATCGATATCGGCAAACGCGCCGACCTCTTCACCACCCTCGAGGCGATCTTCGTCAAGCGCCACGAGCACGCGCTGGTGTTCGCCCAGGCGTTCGACCTGTTCTTTCGCGCGGCCGAGGAGTGGAAGCACCTGCTGGATTCGGTGCCGCTGCCCGACCAGGCGAAAAAGCCCCCGCCGCCGGCCTCGCGCCGGGTCCAGGAGGCGATGTCGCAGCCGTCGATGTCGCCAGCGCTGGAGCAGCCGAAGGAGCAGGAGATCAAGCTCTCGGTGTCCGACCGCGAGGTGCTGCAGAAGAAGGATTTCGCGCAGATGAGCGCGGCGGAGATCGCGCAAGTCACCCGCGCCATCGCTGCCATGAGTTTGCCGCAAGCGGAACTGCGCACCC
>DATCUS010000333.1:0-2076 GCA_036561845.1 Tardiphaga sp. | reverse complement strand
GATGCTGCGCGCGGCGATGCGAACCTGGCCCGACGTGCCTTCGTAGTCGGCGATGAGCTTCGGCGAGACGGCCAGCGAGTTGCCTTCGAGGAACTCGGTGCGGAAGTAGCCCGGCTCGACCGCCGTCACGTGGATGCCCAGTGGCGCGAGTTCCTTGTGCAGCGCCTGGTTGATGCCTTCGACCGCGAACTTGGTCGAGCAGTAGAGCCCGAAACCGGGTCCGGACTGATGGCCACCGAGCGACGAGAGGTTGAGGACGTGGCCGCTGCGACGCGCGCGCATCGACGGCAGCGCAGCACGCGTCACGTTCAGCAGGCCGAACACGTTGGTTTCGTAGAGCTTGCGCACCTCGTCGGCGGTGGCTTCCTCCACCGCGCCGAGCAGGCCGAAGCCGGCGTTGTTGACCAGCACGTCGATGCGGCCGAAGCGGGCAATGGCCGCATCGACGGCACGCGCGGCCTGGGCCTCGTCCGTCACGTCGAGCGACACGCCGAGCAGCGCCGGATGGTCGCCGAAGCGCTTGGCCACGTCGGCGGCGTTACGGGCGGTCGCCACCACCGCGTCGCCATGGGCGAGTGCGGCTTCGGCCATGCGGGCGCCGAGGCCGCGGGATGCGCCGGTGATCATCCAGACGCGCTCGAATTCGTTCGTTGCAGTCATGTCGGTTCCTTTGAAATCAGGTTGATGAAGGGTTGCGGTGAGGGAAATGTAGGTTTTGCATCCGCATCGGAATAGCCCACGCTCACTCGCTTCATCCGCAAGACAATCGTGATAATCTGGCCATGGCCTTCAACGAACTCCGCGCGATCACCACCTTCATCCAGGCGGCGGAGCTGGGCAGCCTGCGCCAGGCCGCCGCCGCGCAGGCGATCACGCCGCAGGCGGCCAGCCAGGCGCTGATGCAGCTCGAGTCGCACCTGGGCGTACGGCTGTTCCACCGCACCACGCGGCGGTTGAGCCTGACGGAAGAAGGCAGCCAGTTCCTCGAGGCTGCGCAGCCCGGCCTGAGCACGCTGCAGCGTGCGTTGCGCAACGCGCGCCGAGGGCGCGAAGAGATCGCCGGACCGCTGCGCATCGTGGCGCCGCGCGCGACCATGCTGCAGGTTCTCTGGCCGGTGCTCGAGGCCTTCTGCGCGCAGCATCCGCAGATCGAACCCGACGTGCAGTTGGACGATCGGGTCGGCAACTGGGTCGAGGAGCGTGTCGACGTCGGCTTCCGCAGCGGACTCGCGCCGCAGGACGGGCTGATCGCGCGGCGGCTGATGCCGGTGCAGCTGGTCGTATGCGCCGCGCCGGCCTACATCGCGCGCTTCGGTGCGCCGCACCATATCGACGACCTGGCACAGCACCGCTGCAGCTGCTTCCGACACCCGACGAGCGGCAAGCTGATGCCATGGGAGTTCAAGGTCGACGACCAGATCGTCGCGCGTGACATCGCGCCGACGCTGTGCACCAACGACGTCGACCTGGAGATCCGCGCGGTGCTGGCGGGCCAGGTAATCGGCCAGTTGATCGGATCAACGGCGGCACCCTTCCTGCGCAACGGCCAACTGGTGCCAATACTGACGCACCATGTGACGGACCACCTCGGCCTGTACGTCTACTACGGCAGCCGGGTGGCGCAGCCGCTGCGGGTGCGTGCCTTCATCGATCTCGCGGTCAAGATGCTGTCGGACAACAGCGACTTCGTGCTGCAGCCGCACGAGTTGAAGCCAATGCCGACACGCAAGCGCGCATCGCGCCGCTAGACGCGACCGTCAGCGGGGCGCAGCACATCGCCCTGCAGCGTCACCGGCTTGCCGATGGGCGGCGCGGTGCGCGTTTCCACCGTGCGAAGTCGGCCATCGTCCATGCGCACGCTGACCTGGTAGCGCGTCTCGGTGCGCGTGCGTTTCTCGATCGTGTGGCCCGCATAGCCACCGCCAACGGCGCCGATCACCGTGGCTGCCGTGCGTCCGCCGCCATGGCCGATCTGGTTGCCGAGCACGCCACCCAGCACACCCCCCGCCACCGCGCCGACGCCCGTGGGCGGGGCCGCGTGCTGAACGGTCCGTACGGATTCGACGCGGCCGCAGG
>DATCUS010000332.1:0-59423 GCA_036561845.1 Tardiphaga sp. | reverse complement strand
GTGTAGCCGGCCTCGAGCCCGACCGAGCCGCCGACGCCGCTCGACCATACGGTCTGCAGCGCCACGATGACGCTGCCGCGGAACGACATCCTGCCGCCATGCAGCGCATTGGCCTCGATCGGATCGACCTCGCGCCCCGGCCGCCAGCGCAGCAGCACCAGCAGCGCCACGCCGAGCACCAGTCCGCCCAGCGTCGGCACCAGGACGGCGCGGACGGGATCGATGGTGGTCTGGCTCGACAGCCGCTCCCCCAGCGCCAGGTCGAACAGGGCGACGTGCATCAGGTTCACCGCGCCGCTCATCGCTGCCACCAGCAGGCCGGCGATGCCGCCGATCAATGCCGCCACCACCACCAGGCTGGTCTCGCGCGAGCGTACGAAGGTGCGCAGCGTGCGCGGGGCCTCAAGGAAATAGCCGGACGATGTCATGGCGGATATCTGCATGCGGGAGGTAACGTCAGAGCGGGTTGTACGGTGCTTGGCCGGCGCAGGCCACCGACAAATCCGCCACAACTGCCGGTCAAATGTTCGGTCCGGTGCAATCTCGTTGACTCCGGCGCGACGGAACACGTAGATCGTCGCGACGGTCCCCCTCGGGGGATAATAGGGAATGCGGTGCGGAGCTTGCTCCAAGGCCGCGGCTGTTCCCGCAACTGTAAGTGGAGAATCGGTCGTCTTATGCCACTGGGAAACTCGGTCCTGGGAAGGCGACGACCGGTATCGACCCGCGAGCCAGGAGACCTGCCGTCACACGTGGTCACACGCGAAGATGTCGGTCGGGAATTGCAGACATTGGCTTCATTGCCACGCTTCGGCGTGCGGTGAGACTTGGTTCGCTGTGACGTGCCACAACGTCAAGCCGAGGTCGAACCATGTCTTCCGTCTCTCCCGCCGCCCGCCGGCGTGCCCGCCTTCTCGCCTCCAGCGTTGTGCTGTCTCTCGCCTTCGCCGCGCCGGCATTGGCACAGAGCAGCACACTTCCCACCGTCAACGTCACGGCGAGCCGCGCCTTCAACGGCATCACCGGTGCGTCCACCTCGGTGATCACGGCCGACGACATCGCACACGCGCCGGCGCAGTCCATCCAGGAGATCATCGCGCAGACCCCCGGCGTGCAGGTGACGAGCCTGTATGGCGGCGTCCACGGCGCTGGCAGCATGATCGACCTGCGCGGCTTCGGCGCCTTCGCCACGGCGAATACGCTGGTGCTGATCAACGGCCGAAGGCTCAACGATCTCGATCTCGCCGGCGTCGATCTGTCGAGCATTCCCCGCGAATCGATCGAACGCATCGAGATCACCAAAGGCAACAGCGGCGCGGTGCTCTATGGCGACAATGCTGTGGGCGGCGTCGTCAACATCGTCACCAAAACCGGTGCCGGCGGGCCGCCGGTCAAGATGCGCGTCGAGGCGGGCGGCGGCTCGTTCAACCAGCAGCAAGGCTCCGTCTCGGCCGCGCTGAACTCAGGGCCGTGGTCGTCGTCGTTCTATGGCACCGCGCTGAAATCCGACGGCTACCGCGACAACAACGCGGTCTCGCAACGCAGCGCCATCGGCGATATCCGCTACACCGCGCCGGATTTTTCCGCCTTCGTGACCCTGTCCGGCGACGACCAGCGTCTCGGTCTGCCCGGCGGCCGCACCGTCGATCCCTCGATCGGGCTGAACCAGTTGCTCACCGACCGCCGCGGCACGTCCACGCCGCTGGATTTCGCCGACAGGCAGGGCGTCAACGTCACCGCGGGCTTTACCAGAACCCTGTGGGACGGCGCCGAACTGATCGTCGATGGCGGCGTCCGCAACAAGGACCAGCAGTCCGGCTTCTTCGGCAGCCTGCCGGTGCAGAGTTTCAACGAAAGCTATATGGACAGCAGCCTGCAGACCTGGTCGCTGACGCCGCGGCTCAGCATCAGGAATGCGCTGTTCGGCCTGCCGTCGGACGTACTGACCGGCATCGATTATTATGACGCGGCCTATCGTTCGAACCGTAGCCAGCTGCAGACCACGACGCCAGTCCACGTCTACGACCTGTCGCAGCGGACGCTTGCGGCCTACTGGCAGCAGACCCTCGGTATCCTGCCAGATACCGACTTTTCCTACGGCGGACGCATCCAGCGCACCAGCCTCGACGCGCGCGACCGTTTCGATATCACCGCGCCCGGGGCGTTCGATGTTCAGGCCAATCCGCTCCGCCAGGACGAGACCCAGCACGCGCTGCATGTCGGGCTCGAACACCGCTTCAACGAGGTCTTCACGGTGTTCGGTCGCGCCGCCAGCGCGTTCCGCACGCCCAATGTCGACGAGCGCGTCGCCTCGGGGCCGTCGTTCGATGCCAGTTTCAATGCGGTCCCCGGCACCTTCGCACTGAAGACCCAGACTTCCCGCGACATCGAGGCCGGCTTCCGCATCAAGGCCGGCGCCTTCGCGGCGCAGTCCAGCCTGTACGGTATGGATCTCGACAACGAGATTCACTACAATCCCGTGCTGTTCTACAACACTAACCTCGACCCGACCCGCCGCTACGGCTCGGAAACCAGCGCGTCGTTGCGCATCAGCGAGCCTGTGCTGCTGCGCGGCGGCGTGGCTGTGACCCGTGCAGTGTTTCGCGAGGGCGCGTTCGCCGGCAACGATATCCCGCTGGTGTCGCGCCTGACCGCCAATGCCGGCGTCACCTGGAACCTGTGGCAGAATTTCGTCGTGCTCGACGCCACGGTGCGCTACTGGAGCAGCCGCCGCATGGACAACGACCAGGCCGCGACCCAGCCGCTGATCCCCGCCAACGCTACCGTCGACCTCAAGCTGAGCGGTGCCTGGGACCGGTTCTTCTGGTCGCTCAGCGTCAACAACCTGTTCGACGCCATGTACTACGATTATGCTATCGCGAGCACCGCGACGCTCGGCCGTTTCAACGCCTATCCGCTGTCGGGCCGCACCTACATGGTCAAGGCGGGAGCGACGTTCTGATGATCCACGTCAGTTCTCTCAGCGGCCTCGCCGCGGTCGCAGCCTCGCTCGATGGCTTCGACCTGCTGACGCTGCTGTCGCCGACTCACGGCGCCGTCGACTGGAGCGGGCTGTCGCCAAACCGGCATCTGCTGGTGTCGTTTCACGACATCGTCGAACCCGCGCCGGGACTGGTCGCGCCCGACGCCGACGCCATGCGCCAGGTGCTCGCCTTCGGCGACGCCGCGCGCGGTCGTCCGTTGCTGGTTCATTGCTGGGCCGGCATCAGCCGCTCCAGCGCTGCCGCCTACATCATTGCCTGCGCGCACAATCCCGGTTTCGAGCGCGAGATCGCCGTTGAATTGCGTCGCCGCGCGCCCGAGGTGACACCGAACCGGCTGATGGTGGCGCTGGCCGACGATCTGCTCAGCCGCAACGGTGTCATGGTCGATGCCGTCGCCAGCATCGGCCGCGGCGCCGAGGCTTTTGAAGGGAAGCCGTATCGATTGCCGCTGGTGTGGCCACAAACTCCGCCGTCATCCCAGCCGAAACGCAGTGCGTTTCGGCTGGAGGCGCCGTCGCTCTTGCGAGGGCCTCGAAGGATGCGCCGCAAGCGCTGAACATGCCTCCTTCGAGGCTCGCCGAAGTCGGCGAGCACCTCAGAATGACGGTGGTGAGAAGGAGGGGGGTGAAGAAAGCGCCGTTTCGTCAGGTCGAAATTGCCGCCGCGACGCCCAGCAAAAACCCGATCTCGAACAGCTGCTCGGTCGCGCCGAGCACGTCGCCGGTGTAGCCGCCGAGCAGGCGGCGCGACCATTTTGCCAGCAGCCACGCCAGCAGCGCGCCGCCGAGCCAACCGACGATCACCGCCCACAGCGAGACAAGAGCTAGCGGCAACGCCGCCAGCGCGACCACCACCAGCGCGAAGCGCAATTCATCACGCCGCACCGGCGCCTCGACGTAGGCGACCTTCATCGTTGCAGTATCGCCGGCATAGGCCATGTTGTTCATCACGAAGGCCGGCGCCGCGCGCGCCGCGGCATGGGCCGCGATCAGCGCGGCAGGGCCCGCCCACATCGGCAGGTCGGAAATCGCAGTGACTCGCAGCATCACGCCGAGACCCAGCGCCAGCGCGCCATAGGTCCCGATCCGGCTGTCCTTCATGATGGCCAGGCGTTTTTCCAGCGTCCAGCCGCCGCCGAAGGAATCGACGGTGTCGGCGAGGCCGTCCTCGTGCAGCGCCGAGGTCAGCACGATGCTTGTGGTGACCGCCAGCAGCGCCGACATCACCGGGCTCCAGAACTCGTTGGCAACCAGCAGCACCAGCGCCGATGCAGCGCCGATCCCGGCGCCGACGACAGGAAAAAACTTCATCGCCCGCGCCAGCCAGTCCGGCGCCATCGCTTCGGGCGAATCCGGCACCGGCACCACCGTGAGGAAGCGGATCGCATCAAGCAGGGCGCCGGGCAGCTGCATCAGATGTTGCCCGCCAGTACGTCGCTGAGATCGGCGACATCGGTGATGAACCGCGCCGCGGCGCGGACCAGCGGCACCGCCAGCAGCGCGCCGCTGCCTTCGCCGAGCCGCAGCCCGAGATCGAGCAATGGTTTGGCATCGAGCGCCGCCAGCACGAGGTCATGGCCCTTCTCGGCGGAGCGATGCGCGAACACGCAATAGCCCCGTGCGGCGGGTGCGAGGCGAATCGCCAGCAGCGCTGCTGCCGTCGAGATGAAGCCGTCGACGATCACCGGCCGTCGCTGCGATGCCGCGCCGAGAATCGCGCCCGCCATCATGGCGATCTCCAGCCCGCCGAATTCGCTGAGCACGTCGAGGGACGTGCTGGCGTCACTGCGCGCCGCGGCCTTGTGAATCGCCGCGCGCTTCCGCGCCATGCCCGCGTCGTCCTGACCGGCGCCGACGCCGATACAATCATCGAGTTCGGCCGGCGCGAGGCGATGCACCAGCAGCGCGGAGCAGGCGGTATTGCCGATGCCCATCTCGCCGAGCGCGAGGATGTCGGCGCCGTTCTTGATTTCACCGATGGCGATCCGGCAGCCGGCGGCCAGCGCGTCCGATGCCTGCTGTGGCGTCATCGCCGGCTCGCGCGCGGCATTCGCAGTGCCCATGCGGATCTTGGCATCGAGCAGGCCGGGATGCACCGGGAGCTCAGCCGCGACGCCGGCGTCGATGACGCGGACGGCGACGTTGTTGGCGGCGGCAAAGGCATTGGCCGTAGCGCGGCCAGCGAGGTAGGTCATCACCATCGCTACGGTCACGGCCGATGGATATTGCGACACGCCTTCTTCCACCAGCCCATGGTCGGCGGCGAACACCAGCAGCACGGCGTTCTCGCCGCGCGGTTCCCCGGGATGCCGGATCATGCCGAGCTGCACCGCGAGATCCTCGATCCGGCCCAGCGAGCCCAACGGCT
The DNA here is from genome assembly GCA_036561845.1 of Tardiphaga sp. Lineage (GTDB taxonomy): Bacteria > Pseudomonadota > Alphaproteobacteria > Rhizobiales > Xanthobacteraceae > Tardiphaga. The sequence continues at coordinate 54,051 of DATCUS010000332.1, read as the reverse complement.
TGGCCTTGCCGTCAATCCGGGCGCGCAGGGTCGCTTCCAGCGCGGGATCGACAGGTGCAATGGCTGGCGGCTGCCACAAGGGCTGGGAGTGGGCGGTCATGGTGGTGGTCCTCTCACGATGGCGCGTACCTGACGCAACCGCCACCATCCGGTCAACCGTCTGCTTGCGCGGTTGACCCCGCAGCCCCCCGGGGCTAGCGTCGCGCGCGATGGTCCTTCCGCGTGAAGGTGAATAGGGAAGCCGGTGCGAGCGGTCTCGAACGAGATTTCTCCAGGCCGGCGCTGCCCCCGCAACTGTAAGCGACGAGCCTGCACCGATGCCACTGGGAGATCCCGGGAAGGCGGCGCAGGCAGCGACTCGCGAGCCAGGAGACCTGCCATCACGAACTGTGCTTTGGAGGCGTCGTCGGGGCGGGGTGCACCGGACGGGAGCGAGCGTGACGGCGTTTGCCGTTGCGCGCGACCCAACAAAGCTCGCGGCCTGTCCAGGCCTTGATGTGAGCATGTAATGGATCGCGACAGCACGACCCTGCCGTCCGAGATAACGATGACCGAGCCGCCGCGCAGCCATGCGCCGGCCGGTCCCGTCATCGTCAGCGTCTGCATCACCTGCAAATCCGCCGACGGCAGCGCGGTCGTGGGGCCGGAGATATTCGAGGCCATGACGGCCGCGATGGCGGACAGCGAAGTGCGGGTACGCCCGGTGCAGTGCCTCAGCGTCTGCAAGCGCCCGGCCACCGTCGCCGTCACCAGCCCGGACGGTTACACGTTTTTGTTCGGCGACCTGCAGACGGAAAGCGGCAGCGCCGCGCTGGTGTCGTTCGTCAAATCCTATCAGAACTCCGACTATGGCCTGGTGCCGTGGCGCGAGCGCGCCGACGTGTTGCGAAAAGGCATGGTGGCGCGGGTGCCGCCGATGCGCTGGTCGCCGGACGATGGGCGTGCGCCGAAATGAAGATGCTGCAAACCACTCTGGTGCTCGGCGGCGCGCGCTCCGGTAAATCGGCGTTCGCGGAGCAGCTGATCGACCACAGCGCGCTGCAGAGGATCTATCTCGCCACCGCCACAGCGGGGGAGGACGATGAGATGAAGCAGCGCATCGCCCATCACCGCAATCGCCGCGCCGACGGCTGGACCACCGTCGAGGAGCCGCTGGCGTTGGTCGATGCGCTGACGCGCGAGGCGACGCGCGGCCGCGCCGTGCTGGTGGACTGCCTGACCCTGTGGCTGTCGAACGTGATGTTCGCCGGCCGCGATCCCGAGATCGAGGCGCGCCGGCTGACGCGCTTTCTCGGCGTCGCCAAATATCCCATCGTATTCGTCTCCAACGAGGTCGGCATGGGCCTGGTGCCGGAGACGCCGCTGGGCCGCGCCTTCCGCGATGCGCAGGGGCGCCTCAATCAGATTATCGCGGCTGCCGTGCCGCAAGTGGTTTTCATCGCCGCCGGGCTGCCGCTCTGGCTCAAACATTCGCCTGAGGAGTCGTAAAATGTCCCGTGTTCCCGTCACCGTGCTCACCGGTTTCCTCGGCGCCGGCAAGACCACGCTGCTGCGCGCGCTGCTGACCCAGGCCGATGGCCGCCGCATCGCGGTCATCGTCAACGAATTCGGCGACGCCGGCTTTGACGGCGGTCTGGTCGAGGAATGCGCAGCGAATGCCTGCGCGCCCGGCGACATCATCGAACTCACCAACGGCTGCATTTGCTGCACCGTGGCCGACGATTTCATCCCCACCATGGAAAAGCTACTGGCGCGCGACGTGCAGCTCGACGCCATCGTCATCGAGACGTCCGGTCTCGCACTGCCGCAGCCGTTGCTGAAAGCGTTTGCCTGGCCAGCGGTCAAAACCCGCGCCACCGTCGACGGCGTCGTCACCGTGGTCGATGCGCTGGCTCTGTCGGAAGGCCGCGTCACCCTCGACGAGGACGCCGTGGCTGAGCAGCGCGCCAGGGATGCAGGCATCGAACATGACGATCCGATCGAGGAAGTGTTCGAGGACCAACTGGCCTGCGCCGATCTGGTGGTGCTGTCGAAGAGCGATCTGGTGGCGGCGGCGCAACTGGAAGCGATCGAGGCGAAACTGAAAACCATTTTGCGGCCCGGCGTGCGCATCGTGCGCTCCCGGGGCGAGTTGGCGCCTGCGGTGCTGATCGGCATGAACGCAGAAGCCGAGAATGACATGAAGGCCCGCGCCGGCCATCATGGCGAGGAGGAGGAACACGACCACGACGATTTCGATTCCATCGTGGTGCTGCCGTCGGCCTCGGTGACCGTCGACGCTCTGCGCGCCCGCGTCAGCGACGCCCTTGGCCTCGAAGGCGTGCTCCGCGTCAAGGGCCACGCAAGGATCTCCGACAAGGCCGCGCCGATCGTGGTGCAGGCCGTCGGCAGCCGTGTCGAACTGGCCTTCGGCCGCCCGGACGTAAAGCAGGCCGAACATCTCGTGGTGATCGGCCTGAAGGGATTTGACGGTGACGCAGTGCGACGGGCGCTGTCTTAACCCTCCCCCTTGCGGGGAGGGTGGCGCGTTGCGAGCGAAGCGAGCAAACGTGCCGGGTGGGGGTAGCCACAAGCTCTGAGTCTGTTGCCACCCCTACCCCGGCCTCCGCGCGCAACCGGCGCGTTGCGCCGATTGCGCACTCGGCCGACCCTCCCTGCAAGGGGGAGGGCGGCCATTTCGTCCGCGAACTACACCAGAGGCCACTGACCGCATGCACCTGAAGCTCGACACCTCCGGCACCATCGACGACGGCGACGTCGCCCGGGATCTCGGGCAGGACACCGCCGACATCGTCGTGCTGTCGGCGGCGGACAGCGATCTAGCGGCGTTCGGCGCCGCGCATGCGGCTTTGCCGAACAACTTTCCCAGCGTGCGGCTGACCAACATGCTGGCACTCGGCCACAACGCGTCCGTCGATCTCTACGTCGAACGCACGCTGGCCCGGGCCAAGATCGTGGTGCTGCGCATGCTCGGCGGCGAGAGCTACTGGCCACACGGCGTCGACAGTCTGCGCAGCGACGCGCTGCGTCGCGGCGCGCAGTTCGTTTGCTTACCCGGTGAAATGTACTGGAATGCCGATCTCGCAGCGCGCAGCACCGTCGGCGAGGAGGTCACGCAAAAATTCTGGCGCTATTGCAGCGAGGGCGGCGTCGACAATGCGCAGCTCGCGCTGCGCTATGCCGCGCATCTGATCGGCCATGGCGATGCGCCGCCGGAGGCGCGGCCGATGCCCTCCGCCGGGTTCTGGCCCGGCGAGCCGGCGATTTCCGAACGCCCTAATGCGGTTTTGGTCTTCTATCGCGCGTTGGTCGCTGGCGGCGACACTGCGGCCATCGCTGCCTTGCGCGACGCCCTGGACGCCCGCGACCTTAACGCGGTCTGCCTGTTCGTCACCAGCTTGAAGGACGATCGCTCAAGCGCCTTTCTGCGCGCAGCACTGGCGGCGTACCCGCCGGAGATCATCATCAACGCCACCGCCTTCGCCACCGCCACCGCCCATGATGATGCCGGGGTGCTGGCGGCGTCCGGCTGCCCGGTGCTGCAGGTGGCGCAGGCCGGCACCTCGCGCGAATCCTGGGAAGCCTCATCCCGCGGCCTGACCCCGCGCGACCTCGCCATGCATGTGGTGCTGCCGGAAGTCGACGGCCGCGTCTTCGCCAATGTCATCGCCTTCAAGGAGCGCGCCGACAGCGATGGCGGCTTCGCGCCGGTCGCGTTCCAGCCGGTGCCGGACCGCGTCGACGCTACCGCGGATCTGGCCAAGGCCTGGGTGCGGCTGCGCCGTGCCGCGCCGCCGCACCGGCGCGTCGCTGTCATCCTCGCCAACTATCCCAACCGCGACGGCCGCCTCGCCAATGGCGTCGGCCTCGACACGCCGCAGAGCCTGATCGACCTGCTCGCAGCCATGCGCGGCGCGGGCTATGCCATCGACGGCGCACCCGGTGATGCCGCCGCGATGATGGCCCTGCTGCAGCAGGGACCGACCAACGCACTCGCCGATCGCGCGAAGAGAACCGGCGGTGCGACATGGCCGCTCGCCGACTACGACGCCGCCTTCGCCACGCTGCCCGCTGGCGTGCAGCGCGCGATCGAAGCGCGCTGGGGCAGGGCGGCGGACGACCCGCATGTGCTCGACAACGCCTTCCGCCTCGGCCTGCATCGTTTCGGCAATATCGTCGTCGGCGTGCAACCGGCGCGCGGCTACAATATCGACCCCAAGGCCAGCTATCACGATCCCGACCTGGTGCCGCCGCATCATTACCTCGCCTTCTATCTCTGGCTGCGCGACGAATTCGACATCCACGCCGTGGTGCATCTCGGCAAGCACGGAAACCTCGAATGGCTGCCGGGCAAGAGCACCGGCCTGTCCGCCGACTGCCTGCCCGATGCGGTGCTGGGCTCGCTGCCGCATCTCTATCCCTTCATCGTCAACGATCCCGGCGAGGGCATCCAGGCCAAGCGCCGCACCAGTGCTGTCATCATCGATCACCTGACGCCACCGATGACCCGCGCCGAACTGCACGACGATCTGGCGCGGCTCGAGACCTTGGTCGATGAATATGCCGTCGCAGCCGACCTCGATCCGAAACGTGCATCGGTGATTGCCGAAGATATCTTGTCGCTCGCCCGCAGCCAGCGGCTCGACGCCGACGTCAACATCGATCGGGACACGCCGGACCACGAAGCGCTGCGGGCGCTGGATGCGCATCTCTGCGATCTCAAGGAAATGCAGATCCGCGATGGACTGCACATCTTCGGCCGCACGCCGGAGGAGGCGCAGCGCAACGACCTGCTGGTCTCCATCGCCCGCCTGCCGCGCTCGGAGACCAGACCGCAGGACGCGTCGTTGCATCGCGCCATTGCCGCCGATCTCGGCCTTGGCGCTTTCGATCCGCTGACACGGGACCTGGCGGATGAGTATGTCGGCCCGCGGCCTGCTGTACTGGCTGATATCAGCGATGCGCTGTGGCGAACCACAGGCGACGCTGTAGAGCGGATCGAGATGTTAGCATTGCATTTGGTCTCAGACGTTAACAGCGAAGCGCTATCGTCTTCCCCTCTCCCCTTGTGGGAGAGGGTGGACGCGCGCAAGCGCGGCCGGGTGAGGGGACAGCCTATCGAGCGTGCCTCTACGCCTCACCCGTCGCGGACTTCGTCCGCGCCACCCTCTCCCACAAGGGGAGAGGGAAGAAAGAACGCCGCCGTCGATGATCGCTGGCCCGCTACCACGGCAGTCCTGGCGTGGATCTCCGATACCCTCCGCCCGGCCATCGAAGCCTGCGGCGCCGCGGAAATGGCTGCGCTCCTGAAAGGCCTCGATGGCCACTTCATCCGGCCCGGCCCGTCGGGCGCGCCGACGCGCGGGCGGCCGGATGTGCTGCCCACCGGCCGCAATTTCTTCGCCGTCGATGTCCGCGCGGTGCCGACGCCATCGGCGTGGCGGATCGGCCAGCTTGCCGCCGAGCGTCTGGTGGAATCCTACTGGCAGGAGGCGGGCGAATGGCCGCGCTCTATCGCGCTGTCGGCGTGGGGCACCTCGAACATGCGGACCGGCGGCGACGACGTCGCCCAGGCGTTGGCCTTGATCGGCGCGCGTCCGCTGTGGGAAGAAACCTCCGGCCGCGTCACCGGCTTCGCCATCACGCCGCTGTCCGAGCTGAAGCGCCCGCGCGTCGACGTCACCTTTCGCGTGTCCGGCCTGTTCCGCGATGCCTTCCCGACGCAGATGGACATCATCGGCTCGGCGGTGGCGGCCATTGCCTTGCTCGATGAACCCGACGACGCCAATCCCATCGCCGCCCATGTGCGCGCGCGGCGCCAGGCGCTGGAAGCCACCGGCATGGATGCCGAACTGGCGCAGCGCCAGGCCGGCTACCGCGTGTTCGGCTCGAAGCCCGGCGCCTACGGCGCGGGGCTGCAGGCGCTGATCGACGAGGGCGGCTGGGACAATCGCGCAGACATCGCCGGCGTCTATCTCGACTGGGGCGGCTATGCTTATGGCAGCGGTCGCGATGGCGCCGATGCGCGCTACGACTTTGCTGAGCGATTGTCAGGTATCGATCTCGTGGCGCAGAGCCAGGACAACCGCGAGCACGACATCCTGGATTCCGATGATTACTACCAGTTCATCGGCGGCCTCAGCGCCACCGTGCAGTCCTTGCGCGGCGTGGCACCCCGTGTCGCGCATATCGACACCTCGCGCCCGGAGGCGCCGCTGGCGCGTCCGCTGTCGCGCGAGATTTCCCGCGTGGTGCGCGGCCGCGCTGCCAATCCGAAATGGATCGCCGGCGTGATGCGCCACGGCTACAAGGGTGCGTTCGAGATCGCCGCCACGGTGGACTACCTGTTCGGCTTCGCGGCCTCCACCGACGCGGTGTCGAACCATCATTTCGATCAGCTGTTCGCGGCCTATATCGAGGACGACCGCGTGCGCGACTTCATGCGCGAGGCCAATCCCGCCGCGCTGCGCGAGACCGCTGCACGTTTCGCCGAAGCCATCCGCCGCGGGCTGTGGACGCCGCGCTCCAACCGCGCCGCCGATCTGATTGCCGAACTCTCGCCGACCCAAAAGGAAACCGCATGACCGATATTTCAAACGACGACGAAGAGAACGCCCGTCACAAGATCAAGGCCGCCAAGCACAAGGCGGCGCGCGACAAGATGATGGCGACCAAAATCGGTGAAAAGGGTCTGCTGATCGTCAACACCGGCACCGGCAAGGGCAAGACCTCCGCCGCGCTCGGCATGGTGTTTCGCCACATCGGCCACGGCTTTCCCGTGGGCATCGTGCAGTTCACCAAGTCGCCGGAATGGGACACCGGCGAAGCGCGCCTGCTGAAGACCTTTCCCGATCTCGTCACGCTGCACATCATGGGCGAGGGCTTTACCTGGATCACCCAGGACCGCGAACGCGACATCGCCGCCGCCAGTGCGGGCTGGGAGCGCGCCAAGGAGATGATCCGCGACGACCGCCACCGCATGGTGCTGCTCGACGAACTCAACATCGTGCTGCGCTACGACTACCTCGATCTGGATGAGGTGCTGAAGTTCCTGCGCGACGAGAAACCCGCGGACAAGCACGTGGTTATCACCGGCAGGAATGCAAAACCGGAGCTGATCGAGATGGCGGATCTGGTCACCGAGATGACCTTGATCAAGCACCCGTTCCGCGCCGGGGTGAAGGGCCAGAAGGGAATCGAGTTCTAGATCGAAGCTGCGCGCTCTGTTCTTCACCTCTCCCCAACGGGGAGAGGGAGCGACGGAGTATCTGGAGAGACTTGCGTTTCATGACCAATCGCCCGCTCACCCCCGCCCTCATGATTCAGGCCACCGGCTCCAACGCCGGCAAGTCGACCATTGTCGCTGGCCTGGCGCGGGCGCTGGTGCGGCGCGGCTTGAAAGTCGCGCCGTTCAAGCCGCAGAACATGTCGAACAATGCAGCCGTCGCCGTCGATGGCGGCGAGATCGGTCGCGCCCAAGCGGTGCAGGCCCGTGCGGCCAGAATGCCGCCGAGCGTGCACATGAACCCGGTGCTGTTGAAGCCGGAGACCGACACCGGCGCGCAGGTCATCGTGCAGGGCCAGCGCTGGGGCACGCTGCGCGCAAAGAACTATTCCGAGAAGAAGGCGGCATTGCTGCCCGCGGTGCTGGAGAGCTTTGCCCATATGTGCGCGCAGGCCGACATCGTGCTGGTGGAGGGTGCCGGCTCGCCGGCCGAGATCAATCTGCGCGCCGGCGACATCGCCAATATGGGCTTTGCCGAAGCCGCCAACGTGCCCGTGGTGCTGGTCGGCGACATCGACCGCGGCGGCGTCATCGCCAGCCTTGCCGGGACGCATCTGGTGCTCGCGCCTGAAGAGCGCGCGCGCGTCCACGGTTTCATCATCAACAAGTTTCGCGGCGATCCCAGCCTGTTCGACGACGGCCAGACCGCGATCACCGAGTTCACCGGCTGGCCGTCGCTCGGCGTGCTGCCATGGCTGCCGCAGGCCGCCATGCTGCCGGCGGAGGACGCCGTCGATCTCGACCGCACCCATGCCTCGACCGCGACGCGGATCATCGCAGTGCCGATCCTGGCCCGCATCGCCAACTTCGACGACCTCGATCCGCTCGGCATGGAGCCCAGCGTGAAGCTGGTGTTCATACGGCCGGGCGAGCCGATCCCCGGCAATGCCGATGTGGTGATCCTGCCCGGCAGCAAATCGACCATCGGCGATCTCGCTTATCTGCGCGCGCAGGGCTGGGACATCGACATCAAGGCCCATGTGCGCCGCGGCGGCCATCTGCTCGGCCTGTGCGGCGGCTATCAGATGCTCGGCCGCACCATTGCCGATCCCGACGGCGTGGACGGTGCGCCCGGCAGCATTGAAGGGCTTGGATTGCTGGCGGTCGACACGTTGATGAGTGCGGACAAGTCGACCACGCTGGTCTCCGGCATTCACTGCGCGACCGGTGCCGCCGTCGCCGGCTACGAGATTCATCTTGGCCGCAGCGAGGGCGCCGACTGCGCACGGCCGCTGCTCATGATCGGCGATCGGCCCGACGGCGCGATCGCGCCGAACGGTCGTGTCCAAGGCACCTACGTGCACGGCCTGTTCACTGGCGATGCCTTCCGCAAGGCGTGGCTGGCCAATCTCGGCATTGCCTCGCAGTTGGCCTATGACGCGCAGATCGAGGCCGCGCTGGACGCGCTGGCCGATCACTTTGAAGCGCATCTCGATATCGATGCGCTGTTGAAGATCGCACGCAGCCGCTAGACCAGCCACGCCAGCGCGGCATAGATCGCCGCCTGCAGCGCGCATGCGGCGACGAACAGCTGCAGGGCACGGCCGATATCGGCGGGCGTGGCGGCCCTGCGCGCATCGGCATTGAGGAAGGGATCGTCGACCACGCCCTCGGCATAGGTGCGGGGACCTGCCAGCGCGATGCTCAGTGCACCCGCCATGGCGCTTTCCGGCCAGCCGGCATTGGGCGAGCGATGCTTCGACGCGTCGCGCAGCATGACATGGAAGGCCGTTGCAAACGAGCCGCGGGCGATCGGCGCGACCAGCGCGATCAGCAGGCCGGACATTCGCGCCGGGACGAGGTTGACGAGGTCGTCGAGCCTCGCTGCCGCCCAGCCGAAGGATTCATAGCGCGGGCTGCGATGCCCGATCATGGAGTCTGCGGTGTTGATGGCCTTGTAGGCGATCAGGCCCGGCAGGCCGAGCAGCGCCAGCCAGAACACGGGCGCGACGATTCCGTCGGAAAAATTCTCCGCCGTGGATTCGATGGCCGCGCGCGCCACGCCGGCCTCGTCAAGACGCTCCGGATCGCGGCCGACGATCCTCGCCACCGCCTGTCGTGCTCCATCCAGGCCGCCGCCGGCGAACGCATCGCGCACGCGGACGACGTGCTGATACAGGCTGCGCTGCGCCAGCAGCACCGAGGCCAGCAGCCCTTTCACCGCGGTGCCGACCCAACCGTGCGGCAAGGCGATCTCGATCAGCAGGCCGATGAGCATGGCGCCGATCACCAGCCACAGCACGGCGCCGATGCCGCCGATCTTGCGCTGTTGCGGCGTCCACTCCGCCACGTTGAGGGCCTGCTCGAGGGCATGGATCGCCTTGCCGATCCACACCACCGGATGCGGAACGCGCCGCCAGACCCAATCGGGATCGCCGATCAGCGCGTCGAAGATCAGCGCCGCGACCACAATCACGAGCGTATCGCTGGCGAACAGCATCAGCGATCCACCCGCGCGAGTTCAGCGGCAAGCCGGTCCAGCGCTTCCGCCAGCGTCGGCCCGCCGCAGGTGGTGAGGCGTTCGGGCAGCACGATCCGCTTCGAGGCCGGATAGAACTTTTCCAGCGCCGGATGCAGCAGGAAGGCGCGGCCTTCGTCCTCGGCAAAGCCGCTGTCGTCGGCAACCAGCAGGAAATCCGGCCTGATACTCACGATGGCTTCCAGCGAGGCATAGCCGCCGGCCCTCAGCCCGAGCTCGCCGCCGGCATTGACGAGGCCCACCGCAGACAACAACGAGGTGTTGAGATTGTCGCCGCCGGACACCCAGCCGCGCCGCGACACCGCCAGCACCCGGCGGGGTTTTCGCGCTGCCGCCGCGCGGGCGCGCGCGATTGCCGCATCGAGTTTGGCGATCTCCGCGGTCGCGCGGTCGGGGTGCTGTACCAGCGCGCCCATCTGGCGCAGCTGGCTCTTGACGTCGTCGAGCGAGCGCGCCGGGTTGAATTCGACCACGCGCAGGCCCTTCTCCTTGAGCAGTTCGCGCGTTGCCCGCTTGGTGAAGCGGCCGGCGACAACCGCGTCGGGCTTCAACACCAGCACGTCTTCGGCCTCGCCCGACAGCTTCGGAAACTGCGTGGCCCTGACGGCGTCCCAGGAGCGGGCGGGATCGCGCGCATAGGGGCTGAGGCCCAGAATCTGGTCGGGATCGGCGAGGGTGACCAGCAGCTGATCGGTGCACAGGTTGATGGAGGCGAAGCGCGGGCCGGTGGCCTGCGCGTGCTGGATGCCGAGGATCATCAGCGCCAGCGCCACGGAGATCTGCCTTAGCCCCTCGCGCTTTGCGCGCGATGATGGCATGAAGCGGCCATGAAACATGGTGGCGACCTCACCGAAGTAATGGCGCGCTATGGCGGCGATGCCGCTGACTGGCTCGACCTTTCGACCGGAATCAATCCCTGGGCCTATCCCGTCGGCGACATCGCCGATGTGACCTGGCGCCGGCTGCCGTCGCAGGCCGACGCGCAGGCGCTGCTCGCAGCGGCGCGAACGGCCTATCGGGTGCCGGATGCTGTCGATGTTGTCGCCGCCGCCGGCACCCAGGCGCTGATCCAGTGGTTGCCGCATCTCGCAGCAAACGGGCCCGTCGCCATCGTCGGTCCAACCTATAACGAGCACGCACCGGCGTGGCAGAATGCCGGCCACGAGGTCATTGCGATCACGGATCTCGCCGCACTGCCCGACAACGCCGTGCACGCCGTGATCGTCAATCCCAACAATCCCGACGGCCGGATCAATGACCATGCGACCCTCGCTGCCGTCGCCGCAAGGCTCCAGCAACGCGGCGGCTGGCTGCTGATCGACGAGGCTTTTGCCGATGTCGATCCGGCGATCGGCGCCGCGGCGCTCTGCGAAAAGCTGCCGGTGGTGATCCTGCGCTCGTTCGGGAAATTCTACGGCCTCGCGGGCCTCCGCCTCGGCTTCGCCATCGCCGCGCCAGAGAGGATCAAGCGCATCGGCGACGCGCTTGGTTCCTGGGCGGTGTCCGGCCCGGCCCTGCATCTCGGCGCGCGCGCGCTGGGCGACGCGGCGTGGGCCGATCACATGCGCGAGCAACTTGCCGAGCACGCGACCCGGCTCGATTACATCCTGATGCAGGCCGGATGCAAAGTCATCGGCGGCACCTCGCTGTTTCGGTTTGTCCGCCATCCGGACGCCCGATACCTCCACGTTCAACTCGCACGACAGCGTGTCTGGGTCCGCAAGTTCGACTGGGCTGGCGACCTCCTGCGCTTCGGCCTGCCTCCCGACGATGCCGCACTGGGGCGGCTGGCAGATGCTCTGTTCTCTGTCGACTAGCACCATCGCTAGACCCCTGCCCAGGGCAGGATCACGGTCTCGCCATGATGCGTGGCGCGGTAGGCTTTGACGCGAAACACATCGGCCATGATCCTGTCGGACAGCGCCTCCGCCGGTGGCGCCTGGGCCACCATCCTGCCGTCCGCCATCACCAGCACGGTGTCGGCAAAACGCGCGGCAAGGCCGAGGTCGTGGGTCACCAGGATCACCAGCACGCCGGCGTCGGCGACATCGCGCAGATTGGTCATCACGTCGAGCTGGTAGCGCGGATCCAGCGACGCGGTCGGCTCGTCGGCCAGCACGATCGGCGCTTCCACCGCCAGCACCCGCGCCAGTGCCACCCGGCTGCGCTCGCCGCCGGACAGTTCGTTCACGCGCCGCGCGGCGAAGCCGGTGACGTCGGTGGCCTGCATGGCGCGCAGCACGGCCGCTTCGTCGTCCGGCGACAGCCGCCCGGGATCGGTGGCGCCGTGCGGATAGCGCCCGAGCGCGACCACGTCCTTCACGTCCAGTGGCCAATGTACGACATGGCCTTGCGGCAGGTAACCGAAGCGCCTGGCGCGCTCGCGCAGCGACAGCGAGGAGAGCGCGTCGCCGCCGACCTGGATCGCGCCGCTGGACGGCAGCAGCCCGGCGAGCGCGCGCAGCAGTGTGGTCTTGCCGGCGCCGTTCGGGCCGACCAGCGCGACGAGATGGCCGGGCTGCAAGGCCAGCGAGACGTCGTGCAGCACGGGACGGCCGGACAAGGCGACGCCAAGGTGCTGCGCGGTGAGCAGGGCGGTCGCGCTCATGCCATGCCTCCGCCGAGCGCGCGGCGTTCGCGCACGATCAGATAGAGAAAGAACGGCACGCCGATGATCGAGGTCAATACGCCGACCTTGATGTCGGTGGTGGAGGGAATGATCCGCACCGCGATGTCGGCGGCGAGCAGCAGCGCCGCACCGGTCAGCGCGCTCGGCACCAGCAGGCGCGCGGGATCGTGACCGATCAGCGGGCGCATCAGATGCGGCGCGACCAGCCCGATGAAGCCGATGGTCCCGGTGACGGCCACCGCGCCGCCGACGCCGAGCGCCACGCCGATGATGACCAGCAGGCGGAGGCGGCCGACGTCGACGCCGAGGCTCTGCGCGGCTTCTTCGCCAAGGCTGAGGGCGCGGAACGCCGCGCGCTGGCTCATCAGGATGACGGCGCCGGCAGCGATGAAGGGCAGCGCCAGTTCGACATGGCGGAAGCTGCGGTCCTCCAGCGAACCGAGCAGCCAGAACGCGATCTCCAGCGCCGCGAACGGATTCGACGACAGGTTCATCACTAGCGCGGTGGCGGCGCCTGCAAGACTGGAAATGGCGAGGCCGGCGAGGATCAGGAGCAACAATCCGGCGTTGCGGCCGGCGATGCTCAGCAGCACGAACACCGACGTGAAGGCCATCGCGATGCCGGCCACCGGCAGCGCCCACGAGCGCACGTCGGCCCAGCCCAGCGCGATCATCAGCACCGCGCCGAACGCCGCTGACTGCGGCGCGCCGAACAGCGACGGCGAGGCGAGGGGATTGCGCAGCAATCCCTGCAACGCCGCGCCGGAGAGTCCGAGAATGGCGCCGATGGCGAGGCCGAGGATGGCGCGCGGCAGGCGGATCTCGCGCACGATCACCTGCTGCACATCGCTGCCGCCGCCGAACAGTGCGTTGAGCACCGTCAGCGGCGACATCCGCACCGGTCCGGTGCCGAGCGAGCCCAGCGCCAGCAGTATCACCAGCATGGTCAATGCGGCCGTGACAATCAGCAACCGTCGTGGGGGATTTGCGCTCACCATGTGGCGTTGAACCCGGCATAGGCGGCGGGGCCGGTGGTGCCGAAGTTCAGCGCCTCCTGATAGTGCGCGTTCAGGATGTTCTCGCCGCGGGCGAAGACCTTCCAGTTGGCATCGATCCGGTACTCGCTGTAGAGGTCGACGCGGGTATAGGCATCGAGCTGGCCGGCCTGGTTGGCGTTGCTGAAACGTTTCGACACGGTGGTGATGCGCGGCTCGATCATCCAGTTGTCCGTCGGCGTGATGGTCAGCGCGAAGCGCGCCAGGTTCTTCGGCCGTCGCGCCAGGATCGCGCCGTTGGAGAGATCGATGGCGTGCAGATAGGTGTAGGCGGCGTTGAACTTGAGCAGGCCGGGCAGGATGTCGATGTTGGCCCCCACTTCCAGCCCGTTGGTCTCGGCGCGGGCGACGTTGACATAGTAGCCGTTGGGACGTGCGGCGTCGCTGACGAAGTTGATCAGGTTGCTGAAGTCGTTGGCGAAGCCGGTCACCGACAGCACCACGCGGCCATTGAACAGCGACTGGTCGATGCCGGCGTCATAGCCGAAGCTGGTCTCCGGGCTCAGTCCCGGGCTCGCGGTAAGCGGTGCGTAGAGCTGGTACAGGGTCGGTGCCTTGGCGCCGGTGCCGGCGCTGGCGTGGAATTTGGTGCCGGTTTCCGCGATGTTATAGGCGGCGGTGGCCCGCCACGTCTCGAAGCTGGCTGCGTTGACCACGTCGTCGATGCGGCCGCCCAGCGTGACGGTCAGCCGTTCGCCGACCGGCAGCGACCACAGGCCGAACACCGAATTGGTGTCCTGAGTTGCCGCCAGTTGCGGGGTTCGCGTTGACGCGGTCGGTAACAGATTGGTGAGATAGGTGTTGGCCGTTTCATGCTGGCCCTTGGTTCCAAAGATCAACTGGCCGAGCGGCCCGAGCTTCATCGTGGCCTGATATTCCGCGCTCATGCTGTCGGCGAGATAGTCGGAAACCGTCGACGTCGTATTCTTCGGCAGCGTGTTGGTCTTGTAGGAGATGTCGTTGAACGAGCGATCAATATGGGTCTCCGAGATGCTGATGCTGTGATTCAGCACACCATCGAGCGTATCGACGGAGGCGCGACCCCACACCTGCTGAAGCAGCTTGGTGGCCGAGGATGGCGTGTCGGGGAAGGCGCCGGTGCCGCCGGCGTCATAGGCCGAGCGGGTGAACGACGAAAGCATGCCGGATTCGATCTTCACGCCGTTCGCTTCGTAGCCGACCCGCGCCGAGCCGCCGACGCGGTCGAGGCCGTCGTTTTCGAGATTGGGATACTTCGCCTCCAGCGCCGGAATCCGATAGCCGTAGCGCGAGAAGCCGTTGCTGTGCTGGCCGCCGCCGGTGAAGGCATAGGACCACGGCCCCTGCGAGCCGGTGACCGAGCCGATGCTCGACGCGGTGCCGTAGCTGCCTCCCTCGGTGCGCACGTTGAACTGTGCAGGACCCGAGCCCTTCTTGGTGATGATGTTGATCACACCGCCCATGGCATCGGAGCCGTACAAAGCGCTTTGCGGTCCCTTCAGCACCTCGATACGGTCGATTGCGCTGGGCACGAACATCGCGAAATCATAATCGCCGGATGCCGCGGTGGGATCGTTGATGCGGATGCCGTCGATCATCACCAGCGTCTGGCCGGTATTGCCGCCGCGCATGCGGATGTTGGTGGTGCCGCCGGGACCGCCGGTTTCGGTGATGTCGAGGCCGGGCACGGTGCGCAGCGCATCGACGAGCGAGGCCGGATTGCTGGTGGCGATGGTGTCGCTCTTGACGACGCTGATCGAACTGCCGGTCTGGCCGATCGGAGTGGAGGTTCTGTCCGCCGTGACCACCAGATCTGGCAATTGGTCCGGGCTGGACTGGGCGCGCGCGGCGCCATGACAACACGACAACACAACAACGGCTGCCGTACCGGCAGCCAGATTCCGGATAACCATCGATAACCCCTTCCGTCGACCCACCGTCGAACGAGTTGAAACTCGTCACCGGCCGGTCTCCTGGCTCGCGGTCGTCTTTCGATCCGCCTTCCCAAACCTGCGTGCAGGCTCAGTGGCTTCATGGATCGAAAATGGCCGCTTACAGTTGCGGGGGCAGCCGCGGAATAGGGGATAAATCCCCGCACCGCATTCCCGTTTCACCTCCTTGCGGAGGCACCGATGACAAATGACAGGAAGCACAGCGCGCGGCGGCGTGCAACCGGGAACGCGGAAGCCTTAGCTGCGCAAGGCGGCGAGCACCTCGTCGGGCCGTTCCACCATCATCATGTGACCGGCGCCGGGCAGAATCACCGTGCGCGCGTTCGGCAACGCCGCGGCCAGCGCCTTGCCGGCTTTGGCCGGGGTCATCATGTCGCGCTCGCCGAGGATGACGGTGACGGGAATTGTAACCCCGGCGGCTGCAGCGAGCGCGTTCTGGTAGTTGTTGCAGGCGGTGAGGTCGGTAAACAGCACGCCCGGCTTGCTGGCTTCGAGTACACGCTGTGCGCCGCCATGCATCCACAGGCCGGGCGCCGGGCTGCCCCCCAGTTCGGCCTGGAAACCGAGGCCCCAGATCGACACCATGTCGATGGCGCCGTGGTCGTTGGCCTCGGCGTCCTTCAACAGGTCGGGACCGACCGTCATGGTCGCCGCGGTGCCCATCAGGTCGAGCCGGGTGATCTTTTGCGGATGCCGCGCCGCGGTTTCCAGCGCGATCAGCGAGCCCATGGAATGCCCGATGAGGCGTGCCTGCGTCGCGCCGGCGGCGTCGATCAGAGCCGCGGTCCAGTCGGCGAGATCGGCGATCGTGGTGAGGGGCGTGCCCGCCGAGCGGCCGTGGCCGGGCAGGTCGGGCGCAAGGACGCCGTAGCCATGATGCGCGAACCAGCGGTCGTGCAGCGCCCAGGTCGAATGATCGAAGCCGGCACCGTGGATCATCACCACCGCCGGCAGTTTAGGATCGAAAGGACGTCCGCCCGTTCCGACGAAGGTCTCAAAGCCGTTGACTGAAATCTGCATCGCTCAAGCCTTTTGCGAGGCGCGCAGCGCCTGGCCGAGATCGTCAATGATGTCTTGCGAGGCTTCGATGCCGACGGACAGCCGGATCAGTTCCTCGCCGATGCCCGAGGCCTTGAGCTGTTCGGCATCCATCTGCTGATGCGTCGTGCTGGCGGGATGGATCACCAGCGTCTTGGCGTCGCCGACATTGGCGAGATGGCTGATCAGCCGCAGCGATTCAATGAACTTGCGCCCTGCGGCGCGGCCGCCCTTGATGCCGAACGAGATGATCGAGCCGGCGCCTCGCGGGAGCAGACGTTTTGCCAGTTCATGATCCGGATGGCTGTCGAGCGATGGATGCAGCACCCAGTCCACCGCCTTGCTGGCGGTGAGGAAGGCCAGCACCGCATGGGTGTTGGCCATGTGGCGCTCCATGCGGATGCCCAGCGTCTCCACGCCCTGCAGCAATTGAAACGCGTTGGTCGGTGACAGACACGCGCCGAAATCGCGCAAGCCTTCGGTGCGCGCCCGCATGATGAAGGCGGCGGGGCCGAACTGTTCGTCGAAGACGATGCCGTGATAGCCGGCGTAGGGTTCGGTCAGCACCGGAAACTTGCCGGAGCCGCGCCAGTCGAAGCGGCCGCCGTCGACCACCACGCCGCCGATGGCGATGCCGTGGCCTCCGATCCATTTGGTGGCGGAGTTCATCACGATGTCGGCGCCGACTTCGATCGGCCGGCTGAGATAGGGCGTCGCAAAGGTGTTGTCGATCAAGAGCGGAATCTTCGCGTCATGCGCGATCGCGGCGACTGCCGGAATGTCCAGCACTTCAAGGCCGGGATTGCCGATGGTCTCGCCGATCACCAGCCGGGTGTTGGGCCGGATGCTGCTGCGAAAGCCGTCGAGGTCGCGCGGCTTCACGAACGTCGTGGTGATGCCGAAGCGCGGCAGCGTATGGGCCAGCAGGTTGATGGTGCCGCCATACAGCGAGGAGGACGCCACGATATGCTCGCCGGTGCCGAGCAAAGTGGCGATGGCCAGATGCAACGCCGCCATGCCGGATGCGGTGCAGACCGCGCCGACGCCGCCTTCCAGTGCGGCCAGGCGTTCCTCGAGCACTGCGGTCGTCGGATTGGAGATGCGGGTGTAGATGTGCCCGGCGCGCTCGAGGTTGAACAGTGCCGCGGCGTGGTCGGAATCCTGGAACACGTAGGATGTGGTCTGATAGATCGGCACCGCGCGCGCGCCGGTGACGGGATCGGGATGCTGGCCGGCGTGCAGGCTCAGTGTTTCGAAGGCAGGCGGCTTGGGTGCGGGCATGTGAACGGCATTCCATGGGCGCGGACGGGCGCCCTGTATGCCATGAATAGCGCGGCGACGTTAGCCGGCAGCGCGCAATCGTTTGGCTACAGCGGTGGCCAGTTGCGCAGCGCGAGGTCGGCGATCTTGCGCAATTGGTCGCGCCCGACCCCGCCGGCGGCCTGCACCGCCATGCCCTGCATGATAGCGGAGACGTAGCGCGCCAGATCGGCGGCATCGGAATCGGCGGGGAGATCGCCCTCGGCCACGGCGCGTTCAAGCCGGCGGCGCAGATCGGCCTCGCTGGCGGCGCGCCGCGCCATCAGCTCCTGCTTGATGGTTTGCGCGGCCTCGCCGCAACTCAGCGCGCCCTGCACCGCAAGGCAGCCCGGCGTATCGGGATTGGTGAGGGCGTCCGCCGCCTCATAGAGCAGGCTGGCGACCACGTCGCGCGCGGTCGGCTTGAGCAGCGCGGCCTGAAAGTAGCCGCCGGGGCCATCGACGTAGCGGTCGAGCGCCTTGCGGAACAATTCTTCCTTGTTGCCGAAGGCGGCGTAAAGACTGGGCTTGGTGATCCCCATGGCCTCGGTCAGGTCGGCCATCGACGCGCCCTCGTAGCCCTTGCGCCAGAATACCTGCAGCGCGAGGTCGAGCGCCTTCTCGCAATTGAATTCGCGCGGGCGGCCCATGATGGCCATGATGGCGTCACTCCCTGAGTTTCGTACCTTTCGTTAGATAAGTCCCTTGACAGCGGATGTCGATAGTCCATCTATACCGAGCGTTACGGATGTGTGCGATGCAGCGATTGCGCTGCAGCGAGCCGCAAGCGGCGTTCATCGCATCCAAGCTATTGAATTTAAGGGACTTATCAAGTCCCGAGAGACCAAACGGGGTTCGTTATGACCAACAATCTGCTTCGGAAAGTCGCTTTGGGCGCAGGAATCGCTGTTGTGGCCACCGCCATCGGTGGCGGTGCGGCGCTGATGAACCTGTCCAACTTCGCCGCCCAGGCGGAAGCGGTCGCTGTGGTGCCACCAGCGGTGCAGGCCTCGGTGGCCGTGGTGACGCCGCGCGAAACCGCGCCGTTCGACGAATTTTCCGGCCGGCTGGAGGCCGTCGAACGCGTCGAGATCCGCTCACGGGTCGCCGGCGCGGTTCAGGAGATCCACTTCCGCGAAGGCGCGCTGGTGAAGAAGGATGATCTGCTGGTGCTGATCGACCCGTCGCTTTATGCGGCCGAAGTCGACCGCGCGCAGGGCCAGGTGTCGGCGGCGCGGGCCCGCCTGATCCTGACCAGGGCCGATTTCGATCGTGGCCAGCAGCTCACCAGTTCCAGCATCACGCAGCGCGACCTGGACAGCCGCGTGAATGCTTTCCGCGAGGCGGAAGCCAACCTCAAGGCTGCCGAGGCGGCGCTGAAGACTGCGGAGCTCAATCTCAGCTACACCGAAGTCCGTGCGCCGGTGTCGGGCCGGGTCGGCAAGGTGGAGATCACCGTCGGCAATCTGATCGCCGCCGGCCCCGGCGCACCGCTGCTGACCACCCTGGTCTCGGTCGATCCGATCTATGCGAGCTTCAATGCCGACGAGCAGGTGGTGACCCGCGCGCTGAAGACTTTGGCCGACGAAAAGACCCCGGCCGATATCGATCGCATCCCGGTGCAGATGGGCACCGGCACCTCCACCGGGACGCCGTACAAGGGCAAGATGCAGTTCATCGACAACCAGGTCGATGCGAAGAGCGGCACCGTGCGGGTGCGCGCGGTGTTCGACAATGCTGACGGCCGGTTGATGCCAGGTCAGTTCGCCCGGCTGCAGATGGGCCAGCCGAAGCCGGAGCAGACCCTGCTGATCAGCGAACGCGCGGTCGGCACCGACCAGAACAAGAAATACGTCATGGTGGTCGGTGACAAGAACAAGGCTGAGTATCGCGAAGTCACCCTCGGCGTGTCCGTCGACGGTTTGCGCATCGTCACCGGCGGGCTGAAGGCGGGCGAACGTATCGTCGTCAACGGCCTGCAGCGCGTCCGGCCGGGCGCCACCATCAAGCCCGAGATGGTGGCAATGGACGCCGCCTATGCCCAGGCGGCGACCAACGTCGCGGCGCGCTGATCTCCTTCACCTCTCCCCGCTCTTGCGGGGAGAGGTCGGAGCGTCGCGTCAGCGAGGCTCCGGGTGAGGGGCTGCCAGCGTGACTCACAGGCCCCTCACCAGACTCGAACGCGCTCCGCGCCTTCGAGCCACCCTCTCCCCGCAAATGCGGGGCGAGGGAAGCAACGCCACACATTTCGATTCCATCGACCGCGCCGACCCACTGCGCTTTGCGAGCGCTGCTTCTGAAAAGATAAGATCATGAACTTTTCCAAATTCTTCATCGACCGGCCGATCTTTGCGGGTGTGCTGTCGACCGTGATCTTCCTCGCTGGCCTGCTGTCGCTGCCGGTGCTGCCGATCTCGGAATATCCCGAAGTGGCGCCGCCCACGGTGGTGGTGCGCGCGACCTATCCCGGCGCCAATCCCAAGGTGATTGCCGAGACGGTGGCGACGCCGATCGAGGAGCAGATCAATGGCGTCGAGGGCATGCTCTATATGAGCAGCCAGGCCACCACCGACGGCTTGATGACGCTCAACGTCACCTTCCGCCTCGGCACCGATCCCGACAAGGCGCAGCAACTGGTGCAGAACCGGGTGTCGCAGGCCGAGCCGCGCCTGCCCCAGGAAGTCCGCACGCTGGGCGTCACCACCATCAAGAGCGCACCCGACCTCACCATGGTGGTGCATCTGCTGTCACCCAATGACCGCTACGACATGACCTATCTGCGCAACTATGCGGTGCTCAACGTCAAGGACCGGCTGGCGCGGATCGAGGGCGTCGGCCAGGTGCAGCTGTTCGGCTCCGGCGACTATTCGATGCGGGTCTGGCTCGACCCGCAGAAGGTCGCCGAGCGCGGCCTGTCGCCGGGCGACGTGGTCAAGGAAATCCGCGCCCAGAACGTTCAGGCTGCGGCCGGCGTGGTCGGTGCCTCGCCGAGCGAGGCCGGCCTCGACCTGCAGCTCTCGATCAACGCCCAGGGCCGGCTGCAGACCGAGGAGGAATTCGGCGATATCATCGTCAAGAACGGCGCCAACGGCGAGGTCACCCGGCTGCGCGACATCGCGCGCATCGAACTCGGCGCCGCCGATTACTCATTGCGCTCGCTGCTCAACAACAAGTCGGCCGTCGCGGTTCCGATCTTCCAGTCGCCGGGATCCAACGCGATCCAGATCTCCGACAACGTCCGCAAGACCATGGCCGAGCTGAAGCAGAACATGCCGGACGGCATGGACTACAGCATCGTCTACGACCCCACCCAGTTCGTCCGCGCCTCCATCGAGGCGGTGATCCACACCCTGCTGGAAGCCGTCGCCCTGGTGGTGCTGGTGGTGATCCTGTTCCTGCAGACCTGGCGCGCGTCGATCATCCCGCTGATCGCGGTGCCGGTGTCGATCATCGGCACCTTCGCGGTGATGCACGTGTTCGGCTTCTCCATCAACGCGCTGACCCTGTTCGGCCTGGTGCTGGCCATCGGCATCGTGGTCGACGACGCCATCGTCGTGGTGGAGAACGTCGAGCGCAACATCGAAAAAGGACTGTCGCCGAAGGACGCGGCCTATCAGGCGATGCGCGAGGTCACCGGTCCGATCATCGCGATCGCGCTGGTGCTGGTGGCGGTGTTCGTGCCGCTGGCCTTCATCACTGGCCTCACTGGCCAGTTCTACAAGCAGTTCGCGCTGACCGTGGCGATCTCCACGGTGATCTCCGCCTTCAACTCGCTGACCTTGTCGCCAGCGCTGGCGGCGCTCTTGCTCAAGGGGCACGATGCGCCGAAGGATGCGCTGACCCGCGGCATGGACAGGTCGCTTGGCTGGTTCTTCGCCAGGTTCAACCGCGCCTTTACCTGGAGTTCGAATGCCTATAGCGGCGGCGTCGGCCGCGTGATCTCCCGCCGCGGCATCGTCATGGTCGCCTATATCGCGCTGATCGGCGTCACCCCACTGCTGTTCAGGGCGGTGCCGGGTGGCTTCGTGCCTGGCCAGGACAAGCAGTATCTGGTCGGTTTCGCGCAGTTGCCGGACGGCGCCACGCTGGACCGCACCGAAGAGGTGATCCGCCGCATGGGCGACATCGCCAAGGCGACGCCGGGTGTCGAGGACGCCATCCAGTTTCCCGGCCTGTCGATCAACGGCTTCACCAACTCGTCGAATTCCGGCATCGTGTTCGTGACGCTGAAGCCGTTCGAGGAGCGCAAGGACAAGTCGCTGTCCGGCGGCGCCATCGCCATGACGCTGAACGGCAAGTTCGCCGGCATCCAGGACGCATTCATCGCCATGTTCCCGCCGCCGCCGGTGTCCGGCCTCGGCACCATCGGCGGCTTCAAGCTGCAGATCGAGGACCGCGCCGGTCTCGGCTACGACGCATTGTCCGACGCCACCAAGGCGTTCGTCGCCAAGGCCTCGCAGCAGAAGGAACTGGCCGGCCTGTTCACCTCCTATCAGGTCAACGTGCCGCAGCTTTACGCCGATATCGACCGCACCAAGGCGCGGCAGCTCTCGGTGCCCGTCACCAGCGTGTTCGAGACCATGCAGATCTATCTCGGTTCGCTCTATGTCAACGACTTCAACAAGTTCGGCCGCACCTATTCGGTGCGGGTGCAGGCCGACGCCAAGTACCGCGCCCGCGCCGACGATGTCGGTCTGCTCAAGGTCCGCTCCGACACCAACGAGATGGTGCCGCTGTCGACGCTGCTGAAGATCAAGGAGAGCTCCGGTCCCGAGCGTGCGATGCGCTACAACGGCTTCCTGACCGCCGACCTCAATGGTGGCGCCGCGCCGGGCTATTCCACGGGCCAGGCGCAGGCCGCGGTGGAGCGCGTTGCTGCGGAGGTTTTCCCCAAGGGCATCGGTTTCGAATGGACCGAACTGACCTATCAGGAGATCATCGCCGGCAACTCGTCCCTCGTGGTGTTTCCGGTGGCACTGCTGCTGGTGTTTCTGGTGCTCGCCGCGCAATACGAGAGCCTGACGCTGCCGCTGTCGATCATCATGATTGTGCCGATGGGGCTGCTGGCGGCGATGTTCGGCGTCTGGATCACCAAGGGCGACAACAACGTCTTCACCCAGATCGGCCTGATCGTGCTGGTCGGCCTGTCGGCGAAGAACGCCATCCTGATCGTCGAATTCGCGCGCGAGCTGGAATTCGGCGGGCGCACGCCGATCCAGGCGGCGATCGAGGCCAGCCGTCTCAGGCTGCGGCCGATCCTGATGACGTCGCTGGCCTTCATCATGGGTGTGGTGCCGCTGGTGATCTCCACCGGCGCCGGCTCCGAGATGCGCCACGCCATGGGCGTCGCGGTGTTCGCCGGCATGATCGGCGTCACCGCCTTCGGCATCTTCTTCACGCCGATGTTCTACGTGCTGCTGCGCGCGCTGGCCGGTAACCGCCCGCTGACGCAGCATGGCGAAGCCACGGTGGATCACATCGTGGCGAGCACGCCGGCCGGGCATCGCTGAGTGCGAGCAGGGCGCGGATGCCCCCGTGCCCTGCTGACCAAGCTCGTGTCGTAAGACTTGCTGCAGCGGCGACGCCGGAAAATATTGCTTCGTCGAGTCGGCCGGACTCCCGGGTTGCCCTCACCCGAAATGCCGACGATGTAGGCTACGTTTCAGCGGTTTGCGCCGATCTTTTCGGAAATTTGTCCGGCTGCTGCCAGGAGATGCCGTCTGATGCTTTCGGACTCGTCTGCCTGAATTTTCTCCAGCCGCAGCAGTGGGACAGTCAATGCCGCCACCGCCCGCCCGGACGATTCGAGAACAGGGCAGCTGAAGGCGCGAAGGCGCGGACCGAGGCCTTCCTCGGGGAAGTCGCCTCCGCGTGTGACTACGGTGGTCAGTTCGGTCAGGATGCTCTTCAGCGAGGCGCGACCTTGCTTTGCCATGGCCTCCGCCAGTTCCTTGCGGCGTCCGTCAAGCTGGAAGGCCGCAAGGACCTTGGCCGATGCATACTCCTGGGTCAGTGGAAACACGGCCCCAAGCCTCACCGACCAGCCCATCTGCCACTCGGGGTCCATCTGCGCGATGACCATGAACTGATGACTGCTCAGCACGGCCATATGGCACGACAGCCCGGTCCGGGACGTGAGCGTTTCCATGACCGGAAGCGCAGCCTGCTGCAGACGTTTTGTCGGAGGAAACTGCGCGGCGATCCGGAACAACTGAAGTGTCAGGGTATATTCCGCGGTGACGGGATCGCGCGACACGTAACCGCGCTCCTCGAGGACGCTGAGCATCCGGAAAATCTCGCCGACGGATCGGCCCACCCGCTCCGCAATCTGCTTCTGGCTCAGTCCGCGAGACTCGGCGGCAAGCGCCTCGATCAGATCGAGTCCCTTCTCCAGCGCGGGAGCGCCCGGTCGCACGATCTCGTCTTTTTCGGCCATGCGGCGTTCTAACAAGTTCGCTCTTGAAGCTCAACATTCGAAGATTGCCGGCCTGCTGCTGCCGCCGCAGCGTCCAGCCATGTCACGTCAGGCGACTGTCCCGCCGGCATCGATGGTCCACGCTGCCCCGTTGACATGAGATGCCTCGGAGGAAAGCAGGAATGCGACGACGTTGGCGACGCTATCCGGCGATCCATAACTGGCGGCTCCAGCGCGCGCGAAGCCGTTCGATGCCTGTCTGTCCAGGGCCTGTACCATCCGCGACTCGATCGGACCGGGCAGAACGGCGTTGATCCGGATGTTCGTGCCGGCAACGTCGAGGGCAGCGACCCGCGTCAGGCCAAGCACGGCGTGCTTGCTGGCCACGTAGCCGGCGAGCCCGGCGCGTCCACGGATCGCCGACGTGGACGCCGTGTTGACGATGGCGCCTTCGCCGCGCGCCATCATTCTCGCGATCACGTACTTCAGCCCGAGAAACACGCCCTTGACGTTGACCTGCATCAGGCGATCGAACGCATCTTCCGGATAGTCCTGAATGGGGGACACCACCCCTTCAATGCCGGCGTTGTTGGCAAAGGCGCCGATCGGCCCAAGCAGACGCTCGACCTGGTCGACATAGGCGGCTGCCTCCACCGCGTTCGAGACATCGGCGCGGATGAAGACGGCGTTACATCCGTTCTCATTCAGAAGACGCGCCGTCTCGGCGCCGCTGGCCTCGTCGATATCGACGACAGCCACATTGGCCCAGGTCTGCGCCAGCTTGAGCGCGATCGATCGCCCGATGTCGCCGCCGCCGCCCGTGACCAGGGCGACGGCGTTGTTGTTTGGTCTTTCCGTCATGATTTCGAGAAGTCGCAACCACCCTCTGCCAAAGGTCGCCAAGCCTCATCCGGCGGAATGGTCTTGACGACCTTGTAGTAGTCCCACGGGTATTTGGATTCCTCGGGCTTTTTCACCTCGAACAGATACATGTTGTGCAGTTTGCGGCCGTCGCTGCGGATGCTGCCCTTGCCGAACAGCGGATCGTCGGTAGGCCGCTCCTTCATTTTGGCGATGACGGCTTTGCCGTCCGTTGAACTGTCGAGCGTATCGATCGTACGCAGATAGTGCAGAACGGCGCTGTAGACTCCGGCATGGAGCGCGGTCGGATAGCGACCGTTGTTCCGTGGCGCGAAGCGCTTGCTCCAGGCGCGCGTTCCTTCGTTCAGATCCCAGTAAAACGACTCTGTGAACTGAAGCCCCTGGGCGACGGCGAGCCCGAGGGAATGCACATCGCTGAGATAGAGGACCGTTGCCACGACGCGCTGGCCGCGGGCGCCAATCCCGAACTCCACGGACTGCTTGATCGAGTTGATGGTGTCGCCACCGGCATTGACGAGCCCGACAACCTGGGCTTTCGAGGATTGTGCCTGCAGCAGGAAGGACGAGAAATCCTGCGAATTGATCGGCGTCCGGACGCCGCCGACGACCGTTCCTCCGGCCTTGTTCACGGCGTTCTTGATGTCCTGCTCCATCGCCTGGCCGAAGGCGTAGTCCGCGGTCAGCGTGAACCAGGATTTTCCGCCGGACTCGACGACCGCACGCGCGACGCCGGTGGCCAGCGCATAGGTATCGTAGGTCCAGTGGATGAGGTTCGGCGAGCAGGCCTTTCCGGTGAGGTCGGACGATGAGGCGCCGGTCACGAGCAGGGTGCGATTCTTGGTCTGCACGATGTTGCGTACCGCAAGCGCCACCGCAGAGTTTGGCGCGTCGACGATGGCATCGACGCCGTCGCGGTCCAGCCATTCACGTGCAATGCCGGCGGCGACGTCGGCCTTGTTGAGGTGATCCGCGCTGATCACCTCGACCGGGCGCGTCATGCGATGCGGTGACGCCAGAAAATCCTCCACCGCCATCTTGGCGGCGATCACCGAGCCGGGGCCGGTGACATCGGCGTACAGGCTCGACATATCCGTGAGCACGCCAAGCTTGAGCGGTGGCTGCTGGGCATTGGCGCTACCGCCAAAGGCCCACATCAGACAACCCAGGCTTCCCAGCAGCCGCATTCGGCCCGTCGACTTCCAGTTCAACATCTCATTTCCTCCCATTATGCGTGGTCTGATGCCACTGCTTGAATTCTCAGGATGCTCTGCGTCAGACGTCGAGGCGCTTGATGAGTCGCCTGTCTTCGACATCAAATCCGCCGCCATAGACGCCGGAATACATGAAGCGCGCGCCGATGATTTCCGGATTGAGCTCCGTCAGAGGGTCGAATTCCGATGCATGCAGTTTCATCTGGGCGCGCCCGGCCAGCGGTTGCGAATATTCCAGCGGGGTGCGTCGATAGACGACATCCGCATAAGCGGTTGCCAGGCGTTCCGGATGCGGCAAGCGGCGCACATGGATCTCGCCTGCGGGCTGCTCGTCACCGTCGACAAGACTCACCACCGGTGCTGCCGCATCGGGCACGAAGCTGAAGTCGGCCAGCGGCGTGCCCCGGCGCTTGACCCAGCCGACGATGGTATGGTCGGGCGCCTCCTCGAAGGCGTAGGTCGCGTCCTTCTTGGTGTAGCCGAAGACTTCGCGTCCCGCGCAGATGCCCATCGGATCGCTGCAGTACATGTAGATGTGGGTATGCGTGAACAGACCCTCGCAGCGAACCGGCACCGTCACCATCAGGTCGAACATCTGGCCGGCATGGACAGCGAGCGAGTGGCCCGGCGAGATCATGTACTGGAATGCGACGCGGTCGTTGACGAGTTCGAACGGCGTATCGGACAGCAACGCGGCAAGCTTCGCCTGATCAACGCGGGTGATGATCTGCAGCGTTCGCAACGTGCAGCCCCACTCGACCGGATAGGCCGGAGAGTAGGGCGGATTGACGCCGCTATTGGGCTTCAGCTTGTAGTTCCCGAACATCTTTTGTCCTTTGGCTTCGTTGCAGCGATTCAAGAAAGCGCGTTGCAGGCTGCGTGTCGGTGCTTACCGGACGACCGGAGCGCGGATGGGCAGCCGCCGGCCGGGCGCACGTGATTTGGAAGGATGTCTGTGACGCGGATTCAGCTCGCGGGTGGCCCATGACACGTGCCATGGAGCTCGATCGGCCAACGTCTCCCCTTAATTTCATTAGAAGCGTATTGATTTCATATATGAAAGTTGGGCAACGCTTGTCAAGCCGTGAATCCGCACGGCCGCGCTGCAGCGGCGTTTGCCCCGGCAAGATGGCTGAGATGATCAAATTGAAGGGGGCGATGCGTTTAACGACTGCGTCCCGTCGCCCTGCAAACGCGCAGTCCGTCAGGTGGTTTAGGTCTGCCGCTTGTCGAGTGTCGCCAGCGCCTCGGTCAGAACGGCGCGTGCCCGCGCGGCGTCCTTCGCATCGATCCGCGACGGGTCGAGGTAGAAATCCAATCCCGCCATCCGCTCGACCACCACGTCGCCGGTGTCGGCGCTGCCGTCGATGATGCTGTCGACCGCATAGGGAATGACCTCGCGGCTGATGCCCTTCATGGTGATCGGGGGCAGCGCGTGCGCCGTGATGGCATCGCTGACGAGCGCAAAGGTCTCGTAGCTGATGACGATGCCGCCGGGTTCGGCGACCGACTGCAGACGTGCGGCGAGGTTCGCCTCGGCGCCGATGATGGTGTAGTCCATGCGGTCGGTGCTGCCAAAATTGCCGACGTTGCAATAGCCGGAATTGATGCCCATGCGGGCCTTGAACGGCTGTTCGATGCCAGCGGCGCGCCACTGCGCATTCAGTTCGACGAGGCGGCGCTGCATCCGCCAGGCCATGTGCAGGCAGGCTCTGGCGTCCTGGCGGTCGCCCCTGGTCTCCGGATCGCCGAAGAAGATCAGCATGGCGTCGCCGATGAACTTGTCGATGGTGCCGCCGTAGTCATGGGCGATGGCCGACATTTCCGTGAAATATTCGTTGAGCAGTTGGGTGATCAGTTCGGGCTGCAGCCGTTCGGTGGTGGCGGTGAAGTTCTGGATATCGGAAAAGAAGATGGTCAGCTTCTTGCGCTCGGTATGGATGGTGACGTCCTTCTGACCGCTGAAGATGCTCTTGTAGACCTGTGGCGGGATATAGCGCGAGATCTTCATCGACAGCGTGGCAAGGAAGTCGTTGGCGGATTCCAGCTCGCGGTTCATGCCCTTGATGGCTTTGGCCTGGCGGCGCTGCAGGCCGAGAAACGACACGCCGCTGACGGCGGCGAGCAGGAAATAGGCCAGCAGATACTTGAAGGAAAAGATGTTGGCCGCGATCGGCTGGGTGATGATGATCTCCTGGATGCCGCGGACATCGCCGACCTTCCAGTCCTTCTTCGGGCTCTCCGGATGCACGTTGTGGCAGCTGACGCAGGCCGGCGCCATCACCACCGGCGCGATCAGGCGAACGCTGTCGCTGAACATCGAGCGGGTGGCGTCGACGATCTTCTGGTCGGGATTGTCGCGCAGGCTTTTCAGCGCGTTGATTTCAAACGCGTCGAGCTGGTGCGGGGTCCGGTTCCTGAACGGAAAATCCGATACGAAGCGGTAGTGGATATTCTCCTGCTGCGCGCCGATCACCTTGCCGAGCTCCAGGGACAGCGTGGCCGGAATCGGAATCGCGCCGGGAATGGTCTCGTAATTGTGGACCACCTGGGTCTCGCCGGGATGCGCCAGCACCCGGCCCACCACATTGGTGGCGTAATAGCTGCGGACGCTGGACACCACCGAATTGAGGTCGGCGGCCTGACGGCGCAAAGCGGTGTCGGCGAGATTTGTAAGATCGAGCCACACCGCCACCGGCAAAGCCAGCAGCAATACGGCGACCACGGCGCCGGTCAGCCATCCCCGCCAGCGCAATCTCTCGGAATTGGTTACTCGCATCGCCTGTCGATCTCCCGCGCAACGGTGCCGTTTTACCCGAATCCCGGCGAGATCAAAGCCTGTCATCGGTCGCCAGCGCGCGCAGCGCAGCGTGCTGTCGTTGCCGAGCGAGTGGGAACCAAACTCCTTGGGAGGACTTGTGTCGGTTGAATTCACTCGGGAGATCGCCATGAAGCGTGTTGTTTTGTGCGCCGCCATCGTCGGGCTGTCGCTGTCGTCCGTCGCTGCTGAAGCGAAGGGCTGCATCAAGGGCGCTATCATCGGTGGCATCGCCGGTCACTATGCCGGTCACGGCAAGGTCGGCGTCGTCGCCGGTTGCATCATCGGTCGCCACGAGGCCAACAAGGCCGACGCGGAGCGTGCAAGGACGGCGACCCAGCGATCGCAGCCGTCACCGAACCGGGACAACCGCATTTAGGCAGACCTTAAGATCGACCGGCTACTGCTTTTGCGTATCTTCACTTTCGGCCTGTTCAAGCTCAAGTAACCTCGCCCGGCCGGGCGGGGTTATTTTCGTCCGGTAACGGTCTCGCAATCAAGAACGGACGGCGCAGTGCTCCATCGCGACATCTACTGGCTCGGCCGGCAATGGGCCGTCACCGGCTACGGCATCCAGGCCGTCAGCAACAAGCTCGACATGAAATTCGACATCGAGGCGACCCGCATCTGGGAAGACGATCTCGACGCGGCGATGCGCGGTGAGTCGTGGTTCGATCCCGCTGATTTTGCCGAGGCTCTGGCCGTCGCGCAGCGCCGCGCCCGGGAGCAGCCCGAAGCCTTTCGTGTGCCATTGAGCGACGAACGATAGCGATTGGCTGGCCGATCGCTCCGAGCCTTCCTGTTGCCCGGTCACTGCTCGATCTGACATTTCCGCTCTTCGGTCGTTGCGATCTCGTCGAATGCGGGTCCGGCTGCCGAATAGCCAAAATATTTCCCGTGCCCTAGGATGCCGTCGCGCGCCGTCGCCCGTGCCGGCCGTTGGGGGATTCGACCTTGGACTTCCGGCAATTGCGGTATGCGCTCTCGGTGTCGAAGGAGCGTAGTTTCACCAAGGCGGCAAAACGCCTGAACATCTCGCAATCCGCCGTCAGCGAGCAGGTCAAGCTGCTCGAGGGGGAGATCGGTTTCGAATTGTTCAGCCGGACCTCGCGCGGCATCGAATCGACCGACCGCGGCCGCACCTTCCTGTACGAATCCGAACGGGTGATGGGCGATCTGCTCAGCCTGACCGACACCGCGAAACGCCTGCGCGGCGCCATGCTCGACACGTTGAACATCGGCATGGGCTCGGGCATGGCCCAGCTCTTCATCCCCCGCCTGTTCGGCAACCTGAAGGCCGACCTGCCGGGCATCCGGCTGGAGATCTCGACCGCGCCCACCCGCAACATCTTCAGCGAACTGCACGAGGAGCATATCGATGCCGGCCTGGCCATCGAGTCGGATCCCGACCGGCTGCCGGCCGGGCTGGTGTTCGACCGGCTGATCGATGCCGAGATGGCGCTGATCGTTCCGCCGAAACATCCGCTGGGGCGCGCCAGGCAGGCAATCGACATCGGGCGGCTGGTCGCCGAGCCCTTCATCATGAGTGAGTTGACGGTGGGCTACGGCCAGGTGGTGTTCTCGCTGTTCACCGATCTCGGCATCCGCCCCAACGTCGTGGCGGTGGTCGACAATATCGAGACCATGAAGATCATCGTGCAGTCCGGCGGCGGCATCGCCATCGTGCCGCGCGCCTGCGCCGACAACGAGGTGGCGCTCGGCCTGCTGAAGGCGCTGCCGATCGCGCCGGCGCGCAACGTGGCCTTCAGCCTGTTTCGCCGGCGGCAGCCGCTGTCGCGGCGCAAGGAAGCCGCGCTGCTGAAAATCAGGGATCTGCTGAAGGGGTAGGGGCGACAAAATTCCGCTCCCTCGTTTCCCGGACGCGGTGCAGCGTGAGAGACGATGCGTAGCATCGTCCGAAACGCTGCGCCGCAGATCCGGGATCCCGGTTTGGGTTGGCAGCCACCGGGGCCCCGGCTCTGCGGCGCACCACGCCACTACGTGGCGTATTGCGCCGCGTCCGGGGCACGAGCTGTCATCTGTTTTTCCGATAGCCGCATCAATATTCGGTTTTTGACTCGCGCCGTCTCTCCGACCCATGCTGCAGGCGTTCTCAGCATGGACGGCCCCGCATGACCCAGGCTTCCCCCCGTTTCCGGATCGGCATCGACACCGGCGGCACCTTCACCGACATCGTCGCGGTCGACGCCTCGACCGGCGCCATGTCGGTCACCAAAGTCTCGAGCACGCCGGCCAATCCGGCGATCGGCCTGGTGCGCGGGGTCAACGACATCCTGGCGCAGGCCGGCGCCGGCCCGGCCGATGTCGCCGGTCTCGCCCACGGCACCACGGTGGCCACCAATGCGCTGCTGCAGGGGGGCATCTCCTCGCTCGGCCTGATCGTCACCGCCGGCTTCCGCCATCTGCTGGAGATCGCGCGGCAATCGGTGCCCGATGGCTACGGCAATTCCTATTTCTGGGTGAAGCCGGAGCGGCTGGTGCCGCTGCAGTTCGTCCGCGAGGTCGGCGGCCGTTTCGACTTCAAGGGCAATGAGTTGCGCGCTCTCGATGAGGACATGGTGCGCGACGCCGCACGCTATTTCCGCAAACACCAGATCCAGGCCATCGGCATCTGCTTGATTCACTCCTATGCCAATGACAGCCACGAGCGCCGCGTCGCCGAGATCATCGCCGAGGAATATCCCGAGGCCACCCTGTCGCTGTCCTGCGTGGTGCTGCCGGAATACCGCGAATACGAGCGCGCGGTGACCACTCTGGTCGATGCCTTCGTGAAACCCTATCTCGATCGCTACCTCAAGCGCGTGCATGACGAACTCGGCCCGCTGCAGAAGGTGCCGTTCCTGGTCATGCAGTCGAGCGGCGGGGTCGCGTCGTCCGAGCAGATTTTGCGAAAACCGATCACCACGGCGCTGTCCGGCCCCGCCGCCGGCGCGCTCGGCAGCGCCGTGATCGCCGAGATCGCCGGATTCCCCGACCTCGTCACGCTCGACGCCGGCGGCACCTCGACGGATTTCTGTCTGATCGAAAGCGCGAAGCCGCAGCTCACCAATGGCGGTTCGGTCGGCCAGTTTCCGGTGCGCATTCCGATGATCGACATCACCACCATCGGCATCGGCGGCGGCTCGCTGGCCTGGATCAGCCGTGAGGGCCACCTCAAGGTGGGGCCGCGCAGCGCCGGCGCCGTGCCCGGCCCGATGTGCTATCCGAACGGCGGCGACGAGCCGGCGATCACCGACGCCAACCTGGTGCTCGGGCGGCTGCCGCCGGCGCTGATCGGCGGCGGTATCGCACTGAATGTGGAGCGGGCCCGTGCGGGTATCGCGGCGCTGGCCGAAAAATTGCCGGGCAACATGAGCGCCGAGCAGCTCGCCGCGGGGATCATCGAGATCGCCAACTGGGCGCAGGCCAACGCGATCCGCCAGATGACCATCCAGCGCGGCATCGACCCCCGCGCATTCGCACTGCTGTCGTTCGGCGGCGCCGGTCCGGTGCAGTCGCCGGCGGTGATGGATCTGTTGGGTATGAAGGCCTGCATCGTGCCGCCGAATCCCGGCAATCTCTCCGCCTTCGGCCTCTTGGCGGTGGACTGGCGCACCGATCACATCGTCACCAAGGTGATGCACGAGGACGCCATCGATCTTGCCGATATCGCTGTGCGCTATGCCGGGCTTGAGCAGGAGGCGGTGGCCAATCTCACGCGCGACGGCATCGCGGAATCGCAGATCCGCCTGGTCCGCGAGGCCGACCTGCGCTATGCCGGGCAATCCATGGAGGTCCGCGTCACCGCGCCGTCGGGGGCGGTGGACGACAAGTTTCTGGCCGGGCTGATCGGCGCCTTCCATGCCGTGCATAAGAAGACCTTCGGCTACGACTATGCCGGCCAGCAGAAGATCGAGCTGGTCAATCTCTGCGTTTCCGGCTTCGGCGTCATCGAACGGCCGCAGATGCCGAAGCTCGACGCCGGCGACGGCACGTTTGCGCCGAGCGGCACGCGCCCCGTCTATTTCGATGCCGGCTTCGTCGACACGCCGCTGTATGACCGCGCCACGCTGCCGCCGGGGGCGACCATCGTCGGTCCCGCAGTGGTCGAGGAGTTCGGCTCCACCACCGTGGTATTTCCCGGCCAGAGCCTTGACGTCGATCCGCACGGCATTCTGGTCATCCGCCCGGTCGCGCAGGAGAGCACCAAATGAACATGCACAAGCCCCATCCCTGGCCGACCGCCCCCGTGCGCGAGGCCGCCCATGTCGATCCCATCGTGCTGCAGATCGTTGAGGGCACGCTGAATTCCATCGAGGCGGAAATCGAATATGCCATCGAGCGCACCGCGCGTTCGCCGATGATCCGCGAGGCCCACGACTTCCGCGTCGGCCTTTTCGACCGCTACTGCCGCAAGCTGACCGGGCGTTCCTATTCGGCGATGCCCAACGCCGTGGTGCGCGACTTTGCGCCGGAGACCATGAAGCCGGGCGACGTGTTCCTGATGAACGACACCTACCTGACCGAAGGTTCGATCGGCCATCTGCCGGATCTGTGCAGCACCGTGCCGGTGTTTCACGACGGCATCGTGGTCGCCTATATCCAGGCCTTCGGCCATCACGACGACGTCGGCGGCAAGGTGCCGGGCTCGATGCCGGGCACCGCGGCGACGGTGTTCGAGGAAGGCATCGCGATTCCGCCGGTCAAGATCTATAGCGAAGGCGTCAAGAACGACGCCGTGTTCACCATCATCCGCCGCAACACCCGCGTGCCGGAGATGCTGTCCGCCGATCTCGACAGCGAGGTGCAGGCCTGCCTGATGGGCGCGCGCCGCATGCAGGGGTTGTTCGAACGTTTCGGCCGCGACCAGGTCGAGGCCTGCTTTCAGGCCATCCTCGACAAGTGCCGCGACATCTACCGCAACGAGCTGCTGAGCAAGATCGCCGATGGCGAATACAGCTGGGAGGACTATGTCGAGCACGACGGCATCACCGACCCGAAGCTGCACAAGATCGCGATCAAGATGACCAAGACCGCCGACAAGATCGTGCTGGACTTCAACGGCACCGATCCACAGTCGACCGGGCCGATCAACTGGCCGACGGACTATGCCAGCGGCGCCTTCCTGATCAAGTGGATTGCGCCGATCCTGCGCAACCTTGCCGATACGCCCGAGCGCGCTGCGGAAATTCACGTCAACGAAGGCGTCTGCGAGGTGTTCGAAATCGTCTTCCCGCCGAAGGGCACGCTGATCACACCGGTCTGGCCGGCCGCCACGAATGCCCGCTCCTTCGTGCTGCTGCGCAGTCTCGGCCTGTTGGCCGGGGTGGTGGCGAAGGCGGTGGACGGGCGCATGCCGGCGGACCAGGAAACCATCCGCTACACCGGCTTCTACGGCAATGACGCGGAAGGCAAGCCGTTCCTGTCGCGCGAGGTGCTGGGCGGCGGCTCCGGCGGGCGCTATTACGCCGACGGCAACGACGCCATCCACATCGTGCCGGACTCCCGCAACCAGCCTGCGGAATTCACCGAGACCAAGTTTCCGGTGATGGTGGAAAAACTGGCGCTGTCGACGGATTCCGGCGGCGCCGGATTGCGCCGCGGCGGGCAGGGTTATGAGAAGCACTATCGCGCACTGGTCGACTGCCGCACCATTGTCACCGCCGACCGCGTGCGGCTTGGCTGCTACGGTCTCAAGGGCGGCAAGGCTGGCGAGCCGTTCTGCGTCACCGTCGATGCCGAAGGCGAGGCGCGCAAGCTGGGGGGGCTGGTCGATGGTGCCGAAGTCCTGAAAGGCCAGGTCGTGCGCGTGGTCACCACCGGCGGCGGCGGCTGGGGCGATCCGCTGACGCGCGAACTGCCGATGGTGCTGCGCGACGTCACCGAGGGCCGGGTGTCGGTCGCCGCGGCGATGCGCGACTACGGTGTGGTATTTTCCGCCGCGAGCACCGCCGACGAGCCTGATATCGACGAGGCGGCCACGCGGGCGCGGCGCACCGAACTGGCCGCTGGTCGGCCTGATCCGTTGCCGATGATCGACCGCGGCGAGGGCTATGAAAAGATGCTGCGCGGCGAGTTTACGTCGCGGATGTGATCCGGCGGCCGGTGACGGGCAACCGGCGGCGGCGGTCGTAACCGGCACGAGTCTTGCTCTGAAATTGGGCAATCGCCTGGACCGGGCGAGTGGAATTCTGCGGCGAGGGGGCTCGCCATCTGCATCACAGGAGCACGACCATGGCTATGCTTAATCGGATGATGTTCGCGGCGCTGGCCGCTTTGGCGCTGATCGGGTTGGCGCCGGATCGAGCCGCCGCGCAGGACAAGGTCGCCGTCGGCGTGTTCCCGCTGAGTTCGTCGCTGCCGTATTTCGTCGCCGTGGAGAAGGGCTTCTTCAAGGAGCAGAACATCGAACCGGAGATGACCAAGCTGATGGGCGGCCCGGCCAACGTCGCCGCGATGATCACCGGTCAGATCGAGGTCTCCGCCGTGCTGGTGACGCTGGAAGGCCTCAACGCCAACATCAAGAAGCCTGGCGTTGCGATGTATATCGCGCTCAACAGCCAGACCCCGGTCTGGAAGATGGAGCAGTTCGTGGTCCGCAACGGCGTCAAGGCCGACAAGATCTCGGACCTCAAGGGCCTCAAGCTGATGTCGGCGCCCGGACCCGCCAACCTCAATACCGCCAAGGGCATTCTGGCCAAAAACGGCCTCAAGGACGGCGACTACACCATCGACCAGCTCGACATGAGCCAGCACGTCAACGCCATGACCGCCGGCACTTTCGACGGCGGCTACACGCTGGAACCCAACGCCTCGATGATGATCAAGGCCGGCGTGGCCCGCACGCTGGAAGCCGGCGTGATCTCCAAATACATCCTCGGCGACGAGAAGGCCGACGCCTATGCCGCCGGCTGCGCCATCACCTCGGACTTCATCCAGAAGCGGCCCGAGGTGGCCAAGCGCTTTGCCATGGCCTGGTCCAAGGCGGTCGACTACATCAACAAGAACCCGGACGACGCCCGCAAGTACCTCGCCAAGAACACGTTCACGCCGGACAACGTCGTCGATATGGTCTCCATGCTCGGCTACACCATGGCCAAGGACATGACGCCGAAGCAGATAGGCGACCTGCAGAAGCTGTCCGACTTTGGCACCTCGATCGGCGTTGTCCCGGAAAAGCTCGACGTCACCAAGTACATTTACAAGTACTGACATCCGATGACCTCCGTGCAGCCAGCCGCAACCATCGAACTGTCGGAGAAGGCGCGGGCCGCAGCAGTGCGGACCGCGCCACACGTGACGATCCGCGGGCTGAGCAAGAAGTTCTCGGACGCGACGATTTACGACGATTTCGACTTCGACATCCCGCGCGGCAAGCTGATGTCGGTGTTCGGACCGAACGGCTGCGGCAAGAGCACGCTGATCAACATGATCGCCGGGCTGTTTCCCGCCGACAAGGGCGAGATCCTGTTCGACGGCCAGCCGCTCAACAAGATCAAGTTCGGCTACGTGTTCCAGAATTACCGCGAAGCCGTCTTCCCGTGGCTCAGCGCCTTCGACAATATCGCCTATCCCCTCAAGGTGATGGGCGTGCCGAAGGCGGATCGCAACGTGCGCGTCGAGAAGATCGTCGCCAGTCTCAACGTCAAGATCGACCTCAAGCTGTATCCCTACCAGATGTCCGGCGGCCAGCAGCAACTTGTGTCGATCATGCGGGCGCTGGTGGTCGATCCCGAGATCCTGTTTCTCGACGAGCCGTTCTCGGCGCTGGACTACGAGATGACGTTGTTCATGCGCGAGCAGCTGCAGCGCGTGTTCCAGGAGACCCACACCACCACCGTGCTGGTGTCGCACGATCTGGAGGAGGCGGTGTACCTGTCCGACCGTATCCTGCTGCTGTCGCGGCATCCGGCGCGCGCGGTGGAGTTCGTGCACTACGATGCGCCAAGGCCGCGCACCGACAGGACCATGACGGAATCGGATTTTATCCAGACCAAGGCGCATTGCCTGGAGATCTTCCAGCGCGAAGTCCGCAAAGGCTAGATGGATGAACTGGAAGCGCCTCGAAATCCTGCTGCCGTTCGTCGGCGTCGCCGTGCTGCTGGCGATCTGGTCGTTCACCGTCTGGCTGCGCATCGTCGATCCCGTGCTGCTGCCGTCGCCGGTCGCGACCTTCAAGGCGATGTGGGCCGGCATGTTCCACGGCAAGCTTGGCGTCGATTTCATCAAGACGGTGGAGCGCACGATCTATTCCACCATCATTGCCGCGGTGATCGCTATACCGCTTGGCGTCCTCCTGGGTTCGTCGGAAAAACTCTATCGTTCGGTGGAATTCCTGATCGACTTCTTTCGCTCGACGCCGGCCTCGGCGATGTTTCCGCTGTTTCTGGTGCTGTTCGGCGTCGGCGACCGCACCAAGATTGCGGTGGCGGCGTTCGGTGCTGCACTGGTGATCCTGTTCAACGTCGCCTATGGCGTCATGAACGCGCGCAAGACGCGCATCCTGGCGGCCAAGGTGATGGGCGCCTCCAGGGTCCGCGTGCTGTGGGACGTGATGCTGCTGGAATCCATGCCGGCGACCTTCGTCGGGTTGCGCAACGGCGTGTCGCTGGCGCTGGTGATCGTGGTGGTGGCCGAGATGTTCATCGGCTCGGTCGACGGCCTCGGCCAGCGCGTGTTCGAGGCGCAGCAGATGTTCGAAATGCCCGACATGTACGCCGCCATCTTCGCCGCCGGCGCACTCGGCTACGGCCTCAACCTGCTGTTCCTCACCATCGAGCGCCGCTTCGTGCACTGGGCGGGGAAGTAAACGCTTCAGGGTTTGTCATGGCCGGGCTTGTCCCGGCCATCCACGCCTTTCACGCATCCAAGACGTGGATGCCCGGCACAGGGCCGGGCATGACGCGTTGAGAATACGAGACCATCATGTCCGAATCCCTGTCCCGCAAGACCGCCTGCGAACTCGCAGCCTTGATTGCCAGCAAGGCAGTCAGCCCCGTCGAGGTGCTCGACGCCAATCTGGCGGTGATCGCCCGCGTCAATCCGCAACTCAACGCCATCGTCACGCTGGTCGCCGACAGCGCCCGCGTGCTGGCCAGGAAGGCCGAAGCCGCCGTGCTGCGCGGCGATGCGTTGGGGCCGCTGCATGGCCTGCCGGTGGCGATCAAGGACGTCACCCCGACCAAGGGCATCCGCACCACCTATGGCTCGCCGCGCTTCAAGGATCATGTCCCCGCCGAGGACGCCGAGGCGGTGCGCCGCCTCAAGGCCAACGGCGCCATCGTGGTGGCTAAGACCAACACGCCGGAATTCGCCGCCGGCGCCAACACCTTCAACGACGTGTTCGGGGTCACCCGCAATCCGTGGAATCCTGCGCTCAGCCCCTCGGGCTCGTCGGGCGGCTCCGCGGTGGCGGTGGCCACCGGCATGGTGCCGCTGGCGCAGGGCACCGACTTCGGCTGCTCGATCCGCATGCCGGCGTCGTTCAACGGCATCTGCGGCATCCGCCCGACGCCGGGCCTGACGCCCAACTATCCCATGCCGCTGGCCTGGGATCCCGGCCAGGTGCACGGGCCGCTGGCGCGCACCGCGGAAGACGCCGCACTGATGCTGGACGCGCTGGTCGGCTACATTCGCAAATCGCCGATCTCGGTGGCGCCGCCGTGGGCCAGCGCGCGGGCCATCGTCGCCAAGGCGCAGGACGTCAAGGGCCTGCGCATCGCCTATGTCTCGGACATTTCCGGCATCGGCGTCGATCCCGAGATCGACGCCATCTGCCGCGCCTGTGCGCTGTCGCTGGCTGATGCCGGCGCTACAGTCGAGGAGATCAGCTTCGATATATCAGACGGCAAGGCGCCGTATCAGGCCTGGCGCGGGCTGTGGATGGTCGGTCAGCAATTTGAAAACCTCGATCACCTCGAAGAGTTCGGCGTCAATCTCAAGGGCAATGTCGAGGCCGGGCTCAAGGTGACGGCGCTGGATTTTGGCAGGGCCGAACAGAAGCGCGCCGAGCTGTTCCTGCGCTTCGCAAAATTCTTCGAGAGCTTTGACCTGCTGATCACCCCGCAATCGCCGGTCAAACAGTTCCCGGTGGAGATGAACTTCCCGACCGAGATCAACGGCAGGAAACTCGACAACTACACCGACTGGATCGCCGGCTCGTTCCTGATCACCCTGATGAGCCTGCCCGGCGGCGCGGTGCCTGCCGGCATGACGTCGGACGGATTGCCGGTGGGCATCCAGATCGTCGGTCCTCGTTTCGAGGAGCCGCTGATCCTGTCGACCATGAAGATCGTGCAGCAGCTGCATCCGGTGGGCTGGCCGACGTTTGGGTGAGCGCGCGGCACAGTGCTCAAGTTTGTCATGGCTCTCACTGGGAGGCCACCTTCGCCGCAAACTCCGCCAGCGTCGTGGGCGCACGCCCGAGCAGCCAGCCGAGCACATTCGGATTGCCCTTCAGTCCGTCGCCGGCATAGTTGACGAACATCTTGGTCAGCGTGGTCACCGTGTGCTCGTCCATGCCGTCGATGCGGGCGCGCGCCTGCCAGGCTTTGACGGATTCGGATTCGGCGTGGACCTCGCGGCCGAGCGCCGCCGAAAATATTTCGGCGACCTCGTTCTGGTCGAGCGGTGCGGTGCCGGCCAGTTCGTAGGTCGCAAAGGCGTGGCCGTCTTCGGTCAGCACTTTGGCAGCCACGGCAGCGACGTCGTCGAGATCGACCAGGCTGAGCATCGTCTCGACCGGGTAGGGCACGCGGTAGATCCCGTCGGTCACCATGCGGTCCCGTTCGCCGAGAATGTTCTGCATATAGGCCGTGGGCTGCAGGATGGTGAAGTTCAGCTCCGAACTGAACAGCATTTCCTCGACGCGCATTTTCGCGAAATGGTGCGGCATTGCTTCGACTTGCGGATGCAGCACCGAGTGGAAGACAAGCCGCGCCACCTCGGCGGCTTCCGCGGCGGCGATCACCGCATCGGCGAATGCCACCTCATGCGGACTGGCATTGGGGCAGATATGGTAGACCGCATCGGTTCCCTGCATCGCCCGCATCAATGTCGCGTCGTCGTCCATCTCGCCGGTGACGACCTCGGCAACGCCGATCGCCTTCAGCGCGGCCTCATGGGCGCTGCTGCGCACGAAACCACGTACCGCCGCGCCGCGCGCGACCAGGGCTGCAATGACCGCCTTGCCGGTCTTGCCGCCGGCACCTGTCACCAGAATCATTCACGCTCTCCCGCTTTGCGGGTCAACTCATACAGGCGGCTGGGGCTGAGGGGAATCTCCAGCAACTCGATGCCTCGTGACGGGAGATCGAGCGCATCCTCGATGGCCTGGGCGAACAGCGGCCCGACCGGAATGGCGCCGGCTTCGCCCGCACCCTTGATGCCCATCGGATTGAGCGGCGACGGCGTCACGGTGTGGCTGAGTTCCATGCGCGGCACTTCCAGCGCGGTCGGCAAAAGGTAATCCGCCAGCGAGGCATTGAGCAACTGGCCCTGGTCGTCGAAACAGAGTTTCTCGTAGAAGGCGTTGCCGATGCCCTGCGCCACGCCGCCCTGGATCTGGCCGGCGAGAATCATCGGATTGAGCACCGTGCCGCAATCGTGCACCACGACGTATTTCAGAATCTTCAGGTCGAAGGTGCGCGGGTCCATCTCGACGATCATGGCGTGGACGCCGTTGGCGGTGGCGCCGCTCGGCG
The DNA here is from genome assembly GCA_036561845.1 of Tardiphaga sp. Classification (GTDB taxonomy): domain Bacteria; phylum Pseudomonadota; class Alphaproteobacteria; order Rhizobiales; family Xanthobacteraceae; genus Tardiphaga. The sequence goes on along the minus strand of DATCUS010000332.1, from coordinate 13,307 downwards.
GGCCGAAGTACTGCGTCGATTCCAGGCCGGGCTCGGTGCCGGGCTTGACCGCGCCGCGCATCGGATTGGCGGAAGCCGCGAGATCGCCCATGGTGACGAACTTGCCGGGCACGCCGACCAGCGAGATGCGGCCGTCGGCGACGACCAGGTCGTCTTCGGAACACTCGAACAGATCGCTGGCCAGTTTCAGCGCCTTCTGCCGCACCACCTTGGCGGCTTCATTCACGGCATTGCCGGCCACCACCGCGCCGCGGCTCGCAAAGGTGCCGGCGCCCCAGTAGAACTGGTCGGTATCGCCGGTCACCACCTCGATATCGCTGACCGCGATGCCGAGCTGGTCGGCGGCGATCTGTGCAAACACGGTGAAGTGGCCCTGGCCCTGGGTGCCGATGCCGGTGGCGATCGAGACCTTGCCGTTGGACTGCACCTGCACCTTGGCGCCTTCATAGGGCCCGATGCCGGTGCCTTCCACGTAGCAGGCGAGGCCGAGGCCGATGTGGCGGCCCTGCGCGCGCGCTAGAGCCTGTTCGGCCTTGAAGCCGGCATAGCCGATGGCCTCCAGCGCCATGTCCAGCACCGGCTCATAATTGCCGCTGTCATAGGAGAGCGGGGCAAAGTCCTGGTAGATGATCTCGTTGTTGTAGGGAAAGACGTCTGCGGGAATCAGGTTGATGCGGCGGATCTCGGCGCGGTCGAGGCCGAGCTCATGCGCAGCGAGATCGAGCAGCCGCTCCATCACGAACACGCCATGCTGACGCCCGGCGCCGCGATAGGGCGTCACGATCGGCAGGTTGGTGAACACCTGGGTGAAGGTGCTGTCGTAGTTCGGCACCACATAGGGGCCGAGCAGGGTGCACTGGCTGTTGATCGGCACCGTCAGCCCGTAGGGATCGTAGGCGCCGCCGTCGTGCAGGAACACGTCCTTGACGCCGAGGATGCGGCCATCCTTGCTCAACGCCATCTCGGAGTCGTGGATCTGGCCGCGCTCATGGGTGGTGGCGAAGAAATGCTCCAGCCGGTCCTCGATCCACTTGATCGGCCGGTTCAGCCGCATCGCGGCCCATGGCAGCAGCAGCTCTTCCGGATAGAAGATCATGATCTTCGGGCCGAAGCCGCCGCCGACGAACGGCGCGATCACCCGGACATTGCGCTCGTTGAGGCCGAGCATGGCGGCCAGCCCGTTGCGCATGAACACCGGCGCCTGGGTGGTGTCCCACACCGTCATCTGTCCGGCGCGGGCATCCCATTGCGCCACCACGCCGCGGGTCTCGATCGGCGACGAGATGCCGTGTTCGTAGTGAAAGCGCCGCTTGATGACGCGGTCGGCCCTGGCCGCCGCGGCGGCGTAGTTGCCCTTGCTCTGCCGCACATGGGCGGCGACGTTGGAGTCGAGGTCGTCATGCACCAGCGCCGAGCCCGGGCGCAGCGCCGCTTCGAGATCGACCACCGCATCGAGCTGTTCGAACTCGACGTCGATATCGTCGAGCGCGTCCTCGGCGATGTAGCGGCTCTCGGCGATCACGATCACCAGCGGCTCGCCGACATGGCGCACCTTGCCTTTTGCCAGCGGCCCGTGGGTTCGGGCGTTGAAGATGCTGCCGGGAATCGGCGGCGGCGGCACCACCACCGCATTGGGTCGCCAGAAGGCGCCAAGGTCTTCCGCGGTATAGGCGGCGATCACGCCAGGCCGCTGCAGCGCGCGGGACACGTCGATGCGGACGATGCGGGCATGGGCCACCTGGCTGCGCAGCAGCGCGGCGTGCAGCATGCCAGGCAGTTCGACATCGTCGACGAACAGCGCCTGGCCGGTGAGCAGTTTTCGATCTTCGTTGCGTTTGACCGGTTCGCCGAGGGTGCGGGTGGACATCGTTCAGCCCCGCATCTTGGCTGATGCGGCCAGCACCGCATCGACGATGTTCTGATAACCGGTGCAGCGACACAGGTTGCCGGACAAAGCCTCGCGCACCTTGTGCTCGCTGGGCGATGGATGCTCGTCGAGAAACGCGGTCATGGTCATCAGGACGCCCGGGGTGCAGTAGCCGCATTGCAGGCCGTGATGGTCGTGCATGGCCTGCTGCAGCGGATGCCAGGCACCGTCGGGATCGGTCAGGCCCTCGATGGTCGCGATGGCATGCTGGTTGGCCTGCACAGCCAGCAGCAGGCAGGAGCGCACCGGTTCGCCGTCGAGCTGGATGGTACAGGCGCCGCAGACGCCGTGTTCGCAGCCCACATGGGTGCCGGCCAGCCCCAGTTCGTGGCGCAGGAAGTCGCTAAGCAGCATCCGCGATTCGACGCGCCTGGCGTAGCTGACGCCGTTCACCGTGACGGTGATGTCGTGAAGGTCATTGTCCATGGCGTGCCCGCAGATGTGCCGTTGTCAGCGTCCGCTCGATCAGCACGCCGGCGACATGGCGCTGATAGTCGGCGGTGGCATGGACGCTGCCCGGTGGATCGAGCAGTGCCCGCGCGGCAGCGGCGACGTCGCAGATGGCTGCGTCGGTGATGGCCTGACCAATCAGCGCGTCGGCGCCGGCATCGACCGGCATCTCGCCGACGCCGCACAGCACCAGCCGTACGTTTGAACAGATGTCGTCGCCGTCCAGCGTCACCATGGCGGCCACGCCGGCAATGGCAAAGTCGCCGCGCCGCCGCGCCACTTCCATGAAACAGCTGCCGCTACGCGCGGGTGACGCAGGCAGCTCGATCTCAACCAGCATCTCGTCCGGCGCAAGCGCGGTGGTCAGGCCGCCCAGAAAGAATTCGGATGCCGCCAGCCAGCGCGCGCCAGAAGCCGATTGCAGCTTTAGCTGCGCGCCGAGCGCCACCATCAGCGCCGGCATTTCCGAGGCGGGATCGGCGTGGCAGAGATTGCCGCCGAGCGTGCCGCGGTTGCGGATCTGCGGATGGGCGATTTCCGGCAGGGCCTCGCCGATCAGCGGATAGCGCGCCAGCAGTCCGGCGTCGCGCTCCAGCGCGCGGTAGCGCGTCAGCGCGCCGATTCGCGTCGCATCGTCGCCGCAGCGGACGAAGGCGAGGTCATCGAGCCCGTTGAGGTCGATCAGCACCGCCGGCCGCGCCAGCCGGAAATTCATGGTCGGCATCAGGCTCTGGCCGCCGGCGAGGAACTTGGCCTCGTCGCCGTGCTCCGCCTTCAGCGCCAGCGCATGGGCGAGCGAGGTCGCGGCGATGTATCGGAAGGGCGCAGGCTTCATGATGCTCGAAGGCAGGATTGCAGGACGGTCACGCAGCGTGATGCGGCCTGCGAAGTATGAGGTGGGCGCAGCGCCAAGTCAAAACAACACCGCGAATCCCACCCATCGGAAAAGCAGATGGCGGCATGATCGACTCCGATAATGTCTCTGCCCACTATATTTCCCCCGCTGCGCAAACATTGAGCGCGCCAGCGCCGCGATCGTTTGACAGGATGCGCGAATGTCATCGCGCTTGCCGATCGCGTTGAAACCCGCCAACCTGAGCGCTACAGTGAAACCGGATGGCGCTAACCATCCGCCATTTGGGTCGAACCGTCGCGCATGAGCAACCTCGCCGAAGCAACGACCGTCCTCAATCCTCCGCCCCGGCGGCTGGCGGTCGATGTAACCGGCGTTTCCCTGACGTTTCAGACCGCCGACGGTGCCGTCGATGCGCTGTCCAATGTCAGCCTGGGGATCGCCGAGGGCGAGTTCGTGTCGTTCATCGGACCCTCCGGCTGCGGCAAGACCACCATGCTGCGCGTCATCGCCGACCTGCAGCAGCCGAGCTCCGGCCAGCTCCTTGTCAACGGCATGAGCGCGGAGCAGGCGCGGCTGTCGCGCGCCTATGGCTACGTGTTCCAGGCGCCGGCGCTGTTTCCGTGGCGGACCATCGAGGCCAATCTGAAGCTGCCGCTCGAGATCATGGGTTTTTCCGATAGCGAGCAGGCCGCGCGGGCGGCGCGCTATCTGGCGCTGGTCAGCCTCACCGGCTTCGAGCGCAAGTTTCCCTGGCAGTTGTCCGGCGGCATGCAGCAGCGGGTGTCGATCGCCCGCGCGCTGTCGTTCGATCCGGCGCTGCTGCTGATGGACGAACCCTTTGGCGCGCTGGACGAGATCGTGCGCGATCATCTCAACGAGCAGCTGCTGCAATTGTGGGACAAGACCGGCAAGACCGTGCTGTTCGTCACCCATTCGATTCCGGAAGCCGTTTTCCTGTCGACCAAGATCGTGGTGATGTCGCCGCGGCCGGGCCGCATCACCGACATCATCGACTGCAATTTCCCGCGCGACCGCACGCTGGAAATTCGCGAGACGCCGGAATTCATCCGCATCGCGCAGCGCGTGCGCAACGGCCTGCGGGCAGGGCACTCCTATGACGAGTAGCGCGCTCGCTTGGCCTGGCACGGCGCGCGGCCTGTCGCGGCATCCGCTGTTCCAGCGCACTGCGCCCATCGTCACCGTGGTCGCAGCCCTGATCGCCATCTGGTACGTCGCTGCGGTGCTGATGAACCTGACGCTGGTGCGCGACGGTTTCGAGCGCGAGGAGACGCCCTACACCACGTCGGAACTGATCGCCGGCACCATGAGTGCCGAGCGGCCGCTGCTGCCGGCGCCGCATCAGGTGGTCGAAACCTTCCTCGATGGCGTGTTCGGCTATGCGCCCAATGCGCCGCGCAGCCTCATCTATCATTCCGCGGTGACGCTGTCGGCGACCTTGCTCGGTTTCGTGCTCGGCGCACTGCTCGGCGTCGCGCTGGCGCTGATGATCGTGCACAGCCGGGTGCTGGAGAAGAGCCTGCTGCCGTGGATCATCTGTTCGCAGATGGTGCCGATCCTGGCGCTGGCGCCGATCTTCATTGTGGTGCTCGGTGCCATCGGGCTGCAGGGCCTGATGCCGAAATCGATCATCTCCGCCTATCTCAGCTTCTTCCCGGTCACCATCGGCATGGTCAAGGGCTTCACCGCGCCGGACCCGATGCAGATGGATCTGATGCGCACCTGGTCGGCGTCGCCGAGACAGGTGCTCGCAAAGCTGCGCTGGCCCTCGGCGGTGCCGTATCTGTTCGCCAGCCTCAAGGTGGCGATCTCCATTTCGCTGATCGGCGCCATCGTCGCTGAACTGCCGACCGGCGCGGAGGCCGGCATCGGCGCGCGGCTGCTGGCCGGCTCCTATTACGGCCAGACCATCCAGATCTGGGCGGCGCTGCTCGCGGCGGCGGTGCTGGCCTCGGCGCTGATCGGGCTGGTCGGCCTTGCGGAGCGCATCACGGCGCGAAGCATGGGAGCACGGCCATGAACGCGCAAAAGCTCCGGCTCGGATTTATCCTCGCAATCGTCGCTGCGCTGCTGGGCTTCGTGCTGCCATTGTCGTCGGAGGCGGTATCGACCCTGTCAATGCGTCCGCTGGCCATGTCGCTCGTGCTCGCCGCCACCTTGCTGTTCGCCGTCGCCGCCGGCATCGGCGGTGTCATTGCCGTCGCGCTCGGCCTCATCGGCGCCGCCTGCGGCGCCAGTGCGACGATCACGCTGCTGCACGATCCCGCCATCGCCGGCGCCGCCGTGATCGGTTTCTGGATCATCGTGCTTTCGGTGTGGCTGGCAGCTGCCTTGTGCGTGATGGCGCTGGCCGTGGTACGGCCGGGCAGCAACGCGCGGCGCAAATGGCTCGACCTTGCGGTTCCGCTGCTGTTCGGCGCGGTGGTGTTCTATCTGTGGGAGGTGCTGGTGCGCGGCTTCGGCGTGCCGACGGTGCTGCTGCCGGCGCCGAGTGCGGCCGCTGCGAAGTTTGCCGCCTCGCTGCCGATCCTCGGCGCCGACTTCGTCCAGACGTTCGTGCGTGGCGTTCTCATCGGCTATGTCATCGGCTGCGGCGCCGGCCTGGCGGTGGCCATCGTCGCGCACCGCTTCGCCTTCCTCGGTCGCGGGCTGCTGCCGCTCGGCAATTTCTTTTCCGCGCTGCCGCTGGTCGGCGTCGCGCCGATCATGGTGATGTGGTTCGGCTTCGACTGGCCGTCCAAGGCCGCGGTGGTGGCGCTGGTGACGTTCTTCCCGATGCTGGTCAATGCGCTGGCCGGCCTGTCGGCCTCCGGCCATATCGAGCGCGACCTGATGCGCTCCTACGGCGCCAGCTATACGCAGACCCTGACGCGCCTCTATCTGCCGGCGGCGCTGCCGTTCATCTTCAACGCGCTGAAGATCAACGCGACGCTGGCGCTGATCGGCGCCATTGTCGCCGAATTCTTCGGCACACCGACGCAAGGCATCGGCTTCCGGATTTCCACCGAGGCCGGGCGCATGGCGATCGACATGGTGTGGGCGGAGATCGCCCTGGCCGCGATCGCCGGCATGGCTTTCTACGGACTTGTCGCGCTGGCCGAACGCGCGACCACTTTCTGGCATCCATCCATACGGACCTAGTTCGGCGGGTTCACAGCTTGGGGTTCTGCATGAAAAAGATTTGGGCACTGGCAACAAGCGCGGCGATCGGGCTGTCGGCGGTTTCCGCTGAGGCGGCTGACAAGGTGACGATCCAGTTGAAGTGGGTGGCGCAGGCGCAGTTCGCCGGCTACTTCGTCGCCAAGGAGAAGGGGTTCTACAAGGACGCCGGCCTCGACGTCACCATCAAGCCGGGTGGCCCCGATGTCGCCCCGCCGCAGGTGATCGCCGGCGGCGGCGCCGACGTGGTGGTGGACTGGATGCCGTCGGCGCTGGCGTCGCGCGAGAAGGGCGTGCCGCTGGTCAACATCTCGCAGACCTTCAAGAAGTCCGGCCTGATGCTGACCTGCCGCGCCGAGACCGGCATCAAGAAGCCCGCCGATCTCAAGGGCAAGACCATCGGCGTCTGGTACGGCGGCAACGAATATCCGTTCCTGTCGTGGATGTCGAAGCTGGGCTTCAAGACCGACGGCTCCAAGGACGGCGTCAAGATCATCAAGCAGGGTTTCAACGTCGATCCGCTGCTGCAGAAGCAGGCCGACTGCGTCTCCACCATGACCTACAACGAATACTGGCAGGTGGTGGACGGCGGCTACAAGCCGAGCCAGCTCGTCGTCTTCAAGTATGAGGACGAGGGCGTCGCTACGCTGGAGGACGGCCTCTACGTGCTGGAGAAGAATTTGAAGGACCCGGCCTTCGTCGCCAAGATGGCGAAATTCGTCAAGGCGTCGGAGAAGGGCTGGGACTATGCCAGGGCCAATCCCGACGAGGCGGTGAAGATCATCCTCGCCGGCGATTCCACCGGCGCCAAGACCGCCAAGGACCAGAAGCGGATGATGACCGAGGTGGCAAAACTGCTCGGCCCCATGGACGGCAAGCTCGATCCCAAGGACTACGAGCGCACCGTGGCGACGCTGATGGCCGGCGGTTCCGATCCGGTGATCACCAAAAAGCCCGAGGGGGCGACCACCACCGTGGTGACGGATGCGATGAAGTAGGGTTCTTCATCGAAGATGCATGGGAAGCGGCGGCCACTGAGGCCGTCGCTCTTGATGGCAGGGCGAGTCAAAGAGAGCCGTCACCCTGAGGAGCGCGCCCTTGCGCGCCTCGAAGGGCGGCGGCGGGAAGCTCCGTGCCTGTGGCCGCATCCTTCGAGGCTCGCCCTGTGGGCGAGCGCCTCAGGATGACGGCTGTGGCGTTTACTCCGCCGCCTTGGTCGGCGAGCGCGGCATACCCGATTTCGTCCCCGCCTAGTGCGCCTACGGCGCACGAGGGGCGGAGACCTATAACCTCCGCCATCACATCCTCGCCGTGCTTCCGCCGCTGTGTCCGTCCTGTGAACAAACCCGATTTGCCCCCCTGCAACAGTGTATATTTCAGGCGGGGTTTTGCTGTTTTGCCGGGCAGGCGCTAGGGTCTGGACAAATCCCGCCGCGGGCGGGATTGTTCTCTCAGCGACAGTCGCTTGCGGCCGTCTTTCATCACCTCAGCATTCGAGACCCCTTATGAGCCAGCTCATCGTCCATGTCGGCGACTTCTCCTTCAACGCGAAGTTCGAGGAGGAACTGGCACCGAAGACCGTGGCGGCCTTCAAGAAGGCGATGCCGTTCGAGAGCCAGGCCATCCATGTGCGCTGGAGCGGCGAGGGCGTCTGGATGCCGCTCGGCGATCTCGATTTCGGCGTCGGCTATGAGAACCACACCTCCTATCCCGCGCCCGGCCACATCATCCTGTATCCCGGCGGCATCAGCGAGACCGAGATCCTGCTCGCCTATAGCGGCGTGCATTTCGCCAGCAAGATGGGCCAGCTCGCCGGCAACCACTTCATCACCTTGACCTCCGGCCTCGAGAACCTGCCGGCCATGGGCAAGACGGTGCTGTGGAAGGGCGCGCAAAAAGTCCGCTTCGAGATCGTCTGATGTCCGAGGCCCCGTATCCGCGCGACCTTCGCGGCTACGGCCGCAATCCGCCCGATCCGCAATGGCCGGGCGGCGCCCGCATCGCCGTGCAGTTCGTCGTCAATTTCGAGGAGGGCGGTGAGAACAATATTTTGCACGGCGACCGCGCTTCCGAAGCCTTCCTGTCCGACGTGCTCGGCGCCCAGCCGTGGCCCGGCCAGCGCCACGCCAATATCGAGTCGATGTTCGAATACGGCTCGCGTGCCGGCTTCTGGCGGCTGTGGCGGATGTTCACCGAACGCAAGTTTCCGACCACGGTATTCGGCGTCGCTACCGCGCTGAAGCGCAATCCGGAGATCGTAGCGGCCATGCAGGAGGCCGGCTGGGATATTGCCAGCCACAGCCTGAAATGGATCGAGCACAAGGACATGTCGGAGGTCGAGGAGCGCGCCGAGATCGCCGAAGCGATCCGCGTCCACACCGAGGCCACCGGCGCGCCGCCGCGCGGCTGGTACACCGGCCGCAGCTCCATCAACACCAACCGCCTGCTGATGGAAGCAGGCGGCCTGATGTATCTGTGCGATACCTATGCCGACGACCTGCCGTACTGGCTCAAGGGGCCGAACGGCCCGCAATTGATGATCCCCTACAGTCTCGATGCCAACGACATGCGCTTCGTCAATGCGCAGGGCTTTGGCGGCGGCGACGAGTTCTTCACCTACCTGAAGGACTCGTTCGATGTGCTTTATGCCGAAGGCGCGACGGCGCCGAAGATGATGACCGTCGGACTGCATTGCCGCGTCGTCGGCCGGCCGGGCCGCGCGGCGTCGCTGATCCGCTTCCTCGACTACATCGGCAATCACGACAAGGTCTGGGTGCCGACGCGGCTGCAGATCGCCGAACACTGGCACGCTCATCTCAAGCACCTCGCCGCCGACGCCCGCGAGGTCGGATAGGATTTTCGATGTCGCAGAAGTCGATCGCCGAGTTGAACGCCTGCAGCAAGGACGACTTCGTCGCCGCATTGGCCAACGTGTTCGAATATTCGCCGTGGATCGCCGAGGCTGCCGCTTCCAGGCGGCCGTTCGCCGGCGTGGCGGAGCTGTTTGCGGCGATGCGTGGGGTGGTGGAGAGTGCCGCCCCCGGCCAGCGCCTGGCGCTGATCCGCGCGCATCCCGATCTTGCCGACAAGACCAAAAAGGCCGACGAACTGACCGCCGAATCCACCGCCGAGCAGGGCAGTCTCGGCCTCGACCGGCTGTCGGAGGCGGAATATGCCGCGTTCGATCGCGTCAACACCGCCTATCGTGAAAAGTTCGGCTTCCCCTATATCGTCTGCGCGCGGCGCCAGACCAGGGATTCCGTGCTGCGTGATTTCGAACGCCGGCTGCCCAACGACGCGAGCACCGAAGTGGCGGCCTCGATCGCCGAGATCTTTCGCATTGCCGCGCTGCGCACCGACCTGCTGGTGTCAGGCGACAATCCGCTGAGGGTGCACGGCCGGCTCTCCACCCATGTGCTCGATACCCACAGCGGCAGGCCCGCCGCCGGCATAGCTGTGGAATTGATCGAACTGTCCGACCTCGGCGAAAGCCGCATCATCGCCCGCGCCACCACCAATAGCGACGGCCGCACCGATGCGCCGCTGATCGGCGGCCGCCCGGTGCCGATCGGCCGCTACGAACTGCGCTTCGCGACGGCGTCGTATTTCGCCGCGAAAAACGTGCCGCTGTCCGATCCGCCGTTCCTCGACCTCATCCCGCTGCGCTTCTCCGTCTCCGATCCCGAAGGCCATCTCCACGTGCCCCTGCTGGTGACGCCGTGGAGTTTTGCGACGTACAGGGGAAGTTAAGGGCGGACGCTGTTTTTTTCCCTCCCCCTTGCGGGGAGGGTGGCCGCGCGAAGCGCGGTCGGGGGGGGGGTCACGATCACCTTCGTCCGCGGCACCCCCACCCCGACCTCCACTTCGACGATGCTGCGCATCGTCTCGTTCGGTCGACCCTCCCCGCAAGGGGGAGGGAGACCACCGGCACCTGCGTTCCACGTCCGATTCGCATTCCAACAGACGGGACTCTGGCCTCGACCATCATCCTCCTTTACCCTGCGACGCATCGCCACAGTGGCGATCAATCGTCGTCTGAATCGGCGCGAAAAAGAACCGGGAGGACGCCATGCGTTTCATCACTCGCACGCTGCTGGCTGCAGCAGTCTCATTCATCGGTGCGCAAGGCGCCTTCGCCGCCGAGGTCCATGTGATGATCTCCGGCGGCTTCTCCGCGGCCTACAAGGAACTGGTGCCGGCGTTCGAGAAGGCCACCGGCCACACCGTGGTCACCGCCTATGGCCCGTCGATGGGCGAGACGCCGCAGGCGATTCCCATGCGGCTGTCGCGCAACGAGCCCGCCGACGTGCTGATCATGGTCGGCTATGCGCTGGAAGACCTGATCGGCAAGGGCAAGGTGGTGGCGACGAGTCGCGTCGACCTGGCGGATTCGCTGATCGCCGGCGCGGTGAAGGCCGGGGCACCCAGGCCCGATATCTCCACGCCGGAAGCGCTGAAGGCGGCACTGCTCGCTGCGCCGACGATCACCTATTCCGACAGCGCCAGCGGCGTCTATATCAGCACCGAGATGTTCAGGAAGCTGGGCATCGTCGATCAGATGCAGGGCAAGGCGCGCAAGATTCCGGCAACGCCGGTGGGCGAAGTTGTCGCGCAGGGCGTCGCCGCGCTCGGCTTCCAGCAGCTCAGCGAGCTGAAGCCGGTCGAGGGCATCGACATCATCGGGCCGCTGCCGCCGTCGCTGCAGCAGATCACGGTGTTCTCCGCCGGCCTCGCCAGCGCCGCGCCGCAGCCGGATGCCGGAAAGGCGCTGATCGCGTTCCTGTCCTCGGCGCAGGCAGCAGCAGTGATGATCAAGACCGGACTCGATCCGAAGGTGAAGTAGTTTCCTTCACCCTCCCCTGGAGGGGGAGGGTCGACGACGCTGCGCGTAGCGCGGTGTCGTCGGGGTGGGGTGACAGCGTGCGTGGTGCGGTACGGCGATCCACATCAGCCCTGTCACCCCACCCCGTCGCGCATCACGCTGCGCGTGCTGCACGCCGACCCTCCCCCTCTCGCGCAGCTCCGCTGCGCTAAGGGGAGGGTCAGTAAGAGCCCTCAATGCGTCGCCGCGGCCGCTGCGCCGGCGGCTTCCGTCTTGGCAGCCTCGGCGTTGCCGATGCCGTTGAAGAAGGCGTTGAGCAGCACCGCCACCACCGCGCACAGCAGGATGCCGGATTCCAGCAGCGGATGCAGGTCGTGCGGCAGCGCCTTGAAGAAGTTCGGCGACACCAGCGGGATCAGGCCGAAGCCGACCGAGATGGCGACGATGAACAGGTTGCGCTGGTTGGTCTTGAAATCCACCGCGGTGAGGATGCGCGCGCCGGTGGCCGCCACCATGCCGAACATCACCAGGCCGGCGCCGCCGAGCACCACCTGCGGCACCGCCTCCACCAGCGCCGCCATCTTCGGCAACAGGCCGAGCAGCAGCATGATGACGCCGCCGGCGATGGTCACCCAGCGCGAGCGCACGCCGGTGACGCCGACCAGGCCGACATTCTGCGAGAACGAGGTATAGGGGAAGGTGTTGAAGATGCCGCCGAGCAGCGTGCCGACGCCGTCGGCGCGCAAGCCGCGTGTCAGCGCGTCCCTGTCGACGGTCTTGCCGGTGATCTCGCCGAGCGCCAGGAACATGCCGAGCGATTCGATCATCACCACGATCATCACGATGCACATGGTGACGATCGGCACGAGATGGAATTGCGGCATGCCGAAGTGGAACGGGGTCACGATGTCGGCCCACGGCGCGGTGGCGACCTTGTCGAAATGCATCACGCCGAGCACGCTGGCGAGGATGGCGCCGGCGACGATGCCGAGCAGCACCGAGACGTTGGCGATGAATCCCGTGCCCCACTTGATCAGCGCCAGGATCACCAGCAGCACGAACAGCGCGATGCCGAGCCCCTGCAACTGCCCGTAGCCGGGATTGGGAAACAGCCCGGTTTCGCCGGCCACCGTCTTGGTGATCATCGGTATGCCGCCGCCGGCCCAGTTGATGCCGACGCGCATCAGCGAGATGCCGATCACCATGATGATGGTGCCGGTGACGACCGGCGGAAACAGCGGCAGCAGCCGGCTGATGAACGGCGCGACCACGATGGCGAAGATGCCGGCTGATATCACCGAGCCGTAGATGCCGAGCAGGCCGATCTCCGGCGCCATCGCCATGGACAGCATCGGTCCCACCGCGGCGAAGGTCACGCCCATCATCACCGGCAGGCGGATGCCGACGCCGGAAAAGCCGATGCACTGCACCAGGGTCGCAAGGCCGCAGGCGAACAGGTCGGCGGAGATCAGGAAGGCGACGTCCTGCGGCGGCAGCTTCAGCGCGCGGCCGATGATCAGCGGCACCGCCACCGCGCCGGCATACATCACCAGCACATGCTGCAGGCCGAGCGCCAGCAGGCGAGGGGTCGGCAGGAGTTCGTCGACCGGATCGACTGCGGTGGTCATGGGAGCCTCTTGGTGATGCAAATACGACGTCGAATTGAATGCGAGTTCCCCGGAAGATACAAGCGTCGTGCCAGAGCGAGTCACCGGAATTGTTGCGGCGGTCTTTCCACCCTCCCCTCCAGGGAGGGTCGAAACGGCCTGCGATATTTTTTCCTAGAACCTCCTTGACGTCTGCCTATCTAAGATTATAATCCATCGCATCCCGTCCCACCGAGAGGGGCGTATCGCGATCGTCACGGACGCGGGAGGGGATGCGGTGGACGCGGCAGCGTCAGGCGCGGAATTCGGTTCAGGGCTCGCCAGAATGGCCAGTGAGAACCGGAGGAAGCGCAGACGACAGCGCTGGCGCGGACGGCAAAAGCGTGAGGTCTCGATGCCCCGCGTGGCATCAAGCCCCTCCGGAGAGCCCGCCCTACCGGCGCGGGACACATCCTCAGGAGGGCGCGA
>DATCUS010000331.1:0-7556 GCA_036561845.1 Tardiphaga sp. | reverse complement strand
GGGCCTCTGCGGTTTGAGGCGCGGCCACCGCCGAGACAGCCAGGGTGGCGACGGCTGCCACTGCCATCAGAGTCTTCCTCATGGCTTCCCCTTTCTCCTGAACAACGCTGGCAGATAGCGTTCTGCCTGCTGCAAAAGTTTCACACTTCACTTGAATGATCAATGAACGGAGACGCCCAAATCCGCCATCAATTGCAGCGACAGCTCGAGCGCCGGCGGCCGCTGTTCGGAGACTGTGGCGCCCTGGCTGCCGATGCCGCAGGGCGTGCGCCTCGGGCAGGGGGCTGGGGGAGATGGAGGCGGGGGGATGGCCGCCTGCATGGCCTGGCCGCACAAGCAGGACAGGCGTTTGGCCCGCTAGCTGCATCCACTTGTTAGATTGACTCCAGTCTGGCGCAGGCTGCCTCACAGTTTGGAATTGCTTGAAAAGCGACGCTTTCCTTTTGCATCTGGCGGCGGTCTTAAATATCGATGGGGTGTCCTCAGCGAGCCACCTTCATCCCATGATTGTTTGTTCCTGCAACGTCTTCAGCGACCACGATGTGCGCAACGCGGTCAGCGCGCCGCGTCCGCCGCGCACGCCCGGACAGGTCTATGGCTGCCTGGGCTGCAGCCCGCAATGCGGCCGCTGTGCCCAGACGATCAAGAAGATCATGGATGAGGCGCTGGGTTCCTGCGCCAAGGCCTGTATGGCAAATTGCCCGCACGCCGCGCATGGCCATGCCGAGCCGCACGTGCCGCCGGTTCAGCTTGAGGCGGCAGCCGCTGCAGCCTGACGGCTACCAACAAGTAATTTGATACCTGCCCATATTTGATGCCCCCTCTGCGCCGGTGAGGGTCTTGTCACCTTGTCCTGTCATCTTTAGAATGCTTCTAAGTCTTAATAGAGGTCCGGTGGGCTTCGCAGCAGGAGTGCATCATGAAGGGCGACCCGAAGGTCATCGAATATCTCAACAAGGGCGTACGCAGCGAACTGACTGCGATCAGCCAGTACTGGCTGCATTTCCGCCTGTTGAACCATTGGGGCCTGCTTGAGATGGCCAAGGTGTGGCGCAAGGAATCCATCGAGGAGATGGTCCATGCCGACAAGTTCATCGACCGAATCCTGTTTCTCGATGGCTTCCCGAACCTGCAGGTGCTGGATCCGTTGCGCATCGGCCAGACCGTCAAGGAAATCATCGACGCCGACCTGGCCGCCGAGATCGGCGCCCGCACGCTGTACCAGGAAGCGGCAACCTACTGTCACAGCGTCGGCGACTACGTCTCGCGCGACCTGTTCGAGAGCCTGATGAAGGACGAGGAACACCACATCGACTTCCTCGAGACCCAGCAGCACGTCATCGAGCGGATCGGCATCGATCTGTACACCCAGAAGCACGTCGGCGGCCTCGAGAGCGAGTTCTAGTCCGGTCTCGATCAATGTCCCGGAGGCGCAGCCCCGATTAACGCTGCTGTGCCTCCGGATGCGTATGACTTAGGACGTCCGCTTCGGTCTGGGCGGAGTCGGCATCGGGCAGCTGGCGAATGCGGCCTGAATCGCCGCTGCCGACCCTTCAAGATCATATTCGGCGGCCGTTCTCCCTGCGATCATCGAACGGATCCTGACATACACTTTGCTGGCGCCTGGAAGCTCGCGCATGAACTGGCTGAGCGCCGCCGGGTCCTCGATCAGGATGATCTGGCGGTCCCGCAGCACCCGCGACTCCACGTTTTCGTGGCCGGGTTTGTCGTCGAAGCGATAGCCGAGCACCGAATCGCGGTCGTTGCCGATCTTGAAGTCGAAGGCGAAGCGCACGAGCGGCTTGCCATCGAGACAGGTCAGCTGCAGCTGCGACGCGCGGGGATAATCGGCATGGGTGTTGGACGCCAGGGCAAACACCACTGCGCTTGGCAACTCGGCGCCGGTGACCCGATCGACCTGGTGGGCGATGTACCAGTTGCCGTCCAGGGTCTCGCCGTCACTGGTCACATAGGGGTCGCGAGCGCACCCGCCCAGCGCCAGACACAGCATGACGAACGCCACGATACGCACGACGCCACCCCCCGAAGCCTGTAAAATAATGCAACCTGTAGGCGAGTGACGCAAGCGGAATCGGGTTTGCGGATGTCAGGCAGTGGCGGCCGCTGGCTCCTCGATATGCATCGCCGCGGCGAGCGCACCGACCACCACCGACAGCGCCAGGCACCAGAAGCCGATCAGCGCGTAAAGGATCGCCGCAGCGGCGCAGCCGGCGGCGAAATACAGCAGCGTCAGCGACAGCCGCGCAAAGCGCGCGAGGATCGCCGGTCGCAGCGCGGGGGCGACGCCGGCGATGAGATCCACGGCGTCGATGGTCGCCTGCGTCGTGCTGCCGGTCATCAGCGTGGTCGGCGGCAGCGCCGACAAGTGCACGCGCTGCACGGCGTTCTGGATTGCCATCGCGGCGATGCCGGCAAAGCCGGTGAGCAGCGCCGCCGGCGTGTTGGGATCGGGGAACGGGCCGAAGATCACGGCGAGAGCGAAGAAGCAGGTCAGGAAGGATACCTTGGCGCATAGCAGCGAGCGCGCCGCCGGCCATTGGCGCGCGCGCAATGCGATTCCGGCGAGCCGCGCCAGTGCGATCACGATGACGAACTCCGGCAGCGCCAGCACCTTGCCGATGATGCCCTGGCTGCCGTGGACCAGCGCCGCGCCGAGAGTGACGAAGTTGCCGGTGACATGAGCCACGAACAGGCCCTGCAGCCCGAGAAAGCCGGCGGTATCAACGAAGCCGCCATTGAAACTGAGCAGCCCCGCCATGCCCGTCGGTCCGCCGAATTTCTTCATCTCACCGTCGTTTCATCCGGAGGACCGAACGTATGATCGCGCGGCCATCGCCGCGCGATCATTGGCACCCGATGCGGCTGCACCGGGTCGGGGGTCAGGACTTGTCCACGATATGGGTGGTCGGACGGTCGCTGCCGGACGCAGTCTCCTCATGCCACTTGCCCTGCTCGTCCTCGTACTGGATGACTTCGGTCTTGCCGGGAACCTGTTGCTCGGCGGCGGCGCGCTTGGCGGCGGCGGCAGCGAGGTCATGGGTGCGGTACGGCTCGGAGAACACGGCGCCGACCTTGTAGGCCCAGCCGCCGTCATGTTCGACGATGGTGTAAATAACTTCCGTCATGGTGGTCTCGCTGTGTTAGGGCGCCCAAGGCGCAGAACAAGGATCGGCAAATCAGGCAACGCGACACACGGGATCACCGGAGATAACTTCCGGATCGCCGATGATTGCAAGGCCACTTGGGAACGCCGCGGCGGCATCATTATGGCAGGCCGCTCGGGTTGACGCAAAGCGTCGCACTGTGGGCTGCGGGCGATGGAACCACTTACCGCCGGGCTCCTCACGCTTGTGCGGGATGTGCCTTTTCATCAACGGTGCAGCCGCGCGGGCTTCACACCGCATCGGCGGGCACGAAGCAACTGATGACGATGCCGCCGCGGTGATGCACATACCAGACCACGGCTTCGCCGACGGGATTGCCGCGATCGCGGATCACCGCGTGGCCGGGCACCTGCATCCATATGCCCTCGATCGGGACCCAGTAGGCGCCTTCGCGCACTTCGTAGTCGGTGCGATGGCCATCGGTGATATCGCAGCACGGCACCCCGTTGGGCGCGATCACCGCCTTGAACCAGGCGCGGACGTCATCGGGGACGTGCTCGAACTGCCCGCGATCGACGGCGAAGGCTGTGCCGGTAAATGCGACCAGCATCACGCTCATGACGATCTGCGCAACCTTCCGCATGCGATCCTCATCAGGCGTCACTTCGCGGCTGCGGCTCTGGCGGCTCACTGTCGCGGCGAGGCGAATCGCGCTTCCGCGATAATTAAGCCCGACGGCGCGGGCCAATGCATGCTCAAATAATATGCCGGACGATGACGGCTTGCTGCGTTGCAATGAAGTGGGCGCGCACGAGCGGCGGATCTAGCTGGCGGTCGCCCGCGCGGCGGCCTCGGCGGCATGGGTGCCAAGAAACGTTGCGAGATCGTTCAGCGGCATCGGGCGGGCGATCAGATAGCCTTGGGCGATATCGCAGCCCATGGCGCGCAGCATTTCCAGCGCGTCATGGTTTTCGACGCCTTCGGCGACCACGCGCAGCCCGAGGCTGTGGGCGAGGCTGACCGCCGAGCGCACCAGCACCGCATCGACTGCGTCGGTGGCCATGTGCATGACGAAGGCCTTGTCGATCTTCAACTCGTCGGCAGGGATGTTTTTCAGATAGGCCAGTGATGACAGGCCGGAGCCGTAATCGTCGATGGAGATGGTGAGGCCGGCTGCGCGAAAACGCTCGAGGGTCTGCCGCGCCAGCCGGGCGTTGCCGATGATTGCGGTCTCCGTCACTTCAAGGCAGAGCTTGCCGGTGGCGTGGCGGGCAATTTCCAGCGCCACATCGGTGAAGGCGACATCGTCGATCAGATGGCCCGACCAGTTGACGGAGATGCAGACGTCGAGACCGGCCTCGTGCAACGCGCGCTGGTCGGCCACGGCGCGGCGCAGCACCCATTCGGTGAGCGCAGCGATGTGGCCGGTTTCCTCAGCCATCTGCACGAACAGATCGGGCCGCAGCGCGCCGCGTTCGGGATGGCTCCAGCGCACCAGCGCCTCGGCGCCGACGATGTCGCCGGAGCGCAATCCGTATTTGGGTTGGTAGGCGACGCTCATCTGGCCGTTGTCGAGCGCGCGCAGCATTTCGCTCATCAACGACAGGCTGATACCGGGATTGCCGTATAGCGCGGCGTCGAAGAACGCCGCCTGTTTGCGCGCGGCGCGCGCCTGATCCACCGCGATCATGGCGCGGTCGATGATGGAAACCTCGGTCGCCGATGCGACCGCATCGGCGGGCTGGCTGAGGCCGATGGTGACGCTGACGTCGACCCGGTTGTCGCGCAGCAGCACCGGCGTTGCCACCGCACCCTGCAGCCGGGCAACGATGCGGAGCGCGTCGTCGATATCGTTGGCGACGAAAGCAAGGCCGAGATTGGCGCTCGACAGACGCGCGATCGAGACATCACCACAGGCGCGGGCAAAGCGCGCAGCCAGCCTGCGCACCAGGTCGATGATGGCGGCGTGGCCGATGGCGCCGCGCAAGTGCAAGTAGCGGTCGATGTTGATCGCGGCCGCCACCACGATGCCTTCCGGTCTGGATTCCAGCAGGTTAACCAGGAGCTGCTGCACCGCCGCCCGGTTCGGCAGCCCGGTTTCGGAATCCGTCAAAGCGACGCGGCTCGCCTCCCGCGCCTCGGTCGCCGATTTCAGCAGCCGCTGGTAAATCGACCACATGGTGAGCGTGCCCAAGGCGTTGATCAGCCCGGCCACCATCACCGCAGCGCTGTCGGCGACGCTGCCGCCGTTGCTCATGATGAAATGCGGCACCGTCAGAAACGCGAGCAGCGGCGGCAGCAGGGTGCAGATCAGTGTGGCGCGGGACTCGCCGCTGATGATGGCGGCGTTGGCGATCGCGCCGCTCCACAGGATGCCGGCGCAGGCAACCCCCCAGGCGTCGCCATGACGCGCCTGGAGAAGGCCGAAGCCGGTGAACGCAATGCATATGCTGAGGATGATGACATAGAACAGGGCCTGTGAGCCGCGTGACAGCGTGCTGTCTTCCGCGATCCGCCGGAATCCGAAGAATTCCAGCAGCTGCAAGCTGAGATAGATGACGGCCCAAAGCAGCGCCTCGGCGAGGCCGGTGTAGATCTGGAAAGCACCCACGATAAACACGGCGAAGGCGACCCGCGCGCGAATCTGCGCCCGCCGCGCAACAATGATGCGTGCGGTGGCTGACCCGGTATGCAGACTCGCAGTTTCCATGCTGCGAGCATGTCCGGAGCGCATCAAGATACCGTTAAACTGGCCGCGAGCCGGCCCGGTGCGAAAAATGGCGTTAACGGACGGTTGCGCCAACCGCGTCAAATTCAATCTTCGGCGTCCGTGATTGCGCCTGCGGTCCGCAGTTGCGCGGTCCCGCCCGGTCGCATTCCCTGGACGACGGTCCTGCTACAGGTCGGAGGTCACATGGTCTTTTGCGGCGCGGTCTGGAGCAACTCCTGCAACTGCTGCTTATAGAATTTCGCCGCGCCGGTGGTGAGATGGCCGCGGCTCTCGGTGCTGGCCGGGATCAGCAGCAGCTTTGCACTCTTGATGCGCTTCAACGCGGCATCCATCAGCCCGGTCTCCGGCGGATTGCGTTCGTCGTCGGCAGCGTTGATCGCCAGCACGGCAGCATCGATCTTCTCCAGTCCGGCCGATGGATTGTAGTCGCGCGACGACTCCCACTGATAGATGAAGTCGTTGGCGTCGGCGACGAACGGCGCCTTGAGCCGCTCGTCGACATTCTTGTCGGCGGCGGCGCTGGTCGGCGCCAGCATCTGGTAGGCCAAAGTGCCGCCGGCGGTCGCGATGCCGAACATCACGCTGGCGTATTTCATCATGCCCGGCTGCGACGTGTAGTTTCCTCCTTTGTAATCGGGATCGGCCTTGATGGTTTCGATCATCATCCGCCGCATCATCCAGTTGCGCGACGCCATCTCGGTGGGCTGTGCCGCCATCGGCACCAGGGCGTCGATCTCGCCGGGATGGCTGACGCCCCAGATCCAGGCATGCATGCCGCCCATCGAATTGCCGATCACCAGCCGCAGATGCTTGATCCCCAGCGCTTCCCTCACCACCAGGTGTTGTGCCGCGACCATGTCGTCGTAATTGTATTTCGGGAACGCGGTCTTCATGCCGTCTGATGGTTTCGACGAACGGCCGTGGCCGATCGCATCGGGAATGATGATGAAGTATTTGCTCGCATCGAGCGGCTGCCCCGGCCCGAACAGCTCGCCGGCCCAGCCCGGCGTCAGCATGCTGGCGGCGGAGCCGGCGGTGCCATGCAGCACCAGCACCGGCTGGCCGGTCGGTTCGCCCACGGTGGTGTAGTGCAGCTTCAGCTCCGGCATCACCTCGCCGGTGTGGAATTTGAAGTTCTTTGCCACCCAGTCGGCCTGTTTCGGCGCCGGATAGTCGGCGGCGAGAGCGGTGACGGAGAGCAGGACAGCGCCGGCATTCAGCGCGACGCGAAGCAGCGCGGTCGTGAAAGTCGCCATGTGGTTTCCCCCGGTCGCGTCGTTTATCCGACGCTTTCGGGAATTGTATCACGGGCCGTGCCGCGGGCCGAGCACTTTGCGCGGGGCGCGGGCGATGCTGCCATCCCCGCGCCTGGCCGTGCTACTTCTTGTGCTTACGGTTCTTTTTCTTCTTCTTGTCGTCGTCGGACTGGTCCGCGTCATCCGCCGCAGCATCGTCCTCGACCATGGCGGCAGCGCGCTCGGCGATGTCCAGCTGCAGGCGCTGATCGGCCTCCTCGCGTTCCCTGGCCTCGCGTTCGCGCAATTTGCGGTGGTCCTCCCAGGCGTCGAAGATCAGATGCAGCCACGGCATCACCTGCTCGAGGGACGGCAACGCCCCGGGCGGTCCCGGTTCACCGCGCGGTCCGGCCGGGCCCTGCTCGCCCGGTTTGCCCTGCGGACCGGGTTCGCCGCGGGGGCCTT
>DATCUS010000330.1:0-18233 GCA_036561845.1 Tardiphaga sp. | reverse complement strand
CCGAGCGTCCGGCGCGGTTCGAACGCGCCGAGCGCCCGCAGCGCAGTGAACGATCCGAGCGTCCGGAGCGCAGCTTCGGTGAGCGTACGGAGCGCTCCGAGCGTCCCGAACGCAGCTTTGGCGAGCGCCCTCAGTCGGCGCGTCCGCCGCGCGAGCGCTCCGCAGGTCACTCCGAACGCCCCGAGCGCGCCAGATCTGACCACACCAGGTCGGAGCGCTCCTTTGGCGAGCGGTCGACGGCCGCGCGTCCGTCGCGCAATCGTATCGATGCCGCGCTCGAGCGCTCCGAATGGGGCGAGCGCGAGCCGCGCGACACGCGCTTCGAGAGTCCGGACCGCGGCGCCCGCAATGCGCGTCCCGAACGATCGAGCAGCCGTCCGGAACGCGCCGAGCGTCCGCAGCGTTCCGAACGTCCCGGCAATGACCGTCCGCCGTCGCGCGGCGGCCGGCCGCCGGCGCGCACCTCTTCGCCGCGCGAGCCGAAGCACGAACGTCCGCCCTACGATCCGGACACCTTCGTGCCGGAGCCCAAGGTGGTGGTGCCGAAGGCGCCGCTGCCGACCGCGGTGGAGATGGCCGTGGTCACCGCCGACGAGGCCGGCATGCGTGTCGACCGCTTTCTCGAGGCGCGCTTCGAAGGCCTGTCGTTCTCCCATATCCAGCGCATCGTCCGCAAAGGCGAGCTGCGCGTGAACGGGAAGCGCGCCGACAGCAAGGACCGGCTGGAGGAGGGACAGACCGTCCGCATTCCGCCGCTCAAGCTCGACACGCCGAAGGTCGGCGGCGGCGAACTGTCCGAAGCCGCGCAGAAGACGCTGGAAGCCCTCAAGGAGATGATCATCTTCGAGGACGCCGATGTCATGGTGCTCAACAAGCCGGCCGGCCTCGCCGTGCAGGGCGGCTCCGGCACCACGCGTCATGTCGACGGCATGCTGGAAGTGATGCGCGACGCCAAGGGCCAGAAGCCGCGGCTGGTGCATCGGCTCGACAAGGACACCGCAGGCTGTCTGCTGATTGCCAAGACGCGCTTCGCCGCCACGAAACTGACCGGCTCGTTCCGCGAGCGCTCGGCGCGAAAGATCTACTGGGCGCTGGTCGCCGGCGTGCCGAAGCCGAAGCAGGGCCGCATCTCGACCTATCTGGCCAAGGAAGAGAACGAGGAAGACACCATCATGCGCGTCGCCCAGCATGGCGACGAGGGAGCCAGCCACGCGGTGACCTACTACGCGGTGGTTGAAACCTCCGCGCAAAAACTGGCCTGGGTGTCGCTGAAGCCGGTGACCGGGCGCACCCATCAGCTGCGCGCGCACATGGCGCATATCGACCACGCCATCGTCGGCGATCCCAAATACTTCAACAAGGAAAACTGGCAGCTGCCCGGCGGCATCCAGAAGAAGCTGCACCTGCTGGCGCGGCGCATCGTGGTGCCGCATCCGCGCGGCGGCTTCATCGACGCCACCGCACCATTGCCGCCGCACATGCTGCAGTCGTGGAATCTGCTCGGGCTCGAGGCCGACCGCTTCGATCCGATCGAGAACGCGCCGGAAGAATAGGCGGCTGGCGATGTCGGACATTGCGACGCCGGCCCTGCTGAACTCAGATCGCACGCCCGGCGCGCCGGATTTCGACGACGCGTTTCGCGCGCGCCTGCGCGACCTGTTCGGCTGGCGTCGCGACATCCGGCACTTCCGCACGGATCCGCTGCCGTCAGGCACCATCGAGCGCCTGATCGGGATCGCCTGTCTGGCGCCGTCGGTCGGCCTCAGCCAGCCCTGGCGCTTCGTCATCGTCGACGATCCCATTCGCCGCCAGGCGGTGCTCGACAATTTCACGAGCTGCAACGCCGAGGCGCTGAAGGCGTGCAGCGACGAGCGGGCGTCACGCTATGCCAGCCTCAAGCTCGCCGGGCTGCGCGAGGCGCCGTGCCATGTGGCGGTGTTCGCCGAACGCGCCACCGCGGTCGGCCACGGCCTCGGCCGCCGCACCATGCCGGAGATGGCGGACTATTCCGTCGTCGCCGCGATCTCCACTTTGTGGCTGGCGGCGCGCGCGGAGGGCATCGGCGTCGGCTGGGTGTCGATCCTCGATCCCGCCGCGGTCGTCACCGCGCTCGACGTGCCCGCCGACTGGCGGCTGATCGGCTATCTCTGCATCGGCTATCCCCAGGCCGACGACGATCGCCCGGAACTGGAACGCGTCGGCTGGGAACGACGCCGGCCGTCGAGCGATCACATTGTCCGGCGCTGACGGGGCGACCCTTGAGAGCGCGCGACGGTGTCACGACATGAATGCAATGATGAAACACTGCTCCCTCACTGTCGCCATCGCCGTCATGCTCTCCTGCGCCCCCGTTTCGGCGCAGCTGCTGCCGCCCGGCGGCGGAACGCTGCTGCCGCCGCCGCCGGCCCCGCCACCGCCGCCGCGCATCGAGGTGCCCGTCGTGCCGCAACTGGATTCATTGCCGACTGCTCCGAAAGCGCAGCTCCAGTCGCGCGGCTCGTTCGGCGATCGGGTCACCGGCTGCCTGCAGGACGGCGCTGCCGCCGGCCTCGGTCCCAACGAACGCGCCGCCTATTCGCGGTCCTGCGCCAATCAGTGAGCTTGTTGGCCTGACGGGACGGTTCGGATAGATTGCGCGGCTCAACCGGGATTGAAATGATCGATGCGTGAACTGTTCGACGAAGTCTACGGCCAGGCGGGCCTCGATCCGGAAGAGGCGGTGCGCAAGTCGACGCGCGGGCCGCAGCGCAAGCGTTTTCACGTCAAGGCCGGATTCGACGAGACGCCGGAGGGCTTTGCTATCACCCTCGACGGCAAGACGGTGCGTACGCCCTCGCGAAAACCGCTGGCGGCGCCGAGCCGCGACATCGCCGCGGCCATCGCCGCCGAATGGGACGCGCAGCAGGACTTCATCAACCCGATGACCATGCCGCTGACTCGGCTCGCCAACAGCGTGATCGATGCGGTCGGCGACAACGTCGCCGCGGTGGCCGACGACATCGCGAAATATGTCGGCACCGACCTGCTGTTCTATCGTGCCGGTCATCCCGAGGCGCTGGTCGCGCGCGAGGCCAAAGCGTGGGATCCGGTGCTGTTCTGGGCGGCGGAGAGTCTCGGCGCGCATTTCATCCTCGCCGAAGGCATCATCCACGTCCGCCAGCCCGAGACGGCGATCGCTGCGGTCCGTGCTGTTCTCCCGAGCGATCCATGGATCGTCGCGGCGCTGCATCTGGTGACGACCATCACTGGCTCGGCGCTGCTGGCGGTGGCGCTGCTGCGCCGCCAGCTCGACGCCGACCAGGTCTGGGCCGCGGCCCATGTGGACGAGGACTGGAACATCGAGCAATGGGGCATCGACGAGGAAGTCGCCGCCCGCCGCGCCGCCAAGCAGGTCGACTTCCGGGCCGCCGCAAGCGTTTTGCGGGCGCTGGCGCCCGATCCGGGTTAACGAGAGGTTTACGCCGTTGCGCTAGCCTTTGCCGGCCAACAGCCGGTGCAGCCCATGTCGCTTGTCGTCAATCCCGTCTCGCCGGTCATCGCCATCCCCGGCGTGTCCGATGTGGTGTTGCAGCCCGGCAGCGTGATCACCGCCCGGGTGCTGCAGATTCTCGGCGCCGATCAGGCGCGGATCTCGATCGGCGGCCACTCCATGGACGTGCAGACGCAGGTCCCGCTGCAGGCCGGCCAGAGCCTGCAATTGGCGGTATCGCAGACGTCTGACGGTATCCGGCTGGCGGTGGTCAATCAGCATGCCTCGCCTGCCGCGCCAGCCGGGTCCGGTGCGGCAGCGGACGGCGATATCGTGACGCTGGCGCCGGAGGCGGCGCACAGCATTGCGGCGCAGGCCCCGTCCATTGTGCTGGTGAAAAACCCGCTCACCCCGCAGGAGGCGCTCGCGGTCACCACCGCGGCGCAGATCGCCGCCACCCAGCAGACCAGCCTGGCGCCGCTGTTCGCCAATCTCGGCGTCGCCGCCTCGCTGCACAACCTGCCGCCGCAACTGCAGCAGGCGATGGCGCAACTGCTGGCGCAGCGCCCCAACCTCGACCGCAACCTCACCGGCGCCGCCGTGCAGCAGGCGTTCCAGAATTCCGGCCTGTTCCTGGAAGCCGCGCTGGCCTCCGGAGCGGCGCCGTCGGCCGGTTCACCGGATCTCAAGGCATCGCTGATCGTGCTGCGCCAGGTGCTGGCGACGACGCTGGGCGACACCGCGGCGGCGCCGGGCGCAACGGCGTCCGGAACAGTCCCGGTGCAGCAGGGCGCTCGGGCCTCCACCGCAGCAGCCCCACAGGTCGTTGCCTCCGATGTGGCGCTGGAGGCGCAGACCGCTTTTCTGTCGGCGATGCAGACGGCGGCTGCACCGGCCGTGGCGTCGTTGCTCGCCCAGCAAAGCGACGCAGTCGAGGTGCCGACGCAGGTCCCTGCGACGGCGATTCCGGCCGAGGGTGCCGATCCCCATGCTCCCGTTCCGGTCATCCTCGCGCCGCTGACGCCGGCGGAGTCCGCGGCGCGCGCCGTGGCTGGCAGCGCTGCGCTGACCCTGCTGCAGGAAGCCGTGCAGGCCCATCCGGTCGTTGCCGCGAGCGCCGGAAAAGCGGGGCTCAGCGACAGCCTGATGCTGTCCTTGCTGCCGGCGGTGACCGGCATGCGGACCCCGAAGGTCGATGACAGCGCGACCGTGCACACCAACATTCCGCCGCCGCCGCTGCGCGGTGCGCTGCCTGCGGCGCAGCCGGCGATGCCGGCGACCATCGTCGCCGACGCGCCGCCGGCGACCACGCTGCGCCATCTGCTCGCCGACACCGACGCGGCCATCGCGCGACAAACGCTGCTGCAGGTCGCTTCATTGCCGGACCGCGGTGACGCATCTTCGATACGGCTCGAGGCGGCCTCGCCGCGCTGGAGTTTCGAAATTCCCTTCGCCATGTCGCAGGGCACGGCGATTGCGCAGTTCGAGATCTCGCGCGACGGCGGCAGCGAAAATCCGGCCGAGGCGGCCCAGCAGGTGTGGCGGGCGCGGTTTTCGCTCGACGTCGAGCCGGCCGGGCCGGTGCACGCGCTGATCTCGCTGCAGGGCGACAAGACCTCGGTGCGGATGTGGGCGGAGCGGCCGGCGACCGCGCAGCAACTGCGCGATGGCGCCGCCCAGCTCAATCAGGCATTGGTCCGCGCCGAACTGCATCCCGGCGATATCGTGATCCGCGATGGCGTGCCGCCGCAGCCTGCGGCGCCGGCCTCCGCCGGGCATTTCCTGGACCGCGCGCTATGACCGTGCAGACCAAAACCCAGATTGCGGTCGCGCTGCATTACGACAAGACCGGCGCGCCGCGGGTCATCGCCAAGGGCAGGGGCGCGATCGGCGCCAAGATCGTCGAGGTCGCCCGCGCCCACGATATTCCCATCGAGGAGAACGAGTTGCTCGCCGGGGCGCTGTCCAACGTGGAGATCGGCGACGAAATTCCGGCCGAACTCTACAAGGCCGTCGCCGAGGTGCTGATCTTCGTGCTCAAACTGTCGCGCGGGCTGCGCTAGTCCTGCGCGCCGTCATCGTTTGACCACGATGCAGCGCGCATCGTGCGGCATCTCCCTCACATCAGGTGCCGCCTTGATCAATCGCCGCCAGACCTTCGGCCTGCTCGCCGCCGCGACCCTGATGCCGTCGCGCGCTTTCGCCCATGTCGCGCCACAGCGCAGCGAGATCCGCGACAGTCTCGCCAAGCGCTTCGCCGATGAGGGGACGGCCGGCACCTTCGTCGGCTACAAGACCGACGACTATCTGATCATCGCCAGCGACAGGGAGCGTTCGGGCGAGGCGAAACTGCCGGCCTCCACCTTCAAGATTCCCAACTCGCTGATCGCGCTGGACACCGGCGTGGTCGGCGATCCCGACAAGGACCTGTTCAAGTGGGACGGCGTCAAGCGCGACATCGCAGCGTGGAATCAGGATCACACGCTGCGCTCGGCGATCGCCGCCTCTGCAGTGCCGGTCTATCAGGAAATCGCGCGGCGGATCGGCGCCGAACGGATGCAGAAATATCTCAACGACTTCGACTACGGCAATTGCAGCATCGGCGGCGGCATCGACCAGTTCTGGCTGACCGGCGATCTGCGCATCGATCCGATGGAGCAGATCGATTTCATCGATCGGCTGCGTCGCGGCGTGCTGCCGGCCGCCGCGCGCAGCCAGCAACTGGTGCGCGACATCCTGCCGGTGGTGAAGGTCGGCGACGCCACGCTCCGCTACAAGACCGGGCTGCTGGGCGCCGAACGGGGCAAGCCCAGCCTCGGCTGGGTGGTGGGCTGGGCCGAGCAGGGCAAGGAGCAGACCGTGTTCGCGCTGAACTGCGACGTCCGCGAGCCCAGGCACGTGGCCAGCCGGATGACGCTGACGCAGCAGTGCCTGAGCGATATCGGCGCGATCTGATGCGGCGGCATCGGGCAGGGACGCCGCTATGCGCTCTTGCCGATGCGGCCGAGGTGGGTGAGGCGGAAGCCGGCGGCATATTTCAGGCCGAAGCCGAGCGCGCGGTCGAGTCCGATATGGGCCAGCCAGATCAGCGAGATCGATCCGAACATCGGCTCCGCCAGCACCAGTCCGACCAGCACCAGCAGCAGCGGCCCGATGGTGGCGTGCAGGGCGTTGTAGACGAAGGCGCCGACGCGAGGGCCGGCCAGATAAGCGAGGAAGCTGAGGTCCGGCGCCAGGAACAGCAGTGCGTAGAGGCTCCACGGCGCGCCGGAGATCAGGTAGAGCAGCGTCGGCCCGACAAACAGCGTGACGCCCTCCCAGCGCAGCAACAGCAATACGCCGCCGGTGGCCGCGCCGCTGGTCTCATTGATCCCGATATTCGCCATGCTGCCTGCTCCCCTGCGTGGACCCGGCATATAAAGCGGATCGCCGCGGATGCCACGTGAATTCGGCGCCAGCTGCCGGGCGGGAAGGCGGTTTCCACCCCGGAAAGGGCCATGCTAGAACCCCTGCAAATCATGCGGCGGGCTTGCGGCAGACCGAAGGTGGGGTTGCGGCAGGCCGGAAACGCCAGAACCACGGGTCGGAGCACATGAAAGACATCCTGGACACCCTCGAAGACCGCCGCGCCGGCGCCAAGCTGGGCGGCGGCGAGAAGCGCATCGAGGCGCAGCACGCGCGCGGCAAGCTGACGGCGCGGGAGCGTATCGAACTGCTGCTCGACAAGGGGTCGTTCGAGGAGTTCGACATGTTCGTCGAGCACCGCTCGGTGGAATTCGGCATGGAAAAGACCAAGGTGCCGGGCGACGGCGTGGTCACCGGCTGGGGCACCGTCAACGGCCGCAAGACGTTCGTCTTCGCCAAGGATTTTACCGTGTTCGGCGGCTCGCTGTCGGAAACCCACGCGCAAAAAATCGTCAAGATCCAGGACATGGCGATGAAGGCCCGGGCGCCGATCATCGGGCTGTACGACGCCGGCGGCGCGCGCATCCAGGAGGGCGTCGCGGCCCTGGCCGGCTATTCCTACGTATTCCGCCGCAACGTCCAGGCCTCCGGCGTGATCCCGCAGATCTCGGTCATCATGGGCCCCTGCGCCGGCGGCGACGTCTATTCGCCGGCCATGACCGACTTCATCTTCATGGTGAAGAACACCAGCTACATGTTCGTCACCGGGCCGGACGTGGTGAAGACCGTCACCAACGAGGTGGTCACCGCGGAAGAGCTCGGCGGCGCCAGCGTGCACGCGACGCGCTCCTCGATCGCCGACGGCGCGTTCGAGAACGACGTCGAGACGCTGCTGCAGATGCGCCGGCTGATCGACTTCCTGCCCAGCAACAACATGTCGGGCGTGCCGGAATGGCCGAGCTTCGACGACATCGAGCGCGTCGATTACTCGCTGGACACGCTGATCCCCGACAATCCCAACAAGCCCTACGACATCAAGGAACTGATCCTCAAGGTCGTCGACGAGGGCGACTTCTTCGAGATCTCGGAGACGTTTGCCAGGAACATCGTCACCGGCTTCGGCCGCATCGCCGGCAAGACCGTTGGCTTCGTCGCCAACCAGCCGATGGTGCTGGCTGGCGTGCTCGACTCGGACGCCTCGCGAAAAGCGGCGCGCTTCGTGCGCTTCTGCGACGCCTTCAACATTCCCATCGTCACCTTCGTCGACGTGCCGGGCTTTTTGCCGGGCACCGCGCAGGAATATGGCGGGCTGATCAAGCACGGCGCGAAACTCCTGTTCGCCTACAGCCAGTGCACCGTGCCTCTCGTCACCGTGATCACGCGAAAGGCCTATGGCGGCGCGTTCGACGTGATGGCGTCGAAGGAAATCGGCGCCGACATGAACTACGCCTGGCCGACGGCGCAGATCGCCGTGATGGGCGCTAAGGGCGCGGTGGAGATCATCTTCCGCCAGGACATCGGCGATGCCGAGAAGATCGCCGCGCGCACGAGGGAATACGAGGACCGCTTCCTGTCGCCCTTCGTCGCCGCGGAGCGCGGCTATATCGACGACGTCATCATGCCGCACTCGACCCGCCGCCGCATCGCAAGGGCCCTGGCGATGCTGAAGGACAAGGCGGTGGACGTGCCGATGAAGAAGCACGACAACATGCCGTTGTGAGAACATTCTACCGCGTTTTCTGCGCGGTAGAGATACCAGAAATGCTAGATGCAATTGCCAGAGGCTGAGGTAAAGCGCCTTTTCGCTGCTCAAATGGCTGGTTGTCGCCGCACGGACCCAAAAATGCCGCTGGCATTGGCGCTGTGGTTCCAACTAAGATTGCCGGAATCTCAGAAGAAACTATTTGGTGAGGGAGCAGCCATGGCCGGCAAGTTTGTTTTGTCCAAGGGTACGACCGACAAGTATCACTTCGTTCTAAAGACCGGAAACGGCGAGGCCATTCTTACAAGTCAGCATTACACGACCAAAGTCGCGGCGGAGGATCGCATCGCCTCGGTCTAGGTCAATGCGCCGCTTGACGAGCGCTATGAGCGCAAGAACGCTACCAACGAGTCGTCGATGTTCAATCTCAACGCAGCGAATGGCCTCGTGATCGGCACCAGCGAAACCTATTCGCCGACGGCTGCGCGCGAGATTGGGATCGCGTCCGTCAAGACGCACGCGCTGAATGCGGCGGTGGAGGACAAGACCGGCGCGTAAGTTCGCCGGCAAGCGAGTTGTGGCGCATTGATGCGTCGATGACGAAGCACGACAACATGCCGTTGTAGTTGGCATGAGCAGCTGAGGTCGGATAGGCAACCCCCGTCGTCTCAGTCGACAGTGCTTCAACTAAACTTCCGATAGCGGCAAAGTAGCAAGAAGAGTGAATGTTGCAAATATACAACTTGATGTAATTATTCATAGTTTTTTGGTCGGAGATGTTTACGCGAGCGTGAAGCCCCTCGCACAATCAAAACGCGAAAACGTATTGTTGGGGGACGATATGAAGGTAATCATTTTGAGTTGGGGGGGAATTGTCGGCGCTGCGTTGCTTTCAGGATGTGCGACGATGCCGACAACGGTGAGGCAAGAGGCTATTGAGCTTGTTGCGCTTAAAGCGGCGGTGGAGTGCGAGTTCGCCGCAGTACTCCGGGGGCGTGAAAGTGCCGGGTGGAAGCTTTCAGATTGGGCTGCAAAATCTACCTTAGATCTGACCGTGGTTCAAACGGTGGGAGCCGATGGAAAGGTCGCGTGGGTTATTCCTGCAGTAGCTGCGATCAGACTATCGCCAACGCTGGGGGGATCGCGCAAAGATACCAGTATTGCACATCTCGAATTTTCCACAGCTCTGAAACGTGCACAAAAGGAAGCTGATCCGGCTTGTGTCGGTACCGACGATCCTTCCCAGACCGGTCTCGGTCTCGCAGCGTGGATTGATGCAACATTGCTCGCCTTTTCAGATGCAAAGGCATTGCATCGGGGCCTCAGCTATACGGCCGAATTTGAGATTACGCTCAACGCCGAGGCACGTTTCGGGTATGTCGTTACGAATGTTGATGCTGATATCGGCGGCGGGATAACGAGGATTGGGACAAACCGTATCTCAGTGGCGATGGCACCGCCGTCGGGTGAGCCGGACGCGATCCCGGTATATGAAGTCCAAGACCCGCACGTGCCCGCTGCGCCCGCTGGAAATGGGGCGCGCAAAGGCGTCCCACCTGGTGCGTTTGTCGAAAAGTTCGAACTGCCCCAGCCTGCCCGACGACGTCAGCGGCCATCATCGGAGGACAACTCTGCCGTTAACCGGATGTTGATCCTGAGGGCGCCAGTACGTATTGAAAGATAGCCCATAGCAACCATTAAAGCGCGTAGGGCGGATTAGCGTGGCGTAATCCGCCAAGGTATTCGCCAGGGCCAGTGGTGGCTTACGCTTCGCTAACCCACCCTGCGTTTGCTGATTGCCGCCGCGCGAACCCAAAATACCGCTAGCCTTGGCGCTCTGGTTCCATCTAGGATTGCCGCAAGCTCAGAAGAAGCTATGTCGTGAGGAAGCAGCCATGGCCGGGAAGTTTGTTTTGTCCAAGGGTACGACCGACAAGTATCACTTCGTTCTAAAGGCCGGAAACGGCGAGACCATTCTCTCGAGTCAGCATTACGCCACCAAAGGCGCGGCGGCGGAGGGCATTGCCTCGGTCAAGGTCAATGCGCCGCTTGACGGTCACTATGAGCGCAAGACCGCTTCCAACGGTTCGCCGATGTTCAATCTCAAAGCAGCGAATGGCCTCGTCATCGGCACCAGCGAAACCTATTCGTCGACGGCCGCGCGGGAGAGCGGGATCGCGTCCGTCAAGACGAATGCGCCGAGCGCGGCGGTCGAGGACAACACCGGCGCGTAATTTTGCTTGCAAGGAAGCTCGTGCATATCGATGCGCCGATGAAGAAGCACCACAAACTTAAGCGGGCAGGTCGGATTGGCGTAGCGTCATCCGCCAAGTATTCGCCAAGGCCGGTGGTGGGTTACGCTTCGCTAACCCATCCTGCGTTTGCTTTGTTATTGACTGATCATCTGTCCGGTCTGCAAGTGCAGCAAACGTAGGAGCTCTACGGCCCCCGCATGTCGCTGCGCTTATGCGAGCTGCAGGCTGAAGCACCAGCATGTGGAAACGCCGATGCAGAAGCACGACAATATGCCGTTGTCGAATGACGTCACGCTGGAGGGGCTGACATGCGCATAGCCCGGGCCGCTGTTTGTCTTGTCGTCTTCATGCTGCCTGCCGCCGCGGCGCAGGCCGCGTCGGTTCAGATCGTGGCGCTCGGCGCCAGCAACACCTATGGACACGGCCGCGGCCGGACCAATGGCGGCGTCGAACCGTCGCAAGCCTATCCGGCGCAACTTGAGACGATGCTTCGGGCGCGCGGCGTCGATGCCCATGTCACGAATGCCGGCGTCCCCGGCGACACCACCGGCGGCATGCTGGCGCGGCTCGGTTCGGCCGTGCCGGACGGCACCCGGATCGTGATCCTGCAGCCCGGCGGCAATGACGCGCGTCGCGGCGAAGGCGGCAGCCGCGCTGCCAATATCGCCGCCATCCAGCAGCAGCTGGCGGCGCGTCATATCAAGGTGATCATGACCGGCATGGCTGCGCCGGCCAGCACGCGCGATCCCGATGGCCAGCATTTCAACGCCCAAGGCCATGCTGCGGTGGCCGCCGCGCTGGTGCCGAGGGTGCTGGCGGCGATGCCGGGGAAATAGCCGGCGCGGCGGTGCATCGGTTTCGTGCTACAGAGCGGTTTCATCCACTGTGGTCGATTCCATGCCCCATACCGAAGCGCTGCTGTTTCCGCTGGCCATGATCGCGCTGGTGGCCGAGGCCATGACGGCGGCGCTGGCCGCCGGGCGTCGCAAGATGGACTGGCTCGGCGTCGCCATGCTCGGCTGCATCACCGCGCTCGGCGGCGGTTCGGTGCGTGACGTCCTGCTCGGTCACTATCCGCTGTGGTGGGTCGACAGCCCGTACCTTCTGCTGGTGACCGGCGGCGCTGCGCTGCTGACCATCGGCCTTGCCCGTTTCGTGCATCGCTTCCACGCGATCTTTCTGCTGCTCGATGCCATCGGCCTGGTGGTCTTCACCATCATGGGCTGCAACATCGGGCTGAGTATGAACCAGCCGCTGCTGATCGTGGTGGTCGCCGGCATGATCACCGGCTGCGTCGGCGGCGTGCTCCGTGACGTGCTGTGCAACGACGTGCCGCTGCTGTTTCGCAGCGAGCTCTATGCCAGCGTGTCGATCGTCACCGGACTGCTGTATATCGGCGGCATCAAGCTGCAGGTCAGCCCGGACCTCGCCATCGCCGCCGCCTTCGCCGTCGGGTTGACCTTCCGGTTGCTCGCGATCCGCCTCAAACTGGAAATGCCTAAGTTTGTCTATGACAGCGACAGCGCGTAGGGCGGATGGGCGCAGCGACCCTAGCCCGGACGAGCGCAGCGACATCCGGGGCAATGGTCGCGCTACGCAGGCTCCCGCATATCGCTGCGCTCATGCGGGCTACAACTCTCACGCCGCGCTGCGCTTCGCCGGCTTGATCCGTCTGATGTCGGCGGCCGTCGCATCCTCCGCGATCTCCAGATCGTACTGCGCCTGCAGGCTCATCCAGAACGTCGGCGTGGTGCCGAAATATTTTCCCAGCCGCAGCGCGGTGTCGGCGGTGACCGGCGTTTCCTCCCGCGCAAGGCGCTCGATCCGGGTGCGCGGCACGGCACAGGCCTGCGCCACGGCGTAGGGCGTCAGCGCCATCGGCACCAGAAATTCCTCGCGCAGAATTTCGCCGGGATGAACGGGGGGGAGTTTTTTTGCCATTGGTTTGCTCGTATTGTTTAGTGGTAGTCGACGATCTCGACCTCGTCGGGGCCGGCGGTGGTCCAGCGAAACACAATCCGCCATTGGTCGTTGATCCTGATTGAGTGGTATCCAGCCAGATCGCCTTTCAAAGCTTCCAGCCGGTTGCCCGGCGGCGCAGCAAGATCGCTCAAGATCGTCGCATTGTTTAGCTGGATCAGTTTGCGCCGTGCCGCGGCCAGGAGATCCGCCGGGAAGCCCTTGGGCGCGCGGCGCTCTCTAAGGATGGCCTCCGAAAATCTGCCGCGAAAACTCCGGATCATTGGGACGGATATGCTTTCTACGTATCGTAACGTGATACTATCACGCACTTGGCGAGAAGCAAGTGGGGCGTCCAAGTCGATCCTGCTTGCTACACCACTGCCTCCCGCGCCGTCCCCGCATCATTGCGCATGCGGCTCGGCGGCCTGTCGTGAAAGCGCCCCCAGGCGCGGCGCAACTGCCGGGCGGAGGCAAAGCCGGAGCGGGTGGCGACCTCTTCGATGTCGAGCCGCGAGCCGGCCAGCAACTCGCGCGCCAGCGCCACGCGCATGCGGTTGACATAGTCGGTGACGCTCATGCCGGCGTGCTCGTTGAACAGTCGGGACAGATTGCGCGGGCTCGCCGCCGCGATATCCGCCAGCCGCTCGACCGACCAGTCGGCGGTGGGGTCGGCGGTGATGGCGTCCTGCGCGCGGTGGATCGCCGGATGAATGTGACTGCGGCCTTCCAGCCATGGCGACAGCTGCGGATCGGCGCCGCCGCGTCGCAGATAGACCACCAGATAGCGCGCGACCGCCAGCGCCACGCCGTGGCCGGCGCTCTGCGCCACCACATGCAGCATCAGGTCGATGCCCGCGGTGATGCCGGCGCTGGTCAGGCGGTCGCCATCCTCGACATAGAGCCGGTTCTCGCGGACCCGCGCTGCCGGCGCCAGCTTCGCCAGCTCCCCGGTACAGGCATGATGGGTGGTGCAGTCGTAGCCGTCGAGCAGCCCGGCGCGGGCGGCCATCAGTGCACCGGAACAGATCGAGGCAAGCCGGATGCCGGGCCGGATCGTCTGCGCCAGCCAGTCGACGATGGCGGCCTCCTGAGTCGCATCCTTCTCCCGGTCCGGTGGGATCGTTCCCATCGGCACGTCGGCGCTGCCGGGCACGATCACCAGGGCATGATCGGGGAGACGTTCCGGCAGCGGCTGGATCCCGGCGATGCCGAGTCCGATGGAGCTGCCGGTTTCGGACGACGGCCCGACATAGCGAACCGTGAAGCGCACCACGTCCTGTTCGAGATTGGCTTTGCGCAGCACCTCGATGGGCCCTGCGACGTCGAGCAGCAGCACCCGCGGCGGCACGACGACAAAGACGGCGATCTCGACAGGACGCGGTGCGCGGGTCGTCATGCGGCAAGCTTCTCCGCTTGTCCGGCCAGCGCCTGTTCGACCGTGGCGATGCGGGCGAAGCGGCCGGCCAGCACCAGTTCGGTGCGGGCGCGGATCTCGTCAGCGCTCCATTCGCGACCGGCGACATCGGTCATCGGGAATGTCAGCGTTGCTTCGCCCACATAGTCGACCGCATAGCCGAGATCGGAGGCATGGCGCGTCGTGGTCTCGCAGCACTGCTCGGTGCGGATACCGGAGATGATCAGCCGGCGGATGCCGTTGCTGGTCAGCCAGACGTCGAGACCGGTTCCCACCAGCGCGCTATGGCGGCGCTTCCTGAACGTGGCGTCCGGCGTGATCTGCAGCGGCGCCAGCGATGTGACGAAGCCGGATGCTTCCGAGAAGGGGCCACTATCGGCGACATGGAAGATCTGGACGACGGCAATGCCGGCCGCTTTGGCGCCATCGGTCAGCGCCTGGTGGCGCGCCATGAAGGCGGGCAGGGCCGCTTCGTCCCAGTAATCGCGGTGCCGGAAGGATTCCTGCACGTCGATGACGATGAGCGCGGTGTCGGACATTTAAAGTCTCCCTGAACAATGGATGTAGCGGCAATTTATCCGCTGTGCGAGCGGGTTAAAGTCCGAGCCGGACGAATTTCGGACAAATCACGCCATTTGCAGAGCAAAGCTTCCGGGGGACGGGCTGTCGCGCGATGGCCGCGCAACGACAGCGCCTGCATCGCCACGCCCCGCCGCCTGCCAGGGTAGCCGGGAGCCGGAAGGCCGGCCGCATCATTTCGGGCCGTTTGCCTGCCAATCAGGCAGTGATCGCTGCCCCTGCTGCGGCGGTGCGCGCGGGCTGTGTCAATTCGTCGCCTGCAATCAATCTCTTAGGGTCACCGCGATAGCTTCCGCGCCCGCGGCACAAGGCTTGCTTGCTATCTGTCAGGTCAACGACGACTGCCGTCCAGAACTGCGGAAGCCCATAGCGGCTGACGCATGGGACAGACCGAGATTGCGATCGGGCGCTGGCAGCTTTGTTTTTCCAGTTGCCCTTCCCACCGTTCTGCTGTCCAGCCGCGCAACCGGGGCAATGCCGCCTCCGTGTTCGACCCTTGCCATCTCGCAGTCGCCAAGTGGCGCAGGGCATTTCGCCCGGCGCCGCGGCGATCATCCCTTCGAACCAACGGAGCCTCCATGTCCTATCTCGCGCCTTCGGAATTCGTCACCAAGATGGTCGACGCCGGCGAATCCAAGATCTTCATGTCGACCAGGGATACGGTGATCCGCGCCTATATGGCCGGTGCCATCCTGGCCCTGGCCGCCTGGTTCGCCGTGACCATCAACGTCAATACCGGCCAGCCTCTGATCGGTGCGCTGCTGTTTCCGGTCGGGTTCTGCATGCTGTATTTGCTCGGCTTCGACCTGCTCACCGGCGTCTTCGTGCTGTCGCCTTTGGCCTTGCTGGACAAGCGGCCGGGCGTGACGATCAACGGCGTGCTGCGCAACTGGGGCCTGGTCTTCCTCGGCAACTTCGCCGGCGCGCTGACGGTGGCCTTCATGATGGCCTTCGTGACCACCTTCGGTTTCACCGAGGCGCCCGACAAGGTCGGCATGGCCATCGGCAATATCGGCGAGGGCCGCACGCTGGGCTATGCATCGCACGGCGCGGCCGGCATGGCGACCTTGTTCATCCGCGGCATGCTGTGCAACTGGATGGTCTCGACCGGCGTCGTCGGCGCCATGATCTCGACCACGGTGCCCGGCAAGGTGATCGCGATGTGGATGCCGATCCTGGTGTTCTTCTACATGGTGTTCGAACATTCCGTCGTGAACATGTTCCTGTTCCCGTCGGGTCTGATGCTGCATGCCAAGTTCTCGATCCTCGATTATCTGATCTGGAACGAGATCCCGACGGTGCTCGGCAATCTCGTGGGCGGGCTCGCCTTCACCGGCCTGACGCTCTATGCCACCCATGTCATGACCGGACCGAAGCGCGCGGCTGGCGTTGCCGTGCCGGCGCGCAAGCGCGCCGCCTGATCCGGACTGGCGCAAAGGAGCCTCAGCTGATTGACTGAGGCTCCATTTCCCGGCGCAGCGAATGTCGAGTCCATTGCAGATATCGATCGGGCAATATTCCGACAGAGGGCGCAAGGAAACCAATCAGGATTTCCATGGCGTGCTGGTGCCCGAGGAGCCGCTGCTCGGCATGAAGGGCATCGCCGTCGTGCTCGCCGACGGCATCAGCAGCAGTTCGGTCAGCCAGGTCGCCAGCGAATCGGCCGTCAAGAGCTTCCTGACCGACTACTACTGCACGTCGGAAGCCTGGTCGGTGAAGACCTCGGCGCAGCGGGTCATCGCCGCGACGAATTCCTGGCTGCATGCGCAGACGCGGCGCAGCCACTATCGCTACGACCCCGACAAGGGCTACGTCTGCACGTTCAGCGCCATCGTCTTCAAGGCCGCCACGGCGCATCTGTTTCACATCGGCGATTGCCGCATCTATCGGCTCGCCGGGGCATCGCTGGAGCAGCTCACCGAGGATCATCGCGTTCACGTCTCCGCCGAGCAGAGCTATCTCGGCCGCGCGCTGGGCGTGAATGCCGAGGTCGAGATCGACTACCAGAGCTGCGAGGTCGCCAGGGACGACATCTTCCTGCTGGCGACCGACGGCGTCTATGAATATCTCAGCCAGCGCTTCATGGTCGACGTCATCGGCGGCGCGGCGGACGACCTCGACGGCGCAGCGCGCCGGATTGTCGAGGAAGCCTACCGCAACGGCAGCGCCGACAATCTGACGGTGCAAATCGTGCGCGTCGATGCCGTGGCGCAAGGTCATGCGGCGGAGCGTCCGCAACAGCTTCCAGGCCTGCCGCCGCCGCCGCTGCTCGAGGCGCGCATGACGCTCGACGGCTATCGCATCGTGCGAGACATCCATGCCAGCAGCCGCAGCCACATCTACCTTGCCGAAGACATTGAAAGCGGCGAACTGGTCGCGCTGAAGATCCCGTCGATCGACCTGCGCGACGATGCTGACTATCTGCGGCGCTTCATGATGGAGGAGTGGATCGCACGGCGGATCAACAGCCCGCATGTGCTGAAGCCGCGCGACCAGGCGCGCAAGCGGACCTGCCTTTACGTCGTCATGGAATTCATCGATGGCCAGACGCTGACCCAGTGGATGATCGATCATCCGCAGCCGGAGCTGGCGGAGGTCCGCGCCATCGTCGAGCAGATTGCGGCGGGCCTGCGCGCCTTTCATCGCAAGGAGATGATCCACCAGGACCTGCGGCCGGAAAACATCCTGATCGACCGGACCGGGACCGTGAAGATCATCGATTTCGGCGCGGTGCGCGTGGCCGGCGTGGCCGAACTGTCGGGGCACCGGCAGGACTCCGACATCCTGGGAACGCTGCAGTATTCCGCGCCGGAATATTTCAACTGGGAGGGCGGCTCGCCGCAGGCCGACCAGTTTTCCCTGGGTGTGATCGCCTATCAGATGCTGACCGGCCGGCTGCCTTACGGCGCGCGGCTGGCGCGGGCCAGGGGAAAATCCCGGCAGGCCAAGTTGCGCTACACCCCGGCGACGGAATTCAATGCGGCGATTCCGGTCTGGGTCGACCGCACGCTGCAGCGTGCGGTCAGCCTCGACCCGGCGAAGCGCTATGAGGCGCTGTCGGAGTTCATGTTCGACCTGCGCCAGCCCAACGCCAGCTATATCGACACCCGCCCGGTGCCGCTGATGGCGCGAAACCCGCTGCTGTTCTGGAAGGGCCTGGTGCTGGTCCTGACGATCGTCATCGTCGTCCTGCTCGCCTGTTTGCGCAAAGGCGGTTCTTAACGGCTCGGACAGGGAACTTTGCAGACAGGTCGCTTGATTGCGCTTCGTTCGCTCACAAAAAACCCCGCGTGAGCGGGGTTTTCCGTGTTCGAATTCGCGCCGCTCAGTAGTAGCGGCCGTGGCGGTGGACGTAGCCCGGCCGGTAACCGCGGCCGGGACGCACCACGACCACCGGCGGCGGACGGCGGACCACCACGACCGGACCGCGTGCCATCGGGCGGCAGC
>DATCUS010000329.1:0-5838 GCA_036561845.1 Tardiphaga sp. | reverse complement strand
GGTGCGGCTCCGACTGCCCCCCCGAAGACGGCGCCGGCTACCACTGCCGCCGCACCCAAGGCCCCGGGTCAGAAGACCGCGGCCACGACGGCTGCGGCCGGGCAGCCCGCCGACATCGGCGATATCTGCCTGCTTCCGGAGATCGCCCGCCCCGCGCACTGATTGGCAGGGCAGCGCGAAACTGCCCTCGCCGACCGGGCCTATTCGCCCGGTTCGCGGGGTTTGCCCATGAGCGCCGGCTGGAACAGCAGCACCGCCGCCAGCGTCACCACGAATGACAGCGCGAGCAGCTTGCCCATGCTCGCGGTACCCGGATGGCTCGACAGCCACAGGCTGCCGAAGGCCGTGGCTGTGGTCAGCGCGCTGAAGAAGATCGCCCGGGTCAGCGCCGACTGCAGCAGGTTGGTGTGGCCGGCGCGCCACGCTGTCACATAGTAGATCTTGAACGCCACGCCGACGCCGAGCAGCAGCGGCAGTGCGATGATGTTGGCGAAGTTCAGCGGCAGCCCGATCAGCACGCAGATTTCCAGCGTGACGGCGCCGGCGACCAGCAGCGGCACCAGCGTCAGCAGCACGTCGGTGACGCGGCGCAGCGCCAGCCACAGCAGCAGCGAGATCGACAGCAGCGCCCAGATCCCCGCATGGATGAAGGCTTTGACGATGGTATCGCCCGATTTCAGGATCGAGATCGGACCGCCCACCGCCAGCGGCTCCGACGCCAGCACGGCCGCGGCGAACTTGCGCAGCGTGTCGTTGTCGTTCGGATCGCCGCGCGGCAACGCCTGGACGCGGATCTGGCCGTCCTTGGTTTTCCAGGCATCGACGAGATCGGGCGGCAAGGTCTGCAGGCTGACCGGTGCGGCCTGCATCAGACCGCGCAACTGCGCCAGCGCGATCTGCAACGGCGCCACGAAGGTCGCCTGCACCTTGTCACGCAATGCCGGCGTGGCGTCGGCAACCCCGGTCAGCGCATCGGCGAGACGCTTGGCCGCGACGGCGCCCGGCCCGGACTGACTGCCGGCGACCTTGCGCAGGCTGTCGGCAGATTCTTTCAGGGCCGTGACATTCTCGGCATCCGTGGGCGGCGCATCGACCGAATCCGGATTGAGCGCGGGTTCGAGAATCTTGGCACCCGCCTTGATCAGCGCGAGCTTGGCCGGCTGGTCCTCAGGCACGAAGCTGTCCAGCGACATGGTACGGCTGACTTCCGGCACCTTGCTCAGGCGTTCCTCGACCTGCCGGGCAGCGGCTTCATTGGGCGCCATGATGTTGACGGCATTGGCACCGGTGTTGGGGTCCTTGCGCAGGTCCAGGAAGGTGGCGATCGATTCGACCTTCGGATTGCGCAGGTTGATGGGGTTGAAGTCGAACTGCAGGAAGTACAGCAGCGGCAACCCGGCGATGGCGACCAGCAGCGTGCCGCCGATGATCCAGTAGCGCTGCTTCTCGAGGAAATGATCGACCGGCGCCAGAAACGCGTAGCCGAGCGGTTCCTTTTCGCCGGCCGGATTGAGCAGATCGAGCAACGCCGGAAGGACGGTGATGCTGGTGAGGAAGGCGATCATCATGCCGGCGCCGGCGATCTTGCCGAGCTCGGAAACGCCCTTGTAGTCGGTCGGCAGGAACGACAGGAAGCCCGCGGCCGTGGCCATCGCAGCCAGCGACAGCGGGATCGCGCAGTATTCCGCGGCCTTGATCAGCGAAGCCTGCAGGTCGCCACTCTTGTAGCGTTCCGAGCGATAGCGAACGCTGAACTGGATGCCGAAATCGACACCGAGGCCGACGAACAGGACCGCGAAGGCGATCGACAGCAGGTTCATCGAGCCGACCATCATCAGGCCGACGGCCGTGGTCATCAACAGGCCGGAGATCAGCGTGACGAACACCGCGAAGATGATCTTCACCGAATGCAGCGCCATCCACAGGATCAGCAGCACGATCAGGATGGTGCCGACGCCGTTGACGACCGCGCCGTCCTGCACCGTCGCGAATTCCTCGTTGGCGATCGGCACCGGACCGGTCAGCCGGACCCGCGCGCCGTACTCGCCGGCGATGTTGAGATCGACCGCGGCCTGGCGAATCGCGTCGGTGGCCGCCTTGCCGGGCTCCAGCGCCTGGAAATCCATGATCGGCTTGATTTCGATGAAACCTCGCTTGTCCGCGTCGGTCAGCGGTTCCGGACTTACCAGCTCGCGCCAAGAGAAGCTCGTGGGAGTGCCCTTCAGCACCGTTTCGACGGTCTGCGCGATCGATGAAAACGTCTTCGCGGTATTGTCCAGCGGCAGCTGGCCGCGCCGGACGCCGACCAGGCCGGTTTCCAGCGCACCGGTCAGGCCGCGCAGGCTCGGATCGCCGGCCAGGATTTCGATCAGCGGCGCGGCCGACTGGAACTGGCCGGTCATTTGCGCGACCTCGGCCGTCGGCAGGAACAACAGCCCGTTCTTCTCGAAGAAGTCCCCCGCGCCGAGCCGGCGAACCGAGTCGAAGTTGCTGGTATTGCTCTGTAATTTCTTTTCCATCGCGGCCGTCGCGGCATTCGCGAACTCCGGCGTCGGCGCCTCCACCACGGCCAGAATCAACCGCTCCTGATCGAACGCCTTGTCGAAAGCGATGTCACGCTTGCGCCAGTCGAGGTCCGGCGAGATCAGCGTGTTGATGTCGGTGTTGATGCTGAAATGCTTGGCCGTGTAGAAGCCCGCGCCAATCGCCAGGAGGAGGGAAATGACGACCGTAGGCAT
The DNA here is from genome assembly GCA_036561845.1 of Tardiphaga sp. GTDB lineage: Bacteria > Pseudomonadota > Alphaproteobacteria > Rhizobiales > Xanthobacteraceae > Tardiphaga. The sequence goes on along the minus strand of DATCUS010000329.1, from coordinate 3,100 downwards.
CGCAAAGCGCGTGCAGGCTCGAACGACGGAGACGACAAAACTTGTCAGCACACTTTTTCTTTCTTTTCAGGGGAGGCTTGCAAGGAAGGCGGATGACCTTGCGGGGCGCGCGGCTCATTCTTTGGGGTTGAACAGACTTTATTCAATCGACCAGGGAAATGGCATAAAATATGCCCTTACGGGCCGATATAGTTAGGCGTCAAGGCTGCAAAGTGGCGCAGCCGTCATTCTCGGACAGATTTGCCCATTTTGCAGAATGCAGTAATTTTACCACCTACCATCGCCATGGAAACCACGTTGCCACATCTTGATTGCATGGTGCGGGATTTTTGTCACACAAATTGGCCGCTGGCCGTCACGCAGCGATCGACTGCGCCCGGCCGGAATTGGACGAAACCAGTCATGAGCGTGGTGAATCGTGCTGAGTAAGAACCCTCTGCAAGTGCTTCTGGCGCAGCCCCGCGGCTTTTGCGCCGGCGTGGTGCGCGCCATCGAGATCGTCGAGCGGGCGCTCGAGAAATACGGCCCACCGGTCTATGTCCGGCACGAGATCGTGCACAACAAGTACGTGGTCGAAAGCCTGAAGGCCAAGGGCGCGATTTTTGTCGAGGACCTGTCCGAGGTGCCGCCCCGGGCGATGACGGTGTTCAGCGCCCACGGCGTAGCCAGGAGCGTCGAGGAAGAAGCCGAAAGCCGCGGCCTGCCTGTCTTGAACGCCACCTGCCCGCTGGTCACCAAAGTCCATAACCAGGGCAAGCGCTACGTGTCGAAGGGCCGGACGCTGGTGCTGATCGGCCATGACGGGCACCCCGAAGTGGTCGGCACCATGGGTCAGGTTCCCGGACCGGTGCATCTGGTGCAAAGCGTCGACGATGTGGCATCCCTGCAACTTCCGGTCGATACGCCGGTCGCCTACATCACCCAGACCACGCTCAGCGTCGACGACACCAAGGACATCATTGTGGCGCTGGAACAGAGGTTTACCGACATCCAAGGCCCGGACATCCGGGATATCTGCTATGCGACACAAAACCGCCAATCTGCGGTAAGAGACCTCAGCAAGCTCGTCGACGTGATCCTGGTGGTTGGCGCCACCAACAGTTCCAATTCGAACAGGCTGCGGGAGATCGGAACCGAGGTCGGCGTAGCGAGCTATCTGATCGCCGACGGCAGCGAGCTCAACCCGGACTGGTTGAAAGACGCCCGCACGGTGGGCATCACGGCTGGCGCTTCGGCGCCAGAAGTGCTTGTAGATGATGTTATTGAGGCTTTAAGGCGCATCGGGCCGGTGGCCGTGTCGGTGTTGCCGGGACGCGAAGAGAATATTGAATTCCGGCTGCCGGCCGAACTGACCGCGGTTTGATTGAATCCACGACGCCGAGAAAGAAAACTGTAATGGCAATTCCGTTCTTCAAAGAGATCAAAATCGGCAGCTATCTGGTGAAGCAGAAACTGCTGGGCCGGAAACGCTATCCGCTGGTGCTGATGCTCGAGCCGCTGTTCCGCTGCAACCTGGCCTGCGTCGGCTGCGGCAAGATCGACTATCCCGATGCCATCCTCAACCGCCGCATGTCGGCGCAGGAGTGCTGGGATGCCGCCGACGAATGCGGCGCGCCGATGGTCGCGATTCCCGGCGGCGAACCGCTGATCCACAAGGAGATCGGCGAGATCGTGCGCGGCCTGGTGGAGCGCAAGAAGTTCGTCTCGCTGTGCACCAACGCGCTGCTGCTGGAAAAGAAGCTCGACCTGTTCACGCCGTCGCCCTACCTGTTCTTCTCGGTGCATCTCGACGGCCTCAAGGATCACCACGACAAGGCGGTGTCGCAGAAGGGCGTGTTCGACCGCGCCGTCTCCGCAATCAAGGCCGCCAAGGCCAAGGGCTTTGCCGTCAACGTCAACGCCACCATCTTCGACGGCCACTCCGCCGAGGACATCGCCAAGTTCCTCGACTACACCGTGGAGCTCGGGGTCGGCGTCTCGATGTCGCCCGGCTACGCCTATGAGCGCGCGCCGGACCAGGAGCACTTCCTGAACCGCACCAAGACCAAGAAGCTATTCCGCGACGTCTTTGCTCTCGGCAAGGGCAAGAAGTGGAACATCATGCATTCCGGCCTGTTCCTGGACTTCCTCGCCGGCAACCAGGAATACGAATGCAAGCCGTGGGGCATGCCCGCGCGCAACATCTTCGGCTGGCAGAAGCCGTGCTATCTGCTCGGCGAAGGCTACACCAAGACCTTCAAGGAATTGATGGACACCACCGACTGGGACACCTACGGCACCGGCAAGTACGAAAAGTGCGCGGACTGCATGGCCCATTGCGGTTACGAGCCGACGGCCGCGGACAATGCCATCAGCAACCCGCTCAAGGCATTGTGGGTCGCGCTGCGCGGCGTCAAGACGTCAGGCCCGATGGCGCCGGAGATCAACCTCGATCACCAGCGCCCGGCGCAGTACATCTTCTCCGCCGAAGTGCAGAAGCGGCTCTCCGACATCCGCAAGGACGAGGCGGACGCCGCCGCACAGAAGGCGCAGCAGAAGGCCACCACCGCGGCGTAAGCAGCCGGCACGGCCTTTGATATCAGTGTTGCAGAACGCGGCCGCGAGGCCGCGTTTTTTGTGGCGGCGCCGCTCTTTCGCATCCCTCCCCCCAAGCGCAGCGCGGTCGGGTGGGGGCAGAGCACACATGCTATAGCACGTGGGGCACCCCCACCCCGGCCTCCACTTCGAACGATGCTGCGCATCGTTCTTCGCTCGGCCGACCCTCCCCACGTCGCTTCGCTCCGGGGGAGGGATGCTATGCGCGCCTTCGCGCAATTTCCGATTCGAATGTCAAACAGCCAAGTGCTCTCGTTCTCGCGGCGCATGATGCGTCCGAGGTGTGAGCAGTTCTCCCCTCCAGACATGAGGGGAGCGGCGCGCCGGCAGGCGCGGTTGTGGTGGTTGGGACGCGAGCCGCATCGCTGCGGATCGCGGCGCCTGCGGGCGCGCCACCGCGGGGTTTCTGGCAAGGGGACCGTTCTTCCGGGGACTCGGCGCGGTCGGGCCTCGGCCCGCCCTCCCGGCGGTTTCCCGCCGTTGCCTGTCCCCGTCCAGCCGGCAC
>DATCUS010000328.1:0-12029 GCA_036561845.1 Tardiphaga sp. | reverse complement strand
GCAGGCGGGCCGCCGCTGCGCTGGCCGCCGGCCGGTCTCGATTTCGAAGTCCGCACGGAACGCCGCGGCTCGCCTTCGGTGCGCCGTATCAGAGTGCTCGGCAGAACCCTGATCGCCTATGTCATCATGCGCTTCGGCATCAGCATCGGCGGCTTCGTGCCAAAGACATATGTGCAGCAGTTGGTGGAGAATTCCGACTTCCGCAAATATGACGACGGCCTGCGGATGATTCTGGATTGCACACCGGAACTTGAGAGCGCGCTCGAGCGGCGCCTGATCGCCGCCGCATCGGCCGGAACAATCCGCTACGGGCTGCACCGTCAGGATGCCGCAATGATGACCTGCTTCACGCCGTCGGCCCTGCGCAGCGATCACGTGCATTTCATCGATGGCGCACGCGGCGGCTATGCATCGGCGGCCACCGCACTCAAGGCGATGCCCGTTCAGACGGCGTGATCAGGAGGTCTTCTTGAAACCGTGGTTTCAGCGCCCCGATTTGGTCCAGAGCTCGCCACCGCAGATCGCGCCGACGCAGCCTTCGACCTTCAGAGCAGCGGGTCCGGCAACCATTACGTTGCTGTCGTACATCTTGCCGTCGTCGGAGTTGTAGATCTGTCCGGACCACTTGTTGGGGCCGACCGGCTTCATGCCGAAGAACAACTGGACACCGACCATCGATCGGTTACGCAAAGCGGGGTCGGGATTCTTGTCGTCGACAGCCGGCCTGCCGGTCATCGGATCGAGCTTGTCGCGTAGCGAGACGATCGCGCCGCACAGGCCGCCGCCGCAGCGGGACACCCGAACCCGCGCGTCTCCCTTTTCGGTAAGCCAGATACCGGTCGGATCGTCGGCAGACTGCGCCTGTGCAACGGTCGCCGTCAGGAGCACGCCAAGCGTCGCGATCAGCAACCCGAATCTGAAAGTCATGAAGTTCTCCCGGATAATGACCGTCTGCATAACAAGAAATCCGATTTGTGCAATGCCATATCGCTGTCACATTCAGGCGAGCGGCGAAGCCTCGCAGCGGGCAGCGGCTCCGATCACCATGGCAATCCGCACAGGTCGATCTCCCCCTCATGGGGCGCGCGCTTGAGATAGAAGACCATGGGGATCATCGCGTCGAAGCGGATGCGGCCGCCGGGCTGTTCGGCCCAGACCTCGCCGGCGAAAGCCTTCCAGCCGCGGCCCGCATAAAATGCGACATTGTGCGGTTCGCAGAACAGCAGCGCGAAATCGGTCGCGCGTTCGTCCTTCAGGGTCTGGACAGCAGCATTGAGCGCGACGCTGGCCAGTCCACGCCGGCGAAAATCCGGATGCGTCGCGACGCCGCCGATCCCGCCGGCGCGCAGCTTGCGTCCGTTCCAGGTCACATCGCGGCGGTAAATTCCCACATGGCAGACCAGTTGCTCGTCGGATTCGACCAGCACCCGCAATTCGGCATTGGCAAAAACGATATGGCCCCAAGGCAGCTTCCCGACCGTCGCCTGCGGCCACACCATGTCGAACAGCGGTTTGGCCGTCGGCCACGAGGCGTCGCCGGTCAGAATCTCGATCTCGATGCTCATTGCGCAATTCACCTCTGCCTCTACGGCATTTCTTATAGGGCGGCGCGAGGGTGGTAACCTGCCGAATCCGGTGTCATTATGAGAAAAATATTCCATGGTGAGGATCATCCAATGACGGCGGCCCAACTCAGCACGTTCCAGCGCTGGTCCATTTTGGTCGGCGCGGCGGTGCTGCTCAGCCTCGCCATGGGCATGCGCCAGAGCTTCGGGCTGTTTCAACCGTCGATCCTGCGCGACACCGCCATCACCACAGCGGACTTTTCGCTGGCGACAGCGCTGCAGAATGTGGTGTGGGGCATTGCCCAGCCCGCCGTCGGCGCCTTCGCCGACCGGTTCGGCAGCCGATATGTGATGCTGTCGGGCGTGTTGATCTATGCCGCCGGCCTGCTGCTGATGATGGTGGCGACCTCGGCATTGATCTTTACGCTCGGCGCCGGCCTGTGCGTTGGCCTTGCGCTGGCCTGCACGGCGTCCAGCATGACCATGACGGTGACCTCGCGCACCGTCACCGCTGCCCAGCGCAGCGTGGCCATGGGCGCGGTGTCGGCGGCCGGCTCGCTCGGCCTGGTGATTGCCTCGCCGCTGGCACAGACGCTGATCACCACCGCGGGCTGGCAGGTCGCATTGATCGGGTTTCTCGGACTGGTCGCGGTCATGCTGCCCGCCGCCTTGTTCGCCGGCCGCGCTGACGAAATCGAAATCGCCAAATCTGACGATATCGAACAGTCGATGAGCACCGTGGTGCAATCCGCACTCAGCCATTCCGGCTTCGCGGTGATGGCGATCGCGTTTTTCGTCTGCGGACTGCAGCTGGTTTTCATCACCACGCACCTGCCGAATTATCTGGCGATCTGCGGCCTCGATCCGTCGCTGGGCGCCACCGCGCTGGCGCTGGTCGGCCTGTTCAACGTGTTCGGCTCCTACGCTTTTGGCTGGCTCGGCGGCCGCTATCCCAAACAGCTCCTGCTCGGCGGGATCTACGTGGCGCGGTCGCTGGCGATCGCCGCCTATTTCTGGTTTCCGGCGACAACCGCGTCCACCATGGTGTTCGCCGCGGTGATGGGGTCGCTCTGGCTTGGCGTGGTGCCGCTGGTCAACGGCTTGGTCGCGCAGCTGTTCGGACTGCGTTTCATGGCGACGCTCGCCGGCATCGCTTTTCTCAGCCATCAGGCCGGCTCGTTTTTCGGCGCCTGGGGTGGTGGCATGATCTATGCCCATCTCGGCAACTATGATCGCGCCTGGCAGGCCTCGGTGCTGATCGGCCTGATCGCCGGCGCGTTCCAGATGCTCATGAACGTTCGCCCGCCGCTGCCGCGCGATCAGTTGGCGGCTTCCGTGGCACCGGCGCGCGCCTAAATTTTCCGCGCATATTTGGAGTGTTTACCGTTCGTGGAACCTTCTATAAGGGTTCCCGTTAAGCTACGTCTCCCATCATTGCGGATCCTGACCCATGACGTTCACGCTTCCCACCCTGCCTTACGCCTATGACGCGCTTGCGCCCCATATGTCGAAGGAAACGCTGGAATTTCATCACGATAAGCACCACCAGGCTTATGTGACCAACGGCAACAACCTGCTCAAGGGTACCGAATTCGAGGGCAAGTCCCTCGAAGACATCGTGAAGGGCTCATTCGGCAAGAATGTGCCGCTCTTCAATAATGCAGGTCAGCACTACAACCACCTGCATTTCTGGAACTGGATGAAGCCGAACGGCGGCGGCGACAAGCTGCCCGGCCGTCTCGAGAAGAAGATCACCGAGGACCTCGGCGGTCTCGAAAAGTTCAAGACCGATTTCGCCGCCGCAGGCGTCGGCCAGTTCGGCTCCGGCTGGGCCTGGCTGTCGGTGAAGAACGGCAAGCTTGAGATCTCCAAGACCGCCAACGGCGAAAGCCCGCTGGTACACGGCGCCACGCCGATCCTCGGCGTCGACGTCTGGGAGCACTCCTACTACATCGATTATCGCAATCGTCGTCCCGACTATTTGAAGGCGTTCGTCGATCATCTCGTGAACTGGGAATATGTCGACGAGCTGTACGGCAAGACCGGCGCGTAACCGCTGATCGGTTCGATCTGAATGTGTAGGGCGGTGGCGCAGGCTGCCGCCCTTTCATTTAATTTATGGTTATGCGCCGACGCTGGTGGCCGCCCTCCCCCTTGCGGGGAGGGTCGGCCGAACGAAGCGATGCGCTAGCATCGCTGAAGTGGAGGCCGGGGTGGGGGCGCCGCGGACGACGGAGTATGTGGCACCCCCACCCCCCGACCCCTCCCCGCAAGGGGGAGGGGAGATCCATCCTGCCTGCGGAGAAACTGATGAGCTACCTTCTGGTGTTCTTTGGCGGCGGCCTCGGTGCCACATTGCGACATGTCATCAACATGCTTTGTGCGCGCAGTTTCGGCACAGCATTCCCCTGGGGCACCTTCATGATCAACATCACCGGCTCGACGGTGATGGGCCTGATCGCCGGCTACCTCGCCTTCAAGGGCGGCGCATCGCAGCATTGGCGGCTGTTCCTGATGACCGGTATCCTCGGCGGCTATACGACCTTCTCGGCCTTCTCGCTCGACGCCGCGCTGCTCTATGAGCGCGGCGAGACCGGACTCGCTCTGCTCTACGTGCTGGGATCGGTGGCGCTGTCGATCGTCGGGCTGTTCGCTGGTCTCGCCTTGATCCGCCAGCTGACCTGAATCGACGCTGCAGATATCTGCTCGGACAGCCGTCCGCGCGATGCGTGGTGGCGTTCTTCCGTTGCCTCGCTGCGAGGCCGGGACTAAGCAAAGCGAGCATTGATCTCTCGCCCAGATTATTCCGTTGTCCGAAATTCCCCTGAAGCCTGCTGCCGCGCCATCCGACGAGCCCCCGGACGATGAGCCGCGACCCGGCCACATCCGCAAGCCGGTTAGTTGGTCAACCATCTTCATCGCCGTGCTGGTGGCGGTCAGCGCCGCGCTGGTCTATCGCCGCGACGGCGCCGAGGGTGCGCTGGCGATCCTGCGTCACGATGTCGGCCTGTTCGGCGAGATCCTGCCGCGCGTGCTGGCGGGCTGCTGGCTCGGCGCCTTCATCGCGGAAATCCTGCCCCATGAGCGGGTGTCGCGCTCGCTCGGTCCCAATTCCGGTCTCAAGGGCCTGCTGATCGGCGCCGCCTTCGGTGCAATCCTGCCGGGAGGTCCATTCACCGCCTACCCGGTCGCCAGCGCGCTGCTAACGGTGGGCGCCGACTTCGGCGCCACCATCGCGCTGGTGGTGAGCTGGACTTTGATCGGCTATGGCCGCGCGATCTCGTGGGAATTGCCGATCATGGGCGCCGACTTCGTGATGTGGCGGGTGCTGATCTCGGTGCCGATGCCGATTCTGGCCGGCGCGCTCGGCCGCTTCGTCTATGTCCGCATCCGGCACCGGTTCACCGAATGAGCATGAGCGCTGTTATCATCGACATCACGCTGTGGGCGTCGGTGGCGGGGCTCGCCGTGGTGGCCTTCATGCGTGGCAAAGCGGTGTTCACGGCCTCGCTGCGGGCGGGCACCATGGACTTTCTCAACATCGTGCCGCGTATCGCGCTGGGCGTGGTCGGCTCCGGCTATATCGCCGCGATCATTCCCGCCGAGGTGATCACCGGCTGGCTCGGCCCGGACAGCGGCTGGACCGGCGTTCTGACCGCGGTGATCGCCGGCGCCGCCACGCCGGGGGGCCCGGTGATCGGCTTTTCCATCGGGGCGGTGGCGATGAAGGGTGGCGGCGGCGCGCCGCAGGTGATCGCCTATGTGATGGCCTGGGCGCTGTTCGCATTCCAGCGCATGATCCTATGGGAAATCCCCTTCATGCCGGCGCGCTTCGTCTGGTTCCGGGCGGCGGTGTCGCTGCCGTTCCCGTTCCTCGCGGCGGCCATCGCCATGGCCATCGGGCGACCGTAGCGGCCCGCCGGCAGCAAGCTGGATGGACAAACGGAATGTTATAATATAACACTCCGACATGCCCCCAGGCCGGTCCTGGCCGGGGGCTCGGCAGTTCAGGCGCTTCGATGGTTCATTCGCATTCCCACGATCATGCCCATGGCCCTAGCCATGCCCACAGCCATGGCCCGGCAACGCCGCATCCGGCCCAGCCGGCACCGTGGTCGATCCTGCGCATGACCCTGCTGTCGCGGCTGTCAGCCGCGCTGCTGGTCAGCGCAGCCCTGTGGGCGGTCGTTCTAACGGCCATGAGGTAGCGCCATGGTTGCACAGCTCAGCTTTCGCGACGTCACGCTCGGCTACGACCGCCATCCGGCGGTGCATCATCTCAGCGGCGAGATCGCCTCCGGAAGTCTGCTGGCCATCGTCGGCCCCAATGGTGCCGGCAAGTCGACGCTGTTTCGCGGCATCGTCGGCATCCTCAAGCCATTGGCGGGCTCGATCGGACTCGGCGACCTCAAGCCGCGCGAGATCGCCTATCTGCCGCAGAGCGTCGATATCGACCGCACCTTTCCCATTTCGGTGTTCGATTTCGTCGGCACCGGGCTGTGGCGCTCCACCGGCCTGTTCGGCGGCCTCGGCAAGAAGGCGCAGCGACAGATCGCCGATGCGCTCGCCGCGGTCGGACTCAACGGCTTCGAGAACCGCACCATCGGCACGCTGTCCGGCGGGCAGATGCAGCGCATGCTATTCGCGCGCGTGCTGCTGCAGGACGCCCGCGTCATCGTGCTCGACGAGCCGTTCAACGCCATCGACGCGAAGACCTCTGCCGACCTGATCGGCCTGGTCAGGCACTGGCACGCCGAGCAGCGCACCGTGCTGGCGGCGCTGCACGACATGGATCTGGTGCGCGCCAATTTTCCGGACACGCTGCTGCTGGCGCGCGGCGAAGTGGCGTGGGGGCCGACGGCGCAGGTGCTGACCGCGGAAAATCTCAGGGAAGCGCGGCGCATGTGCGAGGCCTTTGACGACGGCGCGTCGGCTTGCGTCGCACCGCCGCGGGCGGCCTGAGCATGCTTTATGATGCGCTGGTTGCGCCCTTCATCGATTTCGAATTCATGCGCCGCGCGCTGGCCGGCGTGATTGCGCTGGCGCTCGGCGGCGCGCCGATCGGCGTGTTCCTGATGCTGCGGCGGATGAGCCTCGTAGGCGACGCCATGGCGCATGCGATCCTCCCCGGAGCGGCGGTGGGCTTTTTGTTTTCGGGTTTGAATCTGTTCGCGATGACGTTTGGCGGGCTGATTGCAGGCTTTTCCGTCGCGCTGCTGGCAGGGCTGGTGTCGCGCGTCACCGAGATCAAGGAGGACGCATCATTGGCGGCGTTCTATCTCGTCTCGCTGGCGCTCGGCGTCACCATCGTCTCGATGCGCGGCACCAATATCGACCTGCTGCATGTGCTGTTCGGCAACATCCTCGCGCTGGACGATCAGACGCTGCTGGTGATCGCCTTCAACGCGACGATCACGTTGATCGTCATGGCAGTGATCTATCGGCCGCTGGTGATCGAATGTGTCGATCCGGTTTTCCTGCGCACGGTGAGCCGCGCCGGGGCGCCGGCGCATCTCGCCTTCCTCGCGCTGGTGGTGATCAACCTGGTCAACGGATTTCACGCGCTGGGCACGTTGCTCGCGGTGGGGCTGATGGTGCTGCCGGCGGGCATCGCGCGGTTCTGGTCGCGCGATATCACCGGCATGATCGTCATCGCGGTGGCGAGCGCGATGCTGGCCGGCTACCTCGGACTGGTGCTGTCGTTTCAGACCAAAGTGCCGTCCGGGCCGGCGATCATCCTGGTCGCGGCCGGAATCTACGTGATCTCGGTTTTGTTCGGCAATGTCAGTGGCTTGGTCCGGCAGTTGTTTCCCGGCCGGCATCTCGAGGCGTAAGCCCCAAATCTTGAGGCGAAGTGGTGCAATTCATGTGGCGTTTCCGTGTCGTTCTGGGCTCCCTGTTAGCCCTTGGTTTTGCTGGCATTTCGGGTGCTTCCGCGCAGGAAAAAATCCATGTCGTGGCGAGCTTCTCGATCCTCGGCGACTTCGCCAAAAATGTCGGCGGCGATCGCGTCAGTGTCACCACGCTGGTCGGTCCTGACGGTGATGTCCACGTCTACACGCCGTCGCCGGTCGACGCGAAGAAGATCGCCGATGCGAAACTGCTGATCGTCAACGGGCTCGGCCTCGAAGGCTGGCTGCCGCGGCTGGTGCAATCCTCCGGCGGCAAGGCGACCATCGTCGCCGCTAGCGACGGCATCGCGACCCGCAAGCTGGACGGCCATGCCGATCCGCACGGCTGGCAGTCGGTGGCCAACGCCAAGATCTACGTGGCCAACATCCTGAAAGCGTTGAGCGCCGCTGACCCCGCCGGTGCCGCGTCCTACAACGCCAATGCCGAGGCCTATCTGGCGAAGCTGGACGCGCTGGATGGCGAGGTGCGCCGCGCGGTGGCCACGATTCCGCAGGGCCGTCGCAAGGTGATCTCCACCCATGACGCGTTCGGCTACTTCGCTGACGCCTACGGCCTCGCCTTCATCGCCCCGCAGGGCGTCTCCACCGAGGCCGAGCCCAGTGCCCGCGATATCGCGGTCATCATCACCTTGGTCAGGACCGGCAAGATCCCCGCGGTGTTCCTGGAAAATATCAGCGATCCCCGGCTGATGCGCCGGATCAGCGCCGAGACCGGGGCCAAGATCGGCGGCACGCTGTATTCCGACAGCCTGACCCGGGAAAACGGCGACGCCCCCACTTACATTGATATGGTCAGGCACAATATAAAGGCGCTGACGAGCGCGCTGACCAGCTAGCGCAGGGGCACCCCTGCTGCAGGCGCGCCAAAAGCCCCGCCGGAGTGACCATGTCTGAAACGACCGCCGCCAAAATCCCCGTGACCGTGCTGACCGGCTATCTCGGCGCCGGCAAGACCACGCTCCTGAACCGCATCCTGTCGGAGAACCACGGCAAGAAATACGCGGTCATCGTCAACGAATTCGGCGAGATCGGCATCGACAACGACCTGATCATCGGCGCCGACGAGGAAGTGTTCGAGATGAACAACGGCTGCGTCTGCTGCACGGTGCGCGGCGACCTGGTGCGGATTCTCGACGGGCTGATGAAGCGCAAGGGCAAGTTCGACGCCATCATCCTGGAGACCACCGGCCTCGCCGATCCCGCGCCGGTGGCGCAGACCTTCTTCGTCGACGAGGACGTGCAGCTGCACACGAGACTCGACGCGGTGGTCACGGTGGCCGATGCCAAGTGGCTGAGCGAGCGGCTCAAGGATGCGCCGGAAGCCAAGAACCAGATCGCCTTCGCCGACGTCATCGTGCTCAACAAGATCGATCTCGTCACCAAGCCGGAGCTCGCCGAAGTCGAAGCGCGCATCCGCGCCATCAACCCCTACGCGAAGCTGCATCGCACCGAGCGCGCGCAGGTCAAGCTGTCCGACGTGCTGGAGCAGGGCGCCTTCGATCTCGACCGCATCCTCGAGATCGAGCCGGAATTCCTCGATGCCGGCGACGCGCATGATCATGACCACGATCATCACGGTCACGACCATCATCACCACGACCACGGCGGCATGAAGCACTATCACGACGAGGACATGCAGTCGCTGTCGCTGCGGTCAGACAAGCCGCTCGACGCCGCCACCTTCATGCCGTGGCTGCAGGGGCTGGTCGCCGCCGAAGGCGCCAAGATGCTGCGCTCCAAGGGCATCCTGTCGTTCATAGGCGACGACGACCGCTACGTGTTCCAGGGCGTGCACATGATGCTGGAAGGCGACCACCAGCGCCCGTGGAAGGATGACGAGAAGCGCGAGAGCCGCCTCGTCTTCATCGGCCGCGACCTGCCGGAGCAGATGATCCGCGACGGCTTCGCCAACTGCATTCCCGCGTGATGAGCGACTTCAATCCGCTGCAGGAGCAGGAATCCATCGTCTCGGTCACCGACCGCGTCAAGCCGGTGGTGATCGGTGCGCAGGTCATCGCGATTCATTTTCTCGGCGATCGCGCCGCCTTCGTCGGCGCCGAGGAGACTGTCACGCTGGTCAGCGGCAGCGGCGAGCAGACGCCGGTTGCGGTGGCGAGCGGCGGCATTCTCTGCGCCGCCTCCGACGGCAACCGCGTGGTGATGGGCGGCGACGACGGCAAGCTCATAGCGCTGGATAGAAAGGGCGAGGTGACCACGCTGGCCACCGACGCCAAGCGGCGCTGGATCGACAACGTCGCTTTGCATCCCGACGGCGCGGTGGCGTGGTCGGTCGGCAAGGTCGCCTTCGTGCGTCCGCCGAAGGGCGAGGAAAAATTCTTCGAGGTGCCGTCGACCGTCGGCGGTCTCGCTTTCGCACCGAAGGGGCTGCGGCTGGCGATCGCGCACTACAACGGCGTGACGCTGTGGTTTCCCAACATGGCGGCCAATGCCGACGTGCTGGAATGGGCCGGGTCGCATCTCGGCGTCACCTTCAGCCCGGACAACAAGTTTCTGGTCACGGCGATGCACGAACCGGCGCTGCATGGCTGGCGGCTGGCGGACGGCAAGCACATGCGGATGACCGGCTATCCGGCGCGGGTGCGCTCGATTTCCTGGGCCGCCGGCGGCAAGGCGCTGGCGACCTCCGGCGCCGACAGCGTCATCGTCTGGCCATTCGGCAGCAAGGACGGCCCGATGGGCAAGGAGCCGGCGATGCTGGCGCCGCTCAAGGCCAAGGTCACCATGGTGGCCTGCCATCCGAAGCAGGATATCCTGGCCTGCGGCTACAGCGACGGCACCATTTTGATGGTGCGGATGACCGACGGCGCCGAAATCCTGGTGCGCGCCAACAAGGGCGAGCCGGTCACGGCGCTGGCCTGGAATGCGAAAGGCACGCTGCTGGCCTTCGCGGCGCAGGACGGCGACGGCGGGCTGCTGGAGCTGTAGCGCAATCTCGTGAGACGGTTTCCCGGACGCGCTGCGGCATGACGATGCGAAGCATCGCATGCTGCTGCGCAGATCCGGGATCCCGCATGATCCTTGCAGGCAGCTGGGCCCCGGCTCTGCGGCGCACCACGCCACCCTACGATGCTTCGCATCGTCAGGTGGCGCAGTGCACCGCGTCCGGGGCACGAATCCAATTAGCCCGGTGCTGCCTGCTTCCGTTCGCCGTTACTTGAAGAAGTTCTTGAGACCGTCGATCACGACGTCCGGGCACTCTTCCGGCACGAAATGTCCGCATCCCCGGGCGGTGCCGCCGCTGACATTGGTGGCGGCGGAGCGCAGCACGTCGACCAGATTATCGCCGACGCCGAATTCGGCGCCGATCGCCAGCACCGGCATCGCGAGCTTGTGCTGGGCACGCGCGCGGCTTTGCGCCAGCCCCTCGCTGCCGAATGCCGCGCGATAATAGGCGAAGCCGGCGCGGACCGCGCCCGGCTGGCGGTAGACACGGACATATTCATCGAGGTCGGCCGCGCCGATTGCCCAGGTCTTCGACGCCTTGTTCTGGAACAGCCAGGTGAGGTATTCGCGCTCGCGTCCCTGCACCAGCAACTCCGGCAGATCGTCGAGCCGGTTGAAGGCGAAATGCCATGACTTCACATTTGCAGCGTCGGTGGGAATGCCGGCCGGTGCCGGCGGCGTCACGCCGGGCAATGCGGCATCGAACAGCGCCAGGCGCTTGACGTCGCCGGGCCAGTCCGCGGCGTGGGCGTAGCCGATCCAGGCGCCGACATCGTGGCCGGCGACATCGATCGGCCCGTCCTTGGTCAGAGCGAGCGCTTCGACGAGTCCATGAACGTCGGCTGCCACCGTCTTCAGATCGTAACCCGAGGATGGGTGACTCGAATCGCCCATGCCGCGCGGATCGATGACCAGGACATGGCGGCCGGCCGCGGCGAGCGCGGGCATGACGCGCCGCCAGGCGTACCAGCTCTCGGGCCAGCCGGGGATCAGCAGCAGCGGTGCGCCGCTGCCGCCCTCCACATAATGCAGGCGCACGCCGTTCACGCTGACGGTGCCGTGATGAAAGGTGGTCCAGAAGCTTGCGGGATCGAACGCCGCGGCGACCTGCGGTTCAGCCTGGAGCCGCGCTGGCACCAGCGCGCTCGCGACGAGAGCGACGCCGAGAACCAGACTGCCCAGGCGGGACCGCGCGCGCGACGTCGACAAGGAGTTGGGGAGGATTTGCATGGATCACCTTTTTTCCGTTGCGTAGTAGAGAAGAGCGGCGATCGGGAACGCGATCCCGATCATCGAGGCCAGCGCCCAGCCGCCATGGGCGTAGGCCCAGCCGCCGAGCGCCGAGCCGATGGCGCCGCCGACGAAGAACGTCGCCATGTACAGGCCGTTGAGGCGACCGCGCAGCTCGGCCCCCAGCGTGAAGATGGCGCGTTGTCCGAGCACCAGATTGGCGGCCATGCCGAAGTCCAGCACGATGGCCGCCGCCACCAGCAGGCCCAGCGCCAGCGTCGATCCGGACTCGCCGAGCCAGGTCAGGACGAAGCCGGCGGCCACCGCCACCATGGCCAGCGCGGTCGCCGGCCGGGTC
>DATCUS010000327.1:0-29158 GCA_036561845.1 Tardiphaga sp. | reverse complement strand
CGACCTGCGCGTCGAGCGCGACGGCACGGTGCGCAACGTCGCGGTCGACGTCGCCGCCGCGCGCAAGGCCACGAGGGCAGGGGCGGCTGAGTCCTTGCGAAACCCATCAACGACCGTATCGGATGCATCGATAGGGTCGGCGGCCGCGACGTCGCAGTCGCCGAGTGCTCTATAATTGGGTTGTATTGATCAGGTTGTTATGTACGTTAACGGTGACCTAGGGTGGTTTTTCCAGAATTGGGAGGCCACGGGTGCCTGCTGCAGGGAGGCTTCTCTTGAGTGGCGAGAATAATGGGGATTCTTCAACGCCTGGCTCCGTAGGTCCAAGAGCCATCGATCCTTGGCTCATATGGCATTTGCAGCAATTGGGTGAAGCCGCAGATCGTTCTGCAGAGTTGTCGGGCGCTGAGCGAGCCGTTGAAGCAACATCTGAGAAAATGGGCTTCCTGTTGCAACGCCCCGGGCCAGACTGGCCCGACGAGATTCCTGTGGCTCCATATTATCGGCAGCAAAATCTCGAATTTGGCACGATGAGTCTTTCGCCTTCCGCCGCGCAGGCCATGAACGAACGCGTCCCTGAACTGCGCGTGGCTTGTCCAGTCATGCCTCAACTGACCGAGTTCGCGGTCGATTCCGGAGAGCTTCCAATTCATGATGGCCCAAGCGGAAGTGGCGCTGGCGTCGTCATAGGCTTTGTCGACAACGGATGTGCCTTTGGCCATCCGAACTTTCTTATCCAGCCGTCTGCTGCCGACGCTCCCAGCACCAGAGTTGTGCGCCTTTGGGATCAGTCGCCTCTCGCGGAGCAACGGAATGAGCCATGGGAGCGTGAAGGCACGCATTTCGGCTACGGCGCGGAACTGACCAATGCGAAAATGAATGAGATTCTGCGGCGGCAGCTTGAGGATGGCCTGCCGGCGCGAGAAATGTACCGGCGGATCATGTATCCCATGCAGGAACTCATTCACGGGATTTTTCGCGATAGTGATTTTACGCACGGGACCCATCTCATGGATATCGCTGCGGGCAGCGGCGGCATCGCACCAAAGGCTGACATCGTTTTCGTGCAATTGCCGCGCTACGCCATCAGGGAGAATACCGCCCAGGCTTCCGCCCGACATATCCTCGACGGCGCTGCCTACATCTTTGCCCATGCCGAGGAGACGGGCCAGCCGGCCGTCGTCAACATCAGCTACAACGCTTTTACAGGGCCGCACGACGGCAGTTCGCTCCTGGAGCGCGGGCTTGACGAGCTCATTTCGCGACGAAACGATCGTTACATCGTGATGTCGGCAGGCAACGGGGCGATGTCCGGTTGCCACACGTCCGGGACCATCGAGCCGAAGCAAACGATCGCGATTGGCTGGCGAGCCTCGCTTGGGGATCGGACTCAGAATTTCCTGGAAGCCTGGTATTCCGGCGATGTCGCGCTGAAAGCCCGCATGATCCGCCCCGGAGGTGGTGATTGCACGCCACCGGTTGATGCCGGCGAATATGCTCCAATCGATATCGACCATGACAGTGTTGGAATGCTCATTCATGCGAGCCGGTTCGAAAACCAGCGGCAAGGGCAAATCCTCGTCGCGTTGGGTCCGACGGAGGATCCGAAAGATGGCACAAGCCGGCCGTGTGCGCCGGCCGGGTTGTGGAAAATCGAACTCTCCAATCCGTCGGAGGTCAGGGTCAACTATCATGCGTGGATAGAGCGTGATGATCGCGGAACGAGCGCGACGGCGGAACAATCGCGGTTCGAAGACACGGTCAAGGACTGCACGATCGGTGGCGCCTGCACCGGTACGAGGACTATCGTGGTGGGGGCATGCAACCCCGACTACGGCACCAGGCTGGCATTCTCGGGGCTGGGGCCAACGCTGAATTCCGCCAAGCCGAACAAGCCGAACATCTACGCGCCGGGCTCATTGCGCGCCGCGCAAGCGCTGAGCGCAAGGCCCGTCAGGCTGGTCGGTACAAGCGTGTCAGCCGCAGTCATCAGCGGGCTGGCGGCCTACGGGCTCGGCCCGCACAGGCACCACCGCGGGCAGCCCGCCATGGACATTGTGGCGGGGCTCCTCGCGCGCGCCGATGCGGATCAATCATTGCCGGCGGGGATCGAGCCGGTCGCATGTATCGACCTTCGGAAGCTTCTCGAAGCGATTGTCGACGAATTCGTCGATCACGCGTCTGATCCAGGTCCGTAACGGAACGCCGGTGTGCTCAGGCGTGCAGGTCGTCCCCGACCTGCCGCCCTCTTGAACTCAGTGTTTGAGTTCCTGCCTGGCCTTGCTGAACAGCCATTGCAGATGGCCGTTCTGGCCCGCTATGCCGATCATCAATTTCGCTAGGCTGATGCCAAGCGATTTTCCCGCTGCGATGTCGATCGGGTAGTGCAAGCCTGCGATCACGCGGTTGTAGGATACGCGTTCGGCCAGCTTGTCCAACTGTTCCTCCTGCTCCGACTTTCCCTTGATCGGGCTCGGAACGCGCGATGCGCCCTTCAGGCTGCCTTTGAGAAGGTCGGCCAGGATGGTGCTCAGCATGAACGTTTCGGTCGCGTGTCCAGCGGGGTAGGATGCATGACCGGGCGTCTGGATCATCGGATCGACGTCGGGACAGACATCGGCAGGTCTGGGTATATTGAACTGGTGCTTGAACTCCATGACGACCGACTTTCCGCAATACTGCGCGACGCTCATCAGATCGAGCACGTTGCGATGCCGGCCCGGATTGAGATTCAGCACCATCGCGTAATAGGAGGTCGGTTGCGCATATTGACTCAATATTTCGCCGAGCCTGTCGTCGCGGAATTCAGCCGCTTTCAGGACTTCCTTGATTTCCTTTTCAAGATCATCGGAAGAGGTTAACGGAGTCGGGACAGTAATGATGTCCCACCCATCCTGTTTTGGCTCGAGTTGATGACGCGATGCATTGATGGTGAAGGCGGAAAGGAATTCGGTGACGCACATGATGCGCCTGACCTCGGCGTCCCAGTCGGACATGTCGCCTGGGGTCTGGATGCCGTCGGCCGGTAATTGAAAGCGCGGCCTGTCCGGGGATTGCCCATAGACCAGTTCGCCGCGGGTCGCGATCAGAGCCTGCGCGAGCAGCGGACTTGTAATCTCGCCTGAAAATGCCCCGAGCCCCGAGACGTCGAATACGCTGCCGCTGCTCCCGCTGCTGCCACTACTCCCGCTGCTGCCGCTTTCAATGCCGACATTGGCGCTTCCGCTGACAAAACCGTGATTGGTCATTCTCGCCTCCCCCTGACTTAGAACTGAGCTCTCGACACAGCTGCTATCGATTTCATCCAACCGGGATGTCGGCCTGCTTCAAAGCTTCACATAACATCTCGCAATTTGCATAGGCATTGCCGGGATATCGCTCCCGAAACCGCGCAACGGTGAGCGTTGGCTCCAATTCAAGAAGCTGGCGGGCCGCGGCTTTCGCCTGCTCCGATTTTCCGGCGAGGCTCAGCGCAAACACCAACAGCCGATACGCATGTGTATAGGTGCGGTTCTGCTGGATGCAGCGCAGCCCGAATTCGACGGCGCGATCAAGCTGACCGTCGATAAGATAGGCCATGCCGGCGATGCCTGTGAAAGCGTAAGCGAGCGGGTCATACGGCGAAAGCGCGATGGCGCGTTCGGCTTTCTCGATCGCCTGCTTGCCGTCTCCCATCCAGGCATGGGCGCCGGCAGCCCATAACCACGCCGGTGCTGAATTGATATTGGTCGCCAATGCGTGATCGAACCGTTCGAAGGCCAGTGTGAAATCCTTGTAGAGGTAGGAAGCGATGTGCCCGTGAACGGCCAGGCCGAGTGAATCCGAGCTGTCACAGTCGGTGGCCTTGTAGGCCGCAAGGTCCGCCTTGATTGTATCGGCAACCGGATCCGGCGACCAACCCTGACCGATGCGCAGCACATACCAGTAGGCGAGCCAGGCATGCGCGGCCGCGTAGTGCGGGTCCATGCTGATGGCGGCGTCGAAACTCGCGCGAGCAGTGTCAAACACTGCGGGCGACGAATTCTGCATGCTGTCGATGCCGCGAAGCAGATGGTCGTAGGCGTCAAAATGCTCCGGACGCTTGGTGCGGATCTGTTTCAGTTCCTGCTCCCGCAGGAACAGGGCGATCCGGCGAACCACGTCGTATGAGACGCGGTCCTGAAGATCGAAAATGTCGCGCGCCGACTCATCGTATTTTCGGGAAAACAGCACTTGGCCGGTGTGGCTGTCGGTCAGTTCGATGGTGAACCGGCTGCGCTCGCCGGCGAAGGCGGCCCCGCCGGTCAACAGGTATCGCACGCCCAGCGCCTCCGCGATCTCCTGCGGTCGCTGCAACGAGCCTCCAAAGGACGAGGTCGACATTCGCGAAATGACAAAGAAGCCGTTGATGCGCGACAGACACCCAATGATCTCGTCAACGATGCCGTTGACGATCTGCAAGCTGATAGCGTCGGTGCTGGAGGATTGGAACGGCAGGGCGGCGATGGAAATGCGGTCCGGCGCCTTGGGAGGGTCCTTTCCGGCAACGAAAGGCCGGCGCGGGACGTCATGCGTCAGCGGTGTGTCCGTGTGTATTTCCGTCGGCGCGGTCGCCAGCCTGCCGGCTGCGCCGGGGCTGCGCAAGGCGCGGGTGGCCTCATAGAGCGCGTGGGTTTCCCGCGACGGATCGATATCCAGCATGACCCGCAGGGTTCGCCGAAACCGCTCGAATTCGCGGATGGCCTGGGCCCTGTCGCCGAGTTCGACAAATGCCCGCATCAAGGCCCGAACGGCGCCTTCGTGGGTGGGTTCGATGGTGATCAGCTTGCGGGCAATGCCGGCATATTCCGCCGCGGTCTTGCCTGTGGCGGCGGCCTCGTCGAGTTGCGTTTCAAGCGATCGTTTCAGGCTGTTGTGCAGGCGGGTGCGCTCGCTTTGCAGAAACTGGTCGAACGCCGCGGAGAGGCCGTCGAAGTCCTCGAGCAGGCGCTCCGCCGGCGGTGCCAGTAAATCCTGCGCTTCATCCCGGCGATCGCCGAGCGGACTGAGCAGCGAGGCGGCATCGATCCAGCAGTGGCTGGGTTGCAGGGAGACATATTCGCGGTCGACCAGCAGCAATGTCGGCGCCAGATCGTCGATCGCCGCGCTGAGGTCATACAGCGCCTGCCTCAGGCTGGCGCGGGCCTGCTGTTCGGGCGACCGGTCCCAGAGCAGGCCGGCCAGACGACCGCGCGACATGCGCTCGCCAGGGCTGAGGCACAGGCAGCCGAGCAAAGCGCGCGCCCGCTTGCTTTGAATTTCGACAATGTTCCCCTGCAGGTCGAGCACCTTCATCGGCCCGATCACGTGAATGCGCAGGCCCAACGGGTTCTTCAGATCATCGATGGCCACCGGTGAATGCAAGGACGGGGACTGGATCACCGGCAGCCCCCGAAACGGCCGATAGTCGCGTGAACGCCACGACGCGGCATCGGGGCGCGCCGGCGCCCGTTCAAAGACTTGCCCGCAACTATCAAGTTGCCTCCCGCGCTGTCCCCGTCGTGTCCATATCCGGAATACATCCTAAAAGTGCATTATTTTCAATAGGGTCGCAATAGGCGTTTCAATCAAACCAACGATCGCGCAGGGCAAACTCTGACGTCGGCGGTGTGGCCGGACGCAGTCGGCGCAGGATTTGACGATCCGTTGACGATGGAAAGACGGCGGCTTGGACGCGGAGTGAAAACCTATCCAAAGCCGCAATGACGCGGCGCCATTTATTGGAGGATAAAATGCGCAAGTCCACGCTTCCGCTTGCCGTCGCGATTGCTGCGGCTCTCAGTCTTCCCGCGCATGCCGCCAAATTTACTTGCACGTTCTACAATGCGGGGAATCCGGTGAAGCAATGCGGTATTGAGCCTCTTGGTACGCAATGTTCTTACAGTTACAACGCAAATTTGGCGGGGGCCTGCGCGGCCGGCAGGGACGATAATGATACGCACGAAGGTCTCTCGTGTGCATTCGGCAATCCGAGCACGAATGTTGCTGATGTCTTCAAGGATGCAGCGATATTTTCTCCTACGCGATCGGCTAAGCCTCTGAGTGAAAAACCGGGCTTCGCAACGCAGGCGCTGTCGATCTTCGAAACAGGAAAATCTCTGTTGTTCGACGTTGCCTACAGGGAATCCACCACCTCACCCATATTCGAAGTGCAATGCCAATAACTCCAACAAGGCAGCTGTAGAGGCGATCGAAGCCCGCCTTCGGCGGCTTCGATTTGCCGTAAAAAACAAAGGATGTTTTCCATGTCCGACATTATTCGCGTGCGGTTTGCGACCAATCGAAACCCGGTCCCCGGGCCGGATCTCTTTGGTCCAAAATTTCGTGATAACAATCCGAAGCGCTACGTCACGGGATCCATCAATGTCGTCCACTGGTCGGATCGTCCCGACAGCGGCTGGGTGCCGGATATCACGACGCTGCAGGTCGATCCGCCGATCGACGCCGCGACCTATCAGGAGCAGGTCCATGGTGCGAACGATATTGTCTCATTCGCACGCGACCACGTCGCAGCCAACCTCGCTCTGAAATCAATGGCGCGACTATCTGCATATGGACTCGTATTACTTCCAGGGTTCGATTCGACTTTTCTTGTATCGATGAGCAGGGCTGCGCAGCTCGCGCATAACTATCGGGCATCGAACGTGTTCTGCTTCTCCTGGCCTTCGCAAGGAAAGCTCGATCTGCCAAGCTACAAGGCGGATCGCGATGCCGCGATGAAATCGGCAAACGCAATTGCTGACTCTCTTCGGAAGTTGTTCGCATTTCTTGTTGCGCTGCAAACGGGCTCGCCTATCCTGAATATTGTTGCTCATTCAATGGGAAACTATGCGCTGCGGAACGCGCTGCAGCTTATTCCAGCGAAAGAGCGCAACAAGACGCTTTTTGAAGGCGCTTTCCTGATGGCGGCCGATGAGAACTATGATTCGCTGTCCAAGGCAACGGAACTCAAGCCCCTTATTACCCTTGCCAAAAAGGTCGCGGTCTACAAGAACGCCGGCGATCTGGCGCTCACCGTGAGCCAGGTGATCAATAAGGTGTCTCGCCTGGGAGCATGGGGACCGCGCGATTTGCGGAAACTGCCCGCGACGGTGACCTCCGTAGACTGTTCGGACGTGGGATCGACCCAGGGCGACAACGGAGAAACCCACTATGGACATCAATATTATCGCCTATCTCCGTGGGTCATTGCCGATGTGCTTCAGGTCTTGGCGGGGATCAGCCCTGACCAGATTGTAGGTCGCCTTCCAGCGATCCCCGACGACGAGGATGGCCACGCGTGGTGGCTTCCCTATGATTCTGGCGCTGCGTTCGAATCTCGCAAACTCGCATCATCCAAAAGCAAGAAAGGCCGAGCAGTGCGCAAACAGACAGGCAGAAAGCGGCGTTGAAATCCTCTGAGGTGCATGGCGGGGTAAGCCCCGCCATGACAACATTGTGTTAGGAGTACGAGCACGGCCCCCGGTACGGCGGGTTGCGCTTCATTCATGCATGCTCCCTCAATGACCTGGAGAATATGTCGCTTCGCCCCGCTCATTCGGACACTGTAGCACACCATCGCCGCCGTAGTGTGCGAGGGTCTGCGGTGCAATGGCGCCGTATCGAACGATGCGGATGACTATGCTTCATGTCTTCGAGATGAACCACGTGGCCGCTCCTCGGGATGAGGGCGTGATCCGAATCGTTGCGTGCGCCCATGGCGCGCCCGCGCCCGCGGATGGCCGTTGCTCGCTCGCCCCGGTTTAGGTAAACCTCTCCCACGCAATGCGGCACGTCAGATGCCGAACAAGAATGACCGGGAGAGAACGCCATGAGCCAGACCGCCGCTGGCGCGCGCGCCATGATGCGCAGCAGCAAGGCCGACATCGAGACCTCGACCATCCGCGCGATTTCGCTGCGGCTGATTCCGTTTCTGGTGCTGGCCTATTTCCTGGCCTATCTCGACCGCGTCAATCTCGGCTTCGCCGCGCTTACCATGAATGCCGAGCTCCACTTCACGCCGACCATGTTCTCGTGGGGCGCCGGCATCTTCTTCATCGGCTATTTCATCTTTGAAGTGCCTTCCAACATCGCGCTGGAAAAATTCGGCGCCAGCCGCTGGATCGCCCGCATCATGGTGAGCTGGGGCATCATCTCGGCGCTGATGGCCATGGTCAGCGGTCCCTGGAGTTTCTACACGCTGCGGTTCCTGCTCGGCGTGGCGGAAGCCGGCTTCTTCCCCGGCATCATCCTGTATCTGACCTACTGGTATCCGGCCGAATACCGCGCGCGGTTTCTCGCCGCCTTTGCCATTGCGGTGCCGGTGTCGACCGTGATCGGCGCGCCGGTGTCGGGCCTGCTGCTCGGCCTCGACGGCGCGCTCGGGCTCAAGGGCTGGCAGTGGCTGTTCATCATCGAGGGCATTCCCTCGGTGGTGCTTGGCATCGTCACCTGGTTCTATCTCACCGACAGGCCGTCGCAGGCGGCGTGGCTGAGCGTCGAGCAGAAGGCCTGGCTGTCGGCGAAGCTCGCGAGCGAGCACGAAGCCAAGGCGCAGCACCGGATGACGCTGGGGCAGGCGCTGTCGTCGAAAAAGGTGCTGGTGCTGAGCGTGGTGTATTTCGGCTTCGTCGGCGCGCTCTACGGCATGCAGTTCTGGCTGCCGCAGATCGTCAAGGCGTTCGGCTTCAGCAACCTGCAGACCGGCTTCGTCACCGCGATCCCCTATCTATTCGGCTCGGTGGCCATGGTGCTGTGGGCGCGGCATTCCGACCAGACCCGCGAACGGGTCTGGCATGTCGGGCTGCCGCTGCTGCTCACCGCGCTGGCGCTCGGCGCCTGCGGCTATATCCAGGACCCGACGCTGACCATGGTCGCCATCACCATCGCCGCCATCGGCGTGTTCTGCACCTTCGCGCTGTTCTGGACGCTGCCGACCGCGTGGCTCTCCGGCACCGCCGCGGCCGGCGGCATCGCGCTGATCAATTCGATTGGCAACCTCGCCGGCTTCGGCGGGCCGTATCTGATCGGCTGGATCAAGGAGGCGACCGGCTCGACCTCGACCGGCCTGCTGGTGCTGGCGGTCCTGCCGCTGATCGCCGGTCTGCTGGTGCTGTTCGGCAAGCACGAGACCACGACGGAATTCGTCACGCCGGTGGCGCCGCTGCGCGTCAAATAGCGCGGCGGAGGGACTCGACACGCAAATCGATTGCCGAAACAGGATGTTACGGCTGTCATCCCAAAATCTGCGCGGTGTCGCCACGATTCCGCTGCAAGCAAATCGGCGGTCGCAGCTTTGCCGCGGGTTTGCCGCATCGATTCCGCAACGATTTGGCGGCGGCGGCGGCAGGACCAGATGGGCGCTGCCGGCCTGCCGGAATCGTCGGCACTTGACCAAATTGTGATCACTGACGAATATTGACAATCGTCAGTCGCCAGTCCAGGTTTCTCCCGACCCGCAGTCGAGGAGCGCCCGATGTTTGGCCAGCTGAATTTCCGTCGTTCTTTCAAACCACTAGCTGCAGCCTTGGCGATATTGCCCGCTGTTGCATTGGCTGGCTGCAGCAAGGCCCCCGCCGAAAAGGCCGAAAGCACCCGCCCGGTGCTGATCGCCGAGGTGCACTACGCGCCGGAATCGCCGGCCCGCAGCTTTGTCGGCACCATCAAGCCGCGGATCGAGACCGACATGGGCTTTCGGGTCCCCGGCAAAGTGGCAAAACGCTTGGTGGAAGTCGGGCAAACCGTTGAAATCGGTCAGCCTTTGGCAGTTCTCGACGAGGTCGACCTGAAGCTGCAGGCGGAGCAGGCGGTCGCCGAATTCAGCGCCGCCACCGGCGTGGTGGCCCAGGCCGTGGCCGCCGAAGGCCGCGCCAACGAATTGCGCAGCAAGGGCTGGTCGACCCAGGCCGCGGTCGATCAGGCCAGGGCCTCCGCCGACGAAGCGCGCGCGCGCCTCAATCGCGCCGAGCGCTCGGTCGAACTCACCAGGAACAGCCTGTCTTACGCCACGCTGATCGCCGACACCCGCGGCGTGGTCACCGCGACCTTGATCGATGCCGGGCAGGTGGTGTCATCCGGCCAGACCGCCATCCGCGTCGCGCGCTTTGCCGAGAAGGAAGCGGTGGTGGCGATTCCGGAAACCCTTGTGGGACGCGCGAAAGACGGCGTCGCCACGGTGACGCTGTGGTCCGAGCCGAACAGGAAATACACCGCAAAGCTGCGCGAGATCGCGCCCAATGCCGATCCGGCGACGCGCACCTATCTCGCAAAATTTTCGCTGCCCGAGGCCGATGACAGGGTGTCGCTCGGCATGACCGCGACGCTGACCTTGTCCGATCCCGCCACCGAACGCGTCGCGCGCCTGCCGCTGTCCGCGCTGTTCAGCCAGGGCGGCAACGCCTCGCTCTACGTCGTGGATGGCAGCGGCGGGGTCGCGCTGCAGCCGGTCACCGTGAAATCCTACGAGAGCAGCGACGTCATCATCAGCGGCGGCGTCGACGAAGGCGCCAGGGTCGTGGTGCTCGGCGTGCAGAAGCTCGATCCGGCCCAGAAGGTCCGCATCGTTTCCGCGCTGACGTTCTGACGGGAGAGAGTCCGATGCACCGCTTCAACCTCTCCGCCTGGTCGGTCAGCCATCCCGCGCTGATCCTGTTCCTGATCGTGGCGCTCGGCTTCGCCGGCTTCTTTTCGTACCAGAAGCTCGGCCGCGCCGAGGATCCCTCCTTCACCGTCAAGGTGGTGGTGATCTCGGCGATGTGGCCCGGCGCCACCGCCAAGGAAATGCAGGAGCAGGTCGCCGATCCCATCGAGAAGAAGCTGCAAGAGCTGCCGTATTTCGACAAAGTGCAGACCTATTCGAAAGCGTCCTTCACCGCGATGCAGGTGTCGTTCAAGGATAATGCGCCGCCCAAGGACGTGCCGTACCTGTTCTACCTGCTGCGCAAGAAGATCGCCGACGTGCAGCCGTCCTTGCCGTCCGGCTTGATCAATCTCAACATCAACGACGAATACAGCGACGTCGACTCCATCCTCTACATGATGACCGGCGACGGCGCCGACTATGCGCAGCTCAAGAAGGCCGCCGAAGGCATGCGACAGCGGCTGCTGAAGGTGGCTGGAGTCACCAAGGTCAATATCTACGGCACCCAGGACGAGAAGATCTACGTCGAGTTCTCGCACGCCAAGCTCGCCACGCTCGGCATCACGCCGCAGACATTGTTCGATTCGCTGGCCAAGCAGAATGCCATCACCCCGGCCGGCACGGTGGAGACCTCGTCGCAGCGCGTGCCGCTGCGCGTCACCGGCGCGCTCGATGGTGCGAAGGCCGTGGCGGAAACGCCGGTGGAGAGCGGCGGCCGCACCTTCCGGCTCGGTGACATCGCCACGGTCACCCATGGCTTCGTGGATCCCACGGACTACAAGGTGTTCCAGAAGGGCAGACCGGCGCTTGGCATCGGCGTGGTCACCGCCAACGGCGCCAACATTCTCGACCTAGGCAAGGAAGTCGAAAAGGCCAAGAACGACTTCATGACGGCGGTGCCGCAGGGCATCGAGGTCGAGCAGATCGCCGACCAGCCGCTGGTGGTCGAGCATGCCGTTGGTGAGTTCGTGCGCTCTTTCATCGAGGCGCTTTGCATCGTGCTGTTCGTCAGCTTCCTGGCGCTGGGCTGGCGCACTGGCATCGTGGTGGCGCTGTCGGTGCCGCTGGTGCTGGCCATCGTCTTCATCGTCATGAATGCCATGTCGCTCGACCTGCATCGCATCACGCTGGGCGCGCTGATCATCGCGCTCGGCCTGCTGGTCGACGACGCCATCATTGCCGTTGAGATGATGGTGGTGAAGATGGAACAGGGCTGGGACCGCGTCCGCGCGGCGTCCTTTGCCTGGGAATCCACCGCGTTTCCGATGCTCACAGGTACGCTGGTCACGGCCGCCGGCTTCCTGCCGATCGGCTTCGCCAATTCCGCGGTCGGCGAGTATGCCGGCGGCATCTTCTGGATCGTGGCGATCGCGCTGGTGGCGTCATGGTTCGTCGCGGTGATCTTCACGCCCTACATCCGCGTCAAGCTGCTGCCCAATTTCGCCGCCCACGGCAATGCCAACCACGATCCGCACGCGGTCTACGAGACCCGCATGTATCGCGGGTTGCGCAGCATCATTGCGTGGTGCGTCGAGCACCGCATCAAGGTGGTGGCGGCCACGGTCGGGATCTTTGCCGCTTCCATCGTCGGTTTTGGCCATGTGCAGCAGCAGTTCTTCCCGCTGTCGGAACGGCCGGAACTGTTCCTGCAGCTGCGGCTGCCGGAAGGCACCGCCTTCAACGTGACCTCCGAGACCGTCAAGAAGGCAGAGGTGCTGCTCAAGGACGACAAGGACATCGCGACCTATACCGCCTATGTCGGCAAAGGCTCGCCGCGGTTTTGGCTCGGGCTCAATCCACAGCTGCCCAACGAGGCCTTTGCGGAGATCGTCATCGTCGCCAAGGATGTCGAGGCGCGCGAGCGCATCAAGGCGCGGATCGAGAAGACCGTCGCCGACGGGCAGTTGCCCGAGGCGCGGGTGCGCGTCGATCGCTTCAACTTCGGCCCGCCGGTCGGCTTCCCCGTTCAATTCCGGGTGGTCGGCCCGGATACCGCCAAGGTGCGCGAGATCGCCTACAAGGTCCGCGACGTGATGCGCGCCAACCCCAACATGATCGATCCGCATCTCGACTGGAACGAACAGACGCCATACCTGAAGCTGGTGGTCGATCAGGACCGCGCCCGCGCGCTCGGCCTGACACCTCAGGACCTGTCGCAGTCGCTGGCGATGCTCATCTCGGGCGCGCCGGTGACCACCGTCCGCGACGGCGTCGAGAAGGTCGGCGTGGTGGCCCGCGCGGTCGCTTCCGAGCGGCTCGACCTCGGCCGGGTCGGCGACCTCACCATCACATCGCGCAATGGCGTCGCGGTGCCGTTGTCGCAGATCGCCAGGATCGAATACGCCCACGAGGAGCCGATCCTGTGGCGGCGGAGCCGCGATATGGCGATCACCGTGCGCGGCGACGTGATTGACGGCGTGCAGCCGCCCGATGTCACCAGCCAGATCGCGCCGAAGCTGCAGGATATCCGCAACAGTCTGGAGCCGGCCTATCGGATCGAGGCGGGCGGCGCGTTCGAGGAATCCGCCAAGGGCAATGCCTCGATCGCCGTGCTGTTTCCGCTGATGATCATCATCATGCTGACGCTGCTGATGATCCAGCTGCAGAGCTTTTCGCGGCTGGTGCTGGTGTTCCTGACAGCGCCCTTGGGCATCGTCGGCGCCTCGCTGGGGCTCAACGTCGCCAACGCGCCGTTCGGCTTCGTGGCCTTGCTGGGGCTGATCGCGCTGGCCGGGATGATCATGCGCAACGCGGTCATTCTGGTCGATCAGATCGAGACCGACGTCAGTCATGGCCTGACCCGGCGCGAAGCCATCGTGGAAGCCACGGTGCGCCGCGCCCGGCCGGTGGTGCTGACCGCGCTGGCGGCCATCCTGGCGATGATTCCGCTGTCGCGCTCGGCGTTCTGGGGGCCGATGGCCATCACCATCATGGGCGGGCTGTTCGTCGCCACCTTCCTCACCCTGCTGTATCTGCCCGGCCTTTATGCGCTATGGTTTCGCAACAGCCTGGAGGAGCGCGGTCCGGGCGAGAACGCTGATTCTGCAACGCAGCATGGCGATCCCCATCCTGCATTTCCCCTTGCTGCGGCCGCGGAATAATTGAAGATTGATTCCTGACATGACGCTGATTTCCGACAATATCGAAGCCGATATGCGAGACCGCATCCTCGTGGTGGCGGAACGTCTGTTTCGCGAAATCGGCTATCAGAAGACCACCGTGGCGGACATCGCCAAGGTGCTGCGGATGAGCCCCGCCAACGTCTATCGCTTCTTCGACTCGAAGAAATCGATCAATGAGGGCGTGGCGAAGCGCCTGATGGGCGAGGTCGAGGACGCCGCACAGGTC
This sequence comes from Tardiphaga sp., assembly GCA_036561845.1. Lineage (GTDB taxonomy): Bacteria > Pseudomonadota > Alphaproteobacteria > Rhizobiales > Xanthobacteraceae > Tardiphaga. Next base: position 15,174 of record DATCUS010000327.1, on the reverse strand, counting down.
ATTGTCGCGGCGCGCGAGCCGGCAGCGCAGCGGCTGCGCGAGCTGCTGACGTCGATCCACCGCATGAACTGCGAGCGCTATGTCGGCGATTCCAAGCTGCACGAGATGGTGGCCATCGCCATGGAGCAGAGCTGGAATGTCTGCGTCGCCCATATGGAGAAGATTACTTGCAGCATCGGCACTGTCATCGCCGAGGGGGCCGCTTCAGGTGAATTCCACGCCCCGGACGTGCCTTTGGCGGCGATGTCCACCTGCACCGCGATGCTGCGGTTTTTCCATCCGCAGATGATCGCACAATGCGCCGACAAGCCCGGCCCGACCCTGGATCAGATGATCGACTTCGTGCTTGCCGGGCTGGCCCCGCGCGGCTAGACGACAGCGCACCATAGACATCACAGGGGCGATCGCCGTGACCGAGAACAAGGACTTGCATTTCTACGAGCCGGTCAACGGCCACGGCCTCAAGCACGATCCCTTCAATGCCATTATCGCGCCGAGGCCGATCGGCTGGATCTCGTCGCGCGGCGCCAAGGGCAACGTCAATCTGGCGCCCTACAGCTTCTTCAACGGCTTCAATTACACCCCGCCGATCATCGGCTTTTCCAGCACGTCCCGCAAAGACAGTATCGCCAACATCGAACAGACCGGCGAGTTCGTCTGGAATCTGGCGACGATGGATCTGGCCAAGCAGATGAACGCCACGGCCGCCCATGTGCCGCCGGAGGTCGATGAGTTCACGCTCGCCGGGCTGACCGAGGTGCCGTGCAAGCTCGTCAACGTGCCGCGCGTCGGCGAAAGCCCCGTCGCATTCGAATGCAGGCTGACCCAGATCATCCAGTTGAAGGCTGCCGACGGCCGCGAACTGGCGGGCTGGCTGACCCTCGGCGAGGTCGTTGCCGTCCATATCGACAAGAGCCTCATCAAGGACGGCGTGTACCAGACCGCGCTGGCGCACCCGATCGTGCGCGCCGGCCGCAGGGGCGATTATTTCGAGATCAGGCAGGACGCCATGTTCGAGATGAACCGGCCCGACTGAGCGGCAAAATGCCCGCGTGACGACACGCCACGCCCGGGGAAATCGCGTTTCCGGAACCGAAGGCGTATGGTCCGGTTAACGGTGGCCCCCGTCCGGGCTCGCGAGTGCCGCAACACGGGCCGGAACGCCACCCCAGGAGCGAATGTCTTGTCGTGATGCCGGCCTTCGTGGCCGTGCGGTCGCCTCGACCAGGAGGTTTCCATGAGCTCATTTTCATTTCGCCGCGACATCCTCACCAAGCCGATCTTCGCCTGGGCGAAGGGCGTATTGCCGACCATGTCGGACACCGAGCGCGAGGCGCTGGAGGCGGGTGATGTGTGGTGGGATGCCGACCTGTTCACCGGCAATCCCGACTGGGACAAGCTGCTGGCGGTCAAACCGGCGAAGCTGACCGCGGAAGAGCAGGCGTTCATGACCGGCCAGGTCGATGAGCTCTGCGCCATGGTCGACGACTGGCAGATCAACTGGGAGCTGCGCGACCTGCCGCCCGAGGTCTGGGACTTCATCAAGCGCGAAAAATTCTTCGGCATGATCATCCCGAAGGAGTTCGGCGGCCTCGGCTTCTCGCCCTACGCGCATTCCGAAGTGGTGCGCAAGATATCGTCGCGTTCGGCCACCGCCGCAGTGACCGTGATGGTGCCCAATTCGCTCGGGCCGGGCGAGTTGCTGATGAAGTTCGGCACCGACGCGCAGCGAAGCCACTGGCTGCCCCGCCTTGCCGACGGCACCGATATTCCCTGCTTCGGCCTGACCAGTCCGGAAGCCGGCTCCGATGCGGCGTCGATGATCGACACCGGCATCATCTGCAAGGGGACCTTCGAGGGCCGCGACGTCCTTGGCCTGCGCCTCAACTGGCACAAGCGCTACATCACGCTGGGTCCGGTCGCGACCCTGCTGGGTCTTGCCTTCAAGGCCTATGATCCCGACCACCTGATCGGCTCAGAGGACGAACTCGGCATCACCGTGGCGCTGATCCCGACGCATCTTCCCGGCGTCGAGATTGGCCGCCGCCATCTGCCGTCGATGCAGGTGTTCCAGAACGGCCCGAACCGCGGCCGCGACGTCTTCATTCCGATGGACTACATCATCGGCGGGCAGGCGCGTATCGGCCAGGGCTGGAAGATGCTGATGAGCGCGCTGGCGGCCGGCCGCGGCATCTCGCTGCCGTCACTGTCCGCGGCGGGTGCGGCCTATGCGGCCCGCACCACCGGCGCCTATGCGCGGGTGCGCGAGCAGTTCAACGTGCCGATCGGCAAGTTCGAGGGCATCGAGGAGCCGCTGGCGCGTATCGCCGGCACCGCCTATCTGCTCGACGCAGCACGCCGGCTGACCTGCGCGGCGCTCAACCAGGGGCATCATCCGGCGGTGATCTCCGGCATCATGAAGCTGCATGCTACCGAGCGGCTGCGCATCGCCATCGACGACGCCATGGATATTCACGCCGGCAAGGCGGTGATCGATGGCCCGCAAAACTATCTCGGCAACCTGTATCGCTCGGTGCCGGTGGGCATCACCGTCGAAGGCGCCAACATCCTCACCCGCAACTTGATCATCTTCGGCCAGGGCGCCACCCGCGCACACCCCTATCTGCTGCAGGAAATGAATGCGCTCGGCGATCCCGACAAGGCCAGAGGCCTTGCGGCGTTCGACACCGCGTTCTGGAAGCATGTCGGCCATAGTGTCACCACGCTGTTCCGCGCCTGGGGTCGTAGCTGGACCGGCGGCGCGATCGCGCCGGCGCCCAATGCCGGCGATGCCACCATGTTCTATCGCCAGTTGTCGCGCTATTCAGCGGCATTCGCGCTATCGGCCGACATGGCGCTGCTGACCATGGGCGGCGCGCTGAAGCGCAAGGAAATGCTGTCGGCGCGGTTCGGCGATATTCTGTCCGAATTGTATCTGCTGTCCGCAGCCTTAAAGCGCTTCGAGGACGAGGGTCGCCAGCAGATCGATTTTGCAGCGCTGGAATGGTGCATGCATTCCGGCTTCCGCACCATCGAGAACCGTTTCGCCGAGATTCTCGCCAACTTCCCCAACCGATTTGTCGCCGGTATATTGAAATTCGTTGTGCAGCCGTTCGGCGCGCGCGTGCTGGGGCCGTCCGACTTGACCACGCGGCTCTGCGCGCTGTTGATCATGGAGCCCGGCTCCGCGCGCGATCGGCTCACGCCGGACCTGTCACATGTCGATGACGATCGCGGCCTGGCCCGGCTCGAAAAGGCCTTCATGCTGGTGACATCAGCGGAGGATATTGCACGGCGCATGCGCACGGCAAAGCTTCGCAGCTGGAAGGATGCAGTGGCCAAGGGCGTGATCACCCAGAGCGAAGGTGAGCAGATCGCTGCTGCGCAGGCTGCAACGGCTGCGGTGATCGAAGTCGACGACTTTGCGCCGGAAGCGCTTTCGCCGGGCTACAAGAAACCCGCCGAAGTGCACCAGTTCTTTCAGGAGCTCGGTGAGCAGAGGGCAGCAAGCTGATGGCGCGTCCGGTTTATATTATCGACGGCAGCCGCACGCCGTTCCTCAAGGCGCGCAACGGTCCCGGGCCGTTCACGCCGGTCGATCTCGCCGTGCAATGCGGCCGCCCGCTGCTGGCGCGGCAGCCCTTTGCGCCGGATGCATTCGACCAGGTGATCCTTGGCTGCGTCAACGTCATCGCGGACGAAATGAACCCCGCGCGCGTCGCGGCCCTGCGGCTGGGCATGGGCGAGGCGATGGTGGCTTTCACGGTGCAGATCAACTGCGGCTCCGGCATGCAGTCGATCGACACCGGTTACAGGTACATCCGCGAAGGCAGCGCTGACCTGATCCTGGCCGGCGGTGCCGAGGCGCTGAGCTACGCGCCGCTGGTCTGGCCGCAGCAGGGCGTGCGCTGGTTTGCGGGACTTGCCACGGCGAAGGGCATTCTCGGCAAGATGGCGGCGATCGCCAAAGCACGACCCGGCTATTTCAAACCGGTCATTGGTCTCGAGCGCGGCCTCACCGATCCGATCACCGATCTCAACATGGGGCAGACCGCCGAGATCGTCGGTCATCTGTTCGGCATCACCCGTGCGCAGTCCGACGCCTACGCCGTGGAAAGCCACAAGCGCCTCGCCCATGCGCAGGCCCAGGGCTGGCTCAAGGGCGAGGTCGAAACCGCCTTTGCGCGCGACGGAAAATTCTACGACCATGACGACGGTGTGCGGGCGGATTCCTCGGTCGACAAATTGTCGGCCTTGAAGCCGGTGTTCGAACGGCCGTGGGGGCAGGTCACCGCCGGCAATTCCAGCCAGATCACCGACGGCGCGTCGTGGACGGTCCTCGCATCGGAAGAGGCGGTCGCGAAACACGGCCTGACGCCGAAGGCCGTCATCGTCGACAGCCAGTGGTCGGCACTCGACCCCAGCATCATGGGGCTCGGTCCGGTGCTGTCATCCACCGAGCTCTTGAAGCGCAACCATCTCTCGCTGCAGGATATCGACACCTGGGAGCTGAACGAAGCCTTCGCGACGCAGGTGCTGGGCTGTCTGGCGGCATGGAATGACGACAAATTCTGCCGCGAAGTTCTTGGTCTCGACGGTGCGGCCGGCGAAATCGATCGCGCCAAGCTCAATGTCGATGGCGGTGCTATCAGCCTCGGCCATCCCGTGGGCACCTCCGGCAACCGCATCGTGCTGCATCTGGTTAATGCGATGAAGCGGCTTGGCGCCAGGCGGGGCATCGCTACCGAATGCATCGGCGGCGGTCTCGGCGGCGCCATGCTGATCGAAAGCGTATGAGGAACGGCATGGACAGCAAGATCATGGACGTTCTCGGCGACCGCTTGCTCGAACTCGGGCCAACGCCGGAGGCCGGCGCTTACAGAAACTTCAAACTCACTCGCGACGCCGACGGCATCGCTTGGCTGCTGTTCGATCGCGCCGGTGCCGGCGCCAATACTTTGTCGGCGGACGTGCTGGAGGAATTCGACACGGTGCTGACGGCCCTCGAAAGCCAGCGCCCGGCCGGCCTCGTCATTCGCTCCGCAAAGCCGGCCGGCTTCATCGCCGGTGCCGACGTCAACGAGTTTCGCGGCGCGACCGATGCTGCAGCTGTGGAGACCGAGATCGGGCGCGCACATGCGGTGATCGACCGCCTCGATGCAATGAAGATTCCCACCGTCGCCGTGATCCACGGCTTCTGTCTCGGCGGCGGCCTGGAAGTGGCGCTGGCCTGCCAGTCGCGCATCGCGATCGACGATGCGCGTTTCGGTTTTCCCGAGGTGATGCTTGGCCTGCATCCTGGCCTGGGCGGCACCGCGCGCCTTACGCAACTCGTCAATCCGATGCAGGCGATGACGCTGATGCTGACCGGCAAGACCATCGACGCGCGCAAGGCCAAAGCGCTCGGCCTGGTCGATGCGGTCACCCAGGAGCGCCATGTCCGCAATGCCGTCCGGGATGCCGTGTTCGGCCGGTTGAAGCGCGCTCGGCCGAGTCCGCTGAACGCGATCCTGAATTTCTCGCCGGTGCGCGGCTTCCTCGCGTCCCGCATGGTGGTCGAAGCCGGCAAGGCGGCGCCGCGTGAGCACTATCCGGCTCCCTATGCGCTGATTGCTTTATGGGAGAAGCACGGCGGCGACCGCGCCGCCATGCTGGCGGCGGAGAAGACCTCGTTCGCGCGGCTGATGGTGACGCCGACGGCGCAGAACCTGATCCGGGTCTTTTTCCTGCGCGAGCAGATGAAGAAGCTCGCCGGCCCCGGCAACACGATCAAGCATGTTCACGTCGTCGGCGCCGGCGCCATGGGCGGCGATATCGCCGCCTGGTGTGCCAACCAGGGCCTGCGCGTGACGCTGGCCGACATGAAGCCGGAGCCGATCGCCGGCGCCATCAAGCGTGCCGCCGACCTGTTCGGCAAGATCATCCGCAAGCGCACCGATGTGCGCGACGCGCTGGATCGCCTGATCCCGGACATGGACGGCGAGGGCGTGCGTTCCGCGGATCTGATCATCGAGGCGGTCAGCGAAAAGCTGGAACTGAAGCAGAAGGTCTATGCCGGCATCGAGCCGCGCATGAAGCCGGGCGCCATTCTGGCCACCAACACCTCCAGCATTCCGCTGGAAGACCTGCGCACCACGCTGACAAAGCCGGAGCGCCTGCTCGGGTTGCACTTCTTCAACCCGGTCTCGCGGCTGCAACTGGTCGAGGTGGTCAGCCACGACGGCGTCGACCCCGCTTTGCTGACGCAGGCACTGGCCTTTGTCGGGGCCATCGACCGGCTGCCGCTGCCGGTCAGAAGTTCGCCGGGCTTCCTCGTCAACCGCGCGCTGACGCCCTACATGCTGGAAGCCATGGTCATGCTCGACGAGAAGATCGACAAGGTCACCATCGATGCGGCGGCCGAGCAGTTCGGCATGCCGATGGGGCCGGTCGAACTGGCCGACCAGGTCGGGCTCGATATCTGCCTCGCGGTCGGCGACATGCTGCGCTCCAAGTTCGGCGACCTGCTGCCGCCGACCCCAGCTTGGTTGCGGGAAAAAGTGGCCAAAGGCGAACTCGGCCGCAAGACGGGCAGGGGCTTCTACGTCTGGAAGGACGGCAAGGCCGACAAGACGGCGCCGGCGGAGGTCGCCAAGCCAACCCCGGAAATGATCGACCGCCTGATTCTACCGATGTCGAACGTCTGCGTTGCCTGTCTGCGCGAGGGCATTGTCGACAATGCCGACGTGGTTGACGGCGCCATGATCTTTGGAACCGGCTATGCGCCGTTCCGCGGCGGCCCGCTGAACTATGCGCGGGAGCGCGGCAAGGAAAACGTGGTGGTCAAATTGCACGATCTGGCCGAGAAGTTCGGCCATCGCTTTACGCCGGATGCCGGCTGGGAGAATTTCACATGACTCAATTTGCGGCAGGTGGCGCCCATGTCTGAGCCAGCGGCGACGCCGGCGGTCGATCCGACGACGGAACCCAACGGCGATCTGACGATTCGCACGCTGGCCATGCCGGCCGACACCAACGCGAATGGCGATATCTTCGGCGGCTGGCTGCTCAGCCAGATGGACATCGGCGGCGGCATCTTCGCCTCCAAGACCGCGAAGTCGCGCACCGTGACCGTGGCCATCGACGCGATGAATTTCCGCAAGGCAGTGTTCGTCGGCGATGTCGTTTCGGTCCATGCCACGCTGGTGCGAATCGGCCGAACGTCGATCACCGTGCATATCGAGGCGTGGGTGCTTCGGCGCAACGAAAGCCACTCGATCCTGGTGACCGATGGCCATTTTACTTATGTCTCGATCGACGATCACGGCCGCCCCCAGACCATCAAGCGGGAGGGTCGGTCTTTGTCAGCCTGATCGCCTTCGGAACCTTTGCGTACCGTTCCCGTTGGTGGCCCGGATTATGCATTTACGTTTCGTATACGGGGGCCGCCATGTCAGACACCTATATCATCGAAGTCAGTTCGCAGGCCGCGGGAATTGTCGTTCGTGATCCCGAGGGGTACCGGTTCTTCGCCGCGTCACATCGTTTCAACCCCATGGAGGGGCAGCTGTTTCGCAATGCGCGCGAAGCCGAGCGCGCCGCCTTCCTGTTCGCCAGCCAGGGCTTCCCCGCAGCCGCGGCAGTCACCGCGGCCTGAGCAGCCAAACTGTCTTCCTGCCCTTTCCTGCTGAGGGGAAGGAAGCAAGTCGGCATGGCCCGCCGCGTTGACGAGCGCTGGCAACCGCCTCACCATGGCCGCCTCATCAGAGGTGCATCGTGACCGGACTCTCTCACCGCCAGACAGAAATTCTGAATATTGCCCGTGCCACCGGCCGGGTGATGGTCGACGATCTGGTCCGCCGCTTCGAGGTGTCGGCACAGACGATCCGCAAGGATCTCAACGACCTCTGCGACCATCGTTCGCTGACGCGGATTCACGGCGGCGCGATCATCGCCTCAGGCGTGGAAAACCTCGCTTACGAGGCGCGCCGCTTTGTAGCAGCCGAGGAAAAGCGCGCGATCGGCATTGCGGCGGCGGCGCAGATTCCCAACGGCAGTTCGCTGTTCATCAATATCGGTACCACCACCGAGGAGGTCGCTAATGCGCTGACGGCGCATGAGGACCTGCTGGTGATCACCAACAACCTCAACGTCGCGATGATGCTGTACCGCCATCCGCGCATCGAGGTGATCGTCGCCGGCGGCACGGTGCGACGTTCGGACGGTGCGGTGATCGGCTCCACCGCCATCGGCCTGATCGGGCAGTTCAAGGTCGACTACGCCATCATCGGCGCCTCGGCGATCGACGAGGAGGGCGCGTTGCTGGATTTCGACTACCGCGAGGTACAGGCCGCGCAGGCGATCATCGCCAACGCCCGCAGCGTCATGCTGGTGGCCGACTCGACCAAACTGCGGCGCACCGCGGCGGTGCGCATCGCCCATCTCAGCCAGATCCAGACCTTCGTCACCGATGTTGCCTTGCCGGCCGGGCTGCAGGCGATCTGTCAGGCCCGCGGCATCCAGGTCATCGAAGCGCTGCCAGGCCCGATAGGGGAACTCGACAACCCCGAAATCGGCTCCTCCCCCGCCCCCGAAAAAGCGGGCTAGCTCTCAAAAAGGGCAGTTGCTTTCGTTTTTGGTTGTGATTTAATCCAATCCGAAAGCCAATCGCTGAATGCGAAGATGATGCCTCCTGAAGGGCATCAGACCGATTGGCCCAGGGGGAGCTCGGGTGGGTCAGGTTTTCGACCTCGCTATTATCGGTGGCGGCGTCAACGGCTGCGGCATTGCCCGCGATGCCGTGGGCCGGGGTAATTCCGTTTTTCTTTGCGAAATGAACGATTTGGCCAGCGGGACCTCGTCCTGGTCGACCAAGCTTGTGCATGGCGGGCTGCGCTATCTGGAATATTACGAGTTCCGGCTGGTGCGCCACGCGCTGATGGAGCGCGAAATCCTCTGGCAGATCGCGCCGCACATCATCCGGCCGCTGCGTTTCGTGCTGCCGCATCATTCGGGGCTGCGGCCGGCCTGGTTTCTCCGGCTCGGCCTGTTTCTCTATGACCATATCGGCGGCCGCAAACTTCTGCCGCCGACCCGCACCCTCGACCTTGCTCATGACGAGTTCGGCAAGCCGCTGGCGTCCGGCCGCTTCCGCCGGGGGTTCGAATATTCCGATTGCTTCGTCGACGATGCCCGCCTGGTGGTGCTGACTGCGCGCGACGCCGCCGACCGCGGCGCCGATATCCGCACCCGCACAAAGGCCACCGAGATCCGGCAGGTCGACGGAATCTGGCAGGTCACCGTCGAGGATACGGCGAGCGGCGAGCGCAGCACGATCCGCGCCCGTGCGCTGGTCAACGCGGGCGGTCCCTGGGTCGAGAACATTCTGGCCTCAGGCGCCGGTGTCAATGCCAAAGCAAAGGTGCGGCTGGTGCAGGGCTCGCACATCGTGGTCCCCAAACTCTATGCCCACGACCGTGCCTACATCTTTCAGAACGCCGACAATCGCATCGTCTTCGCGATTCCCTATCAGGACGATTTCACCCTGATCGGCACCACCGATATCGACTATCACGGCGATCCGGCGAAGGTGAAAATCTCCGCCGAGGAGATCAGCTATCTCTGCACATCCGTCAGCGAATATCTGGCTCAGCCGGTCAAGCCGGAGGACGTGGTGTGGACCTATTCCGGCGTTCGGCCGCTGTATGACGACGGCGCCAGCGAGGCCAAGGCGGCCACGCGCGATTACGTGTTCGAGCTCGACCTGCCCAGCGGCGCGCCGCTGCTGTCGATTTACGGCGGCAAGATCACCACCCACCGCCGGCTTGCCGAAGAAGCGCTGCAAAAGCTGGCGCCCTGGCTCACCGGCACCAAGGCGCCGGAAGGCTGGACCGCGACGGCGCCGCTGCCCGGCGGCGACTTCGACGTCTCGGCGGTGGATGCGCTGATCGCGGAGCTGCGGCGCGACTATTCGTTCCTGACGCCGGCCCACGCGAACCGGCTGGTGCATGCCTATGGCACGCGCGCGCAGAAATTGCTCGGGCAGGCGGGATCGATGGCGGATCTCGGCCAGGACTTCGGCGCCACATTGACGGAGGCCGAAATCAGATACTTGATAGACAACGAGTGGGCGCTGACGGCGGACGACATCGTGTGGCGGCGGTCCAAGCTCGGCCTGCGTCTATCAGCGGCGGAGATCGCGGTGCTGGATGCCTGGCTTGCTGTCCGTGGTGACGCGCCCGGACCTGCATTGCGAGCAGCGAGAGTGCAGACATGAGCATCACCCTTGACCATGTCTCGCGAGCCGTGGATGGCATTCCGACCATCCGCGACGTCTCGCTGACGCTCGAACGAGGTACTCTGAGCGTCCTGCTCGGCCCAACGCTTGCCGGCAAGACGTCGATCATGCGGCTGCTCGCCGGCCTGGACAAGCCGACCCAGGGTCGCGTCATCGTCGATGGCAAGGATGTCACCGGCTTCGACGTGCGCAAGCGCTCGGTGGCCATGGTCTATCAGCAATTCATCAACTATCCCTCGCTGACGGTCTACGAGAACATCGCCTCGCCGCTGCGCGTCCAGGGCAAGTCGAAGGCGGAAATCGAAAGCCGCGTGCGCGAGGCCGCGAAGCTTCTGAAGCTCGAACCCTATCTCGACCGCACCCCGCTGCAGCTGTCCGGCGGCCAGCAGCAGCGCACCGCCATTGCCCGCGCGCTGGTCAAGGGCGCGGACCTCGTGCTGCTCGACGAGCCGCTCGCCAATCTGGACTACAAGCTGCGCGAGGAACTGCGCACCGAGCTGCCACGCATTTTCGAGGAATCCGGCGCGATATTTGTCTACGCCACGACGGAGCCGTCCGAGGCGCTGTTGCTTGGCGGCCGCACTGTGTGCCTGTGGGAAGGCGAGGTGCTGCAGATTGGCGACACATCGAAGGTCTATCGCCGTCCCGAGACCATCAAGGTCGCCGAGGTGTTTTCCGATCCGCCGCTCAACGTGGTTGCCATCGAGAAGAAGAACGGCGCGGTGCAGTACGCCGGCGGCGGGCAGGCCCCGGCCAGTGGGCTCTATGCGGCCTTGAGCGACGGCGCCTACCGCGTCGGTTTCCGTGCGCACCAGCTTGAACTGGCCAACGGCATCGCCGGCCGCCACGCTTTTCCCGCCACCGTGACGGTGACCGAAATCACCGGCTCGGAAAGCTTCGTGCATCTGAAGCGCGACGCCTCCAACTGGGTGGCGGTGCTGCAGGGCGTGCACGAATTCGCGCCGGGCGATGTTCTCGATGCGGTGCTCGATCCGGACAACCTCTTCATTTTCGATGCGGGCGGACGACTGGTCGCGGCGCCAGCGGCGACGAGGAACTAGCGTCATGGCCCGCATCGATCTGGTCGATCTCGCGCAGTCCTACGGCGGCCCCGATGCCGCCCTGGATTCCTTTGCGCTAAAACCGGTCTCCATGACCTGGCGGCAGGGCGGCGCCTATGCGCTGCTCGGCCCGTCCGGCTGCGGCAAGACCACACTGCTCAATCTGATTTCCGGCATCGTCACGCCGACCCGCGGCAAGATCCTGTTCGATGGCGTCGACATCACGCCGCTATCGACACAGAAGCGCAATATCGCCCAGGTATTCCAGTTTCCCGTCATCTACGACACCATGACGGTGGGACAAAATCTGGCCTTTCCGCTGAAGAATCGCGGCGTGCCGAAGCCCGAAATCGACAGGCGCGTGGCCGAGATCGCCGATCTGCTCGACCTCACGCCTTGGCTCAACCGCAAGGCGACGCGGCTGACCGCGGATGCCAAGCAGAAGATCTCGCTCGGCCGCGGCCTCGTGCGCTCAGACGTTGCCGCAGTACTGTTCGACGAGCCGCTGACGGTGATCGATCCCGCGCTGAAATGGGAGTTGCGCTCCAAGCTGAAGGCGCTGCATCGCGCGCTGGATCTGACGATGATCTACGTCACCCACGACCAGACCGAGGCGCTGACCTTCGCGGATACGGTGGTGGTGATGCATGACGGCCGCGTCGTGCAGGCCGGCACCCCGGAAGAGCTGTTCGACCGTCCGGCGCATACGTTCGTCGGCTATTTCATCGGCTCGCCCGGCATGAACATCGTGCCGGCCGTCGTCGGCGGGCGGGAAGCCCGCATCGATGGCCACACCATCGCGCTGCAGCGCAGCTATGATCACCTGCCGGCTGGCGCAAAAATCGAGGTCGGCGTGCGCCCGGAATTCGTCCATGTCGCGGCGCCGGCGCCGGGACGGTTGTCGGCAACCATCGAGCGGATCGACGATCTCGGTCGCGTGCGCTTTGCGCGGGTGCGGGTCGGCGACGCCAAGTTTGCGGCGCGGGTGCCGGCGGACTTTTCGATCCCGGGCAACGAGGCCGGTCTGGTGTTCGATCCTGCGCGCGTTCACATCTATGCCGACAGCCAGCTCGTCGAGGGGGCCGTCTGATGGACAAGACCATCAACCACAAGGCCTGGTTCCTGGTACTGCCGGTATTCCTGGTGGTGGCGTTCTCCGCGGTGCTGCCGCTGATGACCGTGGTCAACTATTCGATCCAGGACACGTTCGGCAACAATCAGTTCTTCTGGAACGGCGCCGGCTGGTTCAAGGAATTGCTCGATCCAAGCTCGGATCTCGGGCAGCGCTTCTTTGCCTCGCTGTGGCGCAATCTGGCCTTCTCGGCGATCATCCTGGCCATCGAGGTGCCGCTTGGCATCATCGTCGCGCTGTCGATGCCGCGCGAAGGCTGGCGCGTCGCCGCCTGCCTGGTGATCATGGCGCTGCCGCTGCTGATTCCCTGGAATGTGGTCGGCACCATCTGGCAGATCTTCGGGCGTCCGGACATTGGCCTGCTCGGCTATACGCTCAACCACATGGGCATGGACTATAATTACGTTTCCAACGAATTCGATGCCTGGGCCACCGTGATCGTGATGGACGTCTGGCACTGGACCAGCCTTGTGGCGTTGCTCTGCTATGCCGGCCTGAAGTCGATCCCCGACGCCTATTACCAGGCGGCGCAGATCGACGGCGCGTCGCGCTGGGCCGTATTCACCGCAATCCAGCTTCCCAAGCTCAACCGTGTGCTGCTGATCGGCGTGCTGTTGCGCTTCATGGACAGCTTCATGATCTACACCGAACCCTTCGTCGTCACCGGTGGCGGCCCGGGCAACTCGACCACTTTCGTTTCCATCGAACTGGTCAAGATCGCGCTCGGCCAGTTTGACCTCGGCAAGGCGGCGGCGCTCTCGCTGGTCTACAACCTGATCATCCTGATCGTGTGCTGGGTGTTCTACACCGTAATGACCAATGCGGGCGTCGATCACGGCAACAAGGAAGGAGCGGTCTGATGCATTCGATCCCGGGCCGTCGCCTGATCCTGTCGCTGTACCTCGTCTTCCTGATGCTGCCGATCTACTGGCTGGTCAATATGAGCTTCAAGACCAATGGCGAGATCGTCTCGACCATGACGCTGTGGCCGCACGAGCCGACCATTGCCAATTACATGCGGATCTTCACCGACGAGAGCTGGTATTCCGGCTACCTCAATTCGCTGAAATACGTGGTGATCAATACGATCATCTCGATCTCCTTCGCGCTGCCGGCGGCGTACGCGTTCTCGCGCTACCGCTTCCTCGGCGACAAGCATCTGTTCTTCTGGCTGCTGTCCAACCGGATGGCGCCGGCTGCGGTCTATGCGCTGCCGTTCTTCAATCTGTATTCGGCGATCGGCCTGTTCGATACGCCGTGGGCGGTGGCGCTGGCGCATTGTCTGTTCAATGTGCCGCTGGCCGTCTGGATCCTGGAGGGCTTTGTCTCGGGCGTGCCGCGCGAGATCGACGAGACCGCGTTTCTCGATGGCTATTCGTTTCCGAAATTCTTCGTCAAGATCCTGGTGCCGCTGATTGCTTCGGGCATCGGCGTGGCCGCGTTCTTCTGCTTCATGTTTTCCTGGGTCGAGCTGCTGCTGGCGCGGACGCTGACCTCGGTCAATGCCAAGCCGATCGCCGCGGTGATGACCCGCACAGTCTCCGCCGCCGGCATGGATTGGGGCCTGCTCGCCGCCGCCGGGGTGCTGACCATCATTCCGGGCGCGCTGGTGATCTGGTTCGTCCGCAACTATATCGCCCGCGGCTTTGCGCTGGGGAGGGTGTGAGGATGATGATGTCTAACCCAGGCACCGCTCTTTCCTTCACCTCTCCCCTCCGGGGAGAGGTCGGCGCGCAGCGCCGGGTGAGGGGGCCTGCTCTACATGGCGTGGAGCGCCCCCTCACCCTGGCCCTCTCCCCGGAGGGGAGAGGGAACCTGGCGGCGCTTGTGGCTGTCAACGTCGCAAGAAGGGGCAGCTAGCCATGGAAAACATTGCGTGGATGGCCTGGACCCCGCCGACCGCAATCTTTTTTGCGCTGCTGGCGACGACACTGGGCACGATGACCTGGCTCGCAGTGGCCTATCCCGAGGCCGAGCGGATCGGCATCCTGCACATTCCCACCACCCGGGGCGACCGCCTGTTCGTGTCGCTGATCGTGGCGGCCGTTGTCCATCTGTTGTGGATCGGCTTTGTCGGGACCGACCCGATCGCCACGCTTCCCATCGGGGAAGAGGGACTTGGGATTTCGAGCCTGTGGCTCGCGACGCTGATTTCGCTGGTTCTGGCCGTCGGCATTTTCCGCACGGTCTGAACCACGAAGACGACCAGGAGCGGGATCAACCCGGGCCTGCAAGAATGTTGCAACGGAGGAAGCAAATGACACACCCGACAAGACAACGCAGTCGTGTCCCCACGGCGCGCTTGATGATGACCAGCGCCGCGGCACTGATCGCCGGATCGATCACGCTGGCAGCGCCGGCCTTCGCCGACGATGCCGCGGCGCAGAAGTGGATCGACAGCGAGTTCCAGCCATCGACGCTGTCCAAGGCCGATCAGTTGAAGGAGCTGCAGTGGTTCGCGAAAGCCGCCGAGCCGTTCAAGGGCATGGAGATCAATGTCGTCTCCGAAACCCTGACGACGCATGAATATGAATCCAAGACGCTGGCCAAGGCGTTCTCTGAGCTGACCGGCATCAAGCTCAAGCACGACCTGATCCAGGAAGGCGACGTGGTCGAGAAGCTGCAGACCCAGATGCAGTCCGGCAAGAACGTCTATGACGGCTGGATCAACGACTCCGATCTGATCGGCACGCATTTCCGTTACG
>DATCUS010000326.1:0-22610 GCA_036561845.1 Tardiphaga sp. | reverse complement strand
GGCTCCCTCCGTCGCCGCGGCGCCGGTCGAGGCCAAGCCGTCGACGCCTGTGCAGCCGACCGACGCCATGCCGCCGGTGCAGGGGCTGGAATAGAGTTTCGACAAGACGGCGCGGGCTGGCGAAGCCCGCCTCGGGTGAGGGGCGAGGGAGAGCACACCCCTCACCCGGCCGCGCTATCGCGCGTCCACCCTCTCCCCCCAAGGGGAGAGGTGGAGTACAGTTCGCGGCCTCAGTCGTGCTTGCCGGCTGCCTTGATGATCAGGTCGGCAATCTCCTTCGGATGCGAGACCAGCGACAGGTGACCGGCGTCGAGTTCGATGGTGGTGGCGTTCATCCGCCTGGCGAGAAACCGTTCGAGATCGGGATTGATAGTCTGGTCCTGCTTCGACACCGCATAGAACGACGGCTTGTCGTGCCAGGCTGCGGCGGTGGTGCGTCCGGTGAACAGCGACGCCGCCGTCGATCCCTGCACCGCGAACAGCACCTCCGCGGTCTTATGGTCGACGCCGTTGGCGAAATACTTCAGGAAGGACTCTTCCGACAGCAGGGTGTAGCCGTCGCTGGTCTGGACGCCGGCGCGCACCGGGCCGGCGGGGAACTTGGCCGAAAGCGCGACGAAATCCTCATTGGCGTCGGGGGCGCGCGCCGCGACATAGACCAGCGCCGTCACCTTGGGGTCGGTGCCGACCTCGCTGATCACCGTGCCGCCCCAGGAGTGCGCCACCAGCACGGTGGGCCCGTCCTGCAGCGCCAGCGCGCGGCGGGTGGCGGCGACGGAATCCGCCAGCGAGGACAGCGGATTCTGTACCGCCGTGACGTGGAGGCCGGCGGCCTGCAGCCGCGGGATCACATTGGCCCAGCTCGAGCCGTCGGCCCAGGCGCCGTGCACCAGCACGACATTCTGAGCATTCACCGGAGGCGTCGGCGTTTGCGCGTAGGCCGCGGGCGCAGTGAAGATGGAGGAAAGCACGCTGGCGATCAGACCCGCAACGATCCGCAACATTGCCATAGAAGTCATCGAACTGGTTCCTGTTTCAGGGGAGAGCCTCTCGCTCCATGAAGGTCAGTTCGATCGACAGGATGCAGGTGTTACTGCGCTGCAGCGTAACTTCCGACAGGCGGGTTCACGAGTTCGCGAGCCGCGCGAACGGACTCAAAAAAACGCCCCGGTCTCCCGGGGCGCTTTCGTCGTCAGACTGATTCAGTCGCGGTTACGCAGCGACTTTCTCGGCCGAGCCATCCACCACCTGCGGCGCGGCGGCCGCGCTGGTCGTGGTGATCGGAATGTTGCGCGGCTTCTTGGCCTCCGGGATCTCGCGGACGAGGTCGACGTGGAGCAGGCCATTCTCCAGCGAGGCGTTTTTCACCTGGACGAAGTCGGCAAGCTGGAACGCACGTTCGAAGGTGCGCGCCGCGATGCCGCGGTACAACACTTCGGACTTCGTCGGCGCGTTCTGGTTGGCGGCCTTCTCGCCCTTGATCGTCAGGGTGTTTTCCTTGGCGACGATGGACAGTTCGTTCGGCGCGAAGCCGGAAACCGCGACGCTGATGCGATAGTCGTTCTCGCCGGTACGCTCGATATTGTAGGGCGGATAGCCGGGCGACCCGTCGCTATTGGCCTGATCGAGCAACGAGAAGAAGCGGTCGAAGCCGACGGTGGAACGATAGAACGGGGTCAGATCATAGGTACGCATGGTGAGTCCTCCATTGAGCGACTGTTGCAGCAACCCGCCCGCCATCGGGCCGGGCATTGTTTCCGTGCAGCCTAGAGAGGCCTGCACGAAGGTGATATGGGAGGGCCAGGGCGACCTGCAAGAGGTCGCCAAAGATTCCAGTTTCCGGCCTTTCATCTCTTGAAATCCAGCGATTTTCACCTAACCGGTCCCGGCCATGACGCTCGTCTCGATTCCCGCCAACCCCGTCCCGGATGACGTCGTCTCAGGCACCATCAAGACCCCCGACGGCGCCGAACTACGGTTCGCGCGCTGGGCGCCGCCGGCCGGCCGCAGGGGCACGGTGTGCGTGTTCACCGGCCGCGGCGAGTCGATCGAGAAATATTTCGAGACGGTGCGCGACCTGCGCGACCGCGGCTTCGCGGTGGCGATGATCGACTGGCGCGGCCAGGGCCATTCGTCGCGGCGGCTGCGCGACCCGCACAAGGGCTATGTCCGCGACTTCGCGGATTTCGAGATCGATGTGGAGACCTTCGTGCAGCAGATCGTGCTGCCCGACTGTCCGCCGCCGCACTTCGCGCTGGCGCATTCCATGGGCGGCGCGGTGATGCTGCGCATCGCCCATTCCGGCAAGCGCTGGTTCGACCGCATCGTGCTGTCGGCGCCGATGATCGACCTGCCCGGCCACAGCACCTCGCTGGCGGCCCGCGCGCTGATCCGCCTGATGCGGCTGACCGGGCAGGGCGGCAACTACGTGCCCGGCGGCAATGGCGTGCTGACCGGCGCCACGCCGTTCGCGGGCAACAGGCTGACCAGCGATCCGGTGCGCTACGCCCGCAACGCCGCCATTCTCGCTGAAGATCCGACGCTGGGTCTGGGGTCGCCGACGGTGGCGTGGGCCGACGCCGCATTCCGGACCATGCGGGCGTTTCGCGAGGCCAGCTATCCGGTCAAGATCCGCCAGCCGATCCTGATGATGGCCGCGGGCCAGGACCAGGTGGTGTCGACGCCGGCGATCGAGGAATTCGCCTATCACCTGCGCGCCGGCTCGCATCTGGTGATCGCCGGTGCCCGCCACGAGATCCTGCAGGAGCAGGATCGCTATCGCGGCCAGTTCTGGGCGGCTTTCGATGCGTTCGTCCCGGGCACGCCGCTGTTCAAATAGAGAGACCGACGCCATGCTCGGCATTCACGACTTCTGGCTGTTCATCGTGGCGGGGCTGCTGCTCAACGTCACGCCGGGTCCGGACACGCTCTATGTCGTCGGCCGCGGCGTGCAGATGGGCTGGCGCGGCGGCGCCGTGGCGGCGCTGGGGATCAGCGCCGGCTGCCTGGTGCATGTGTTCGCAGCGGCGGTCGGCCTTTCGGCGCTGCTGGCGGCGTCGTCTGCGGCCTTTACGGCGGTCAAGCTGATCGGCGCAGCCTACCTGCTGTACATTGGCGTCCGCATGCTGCTGTCGCGGCCGCTTGCGCCGGCCGATCCATCCCGCGACCTGCCGACGCTGTCGCTGCGCCAGGTGTTCTGGCAGGGCGCGCTGACCAATGCCCTCAATCCCAAGGTGGCGCTGTTCTTCCTGGCGTTCCTGCCGCAATTCGTCGATGCGGCGTCATCCGGCAAGGCTGCGGCCTTCGCGGTGCTCGGCCTGGTCTTCATCTTCAACGGCACGCTGTGGAATCTCGGCATGGCGGCATGCGCCGCCCGGGCCGCGGGACGGATCCGGCGATCCGACGGCGCGCTCAGATGGATCAATCGCGTGCTCGGCGGCGTGTTCGTGGCGCTCGGAATTCGCGTGGCGATGCTGGAGGCGCGTTAGCCGGCCAGCACCGACCAGGTCGAACTGCCGGCCAGATAGAGGCCGAGCAGCAGCATCGCGATCAGGAACCAGCGCCGGAACGCATCAGGTCGCAGCCGCGTCCGCACCATCTGGCCGATGAACATGCCGGCGAAGGCCGCGACCATCGCGACGATGCCGGGCAAAGCGGTGGAGGCGTTGAGCAGGCCGGCGCTGGTCAGGTTGAACGCCTGCGCGAGCGTGGAGATGGTGAAGAACACGCCGAGTGCCTGCACCAGCTCGTCCTTCTCCATGCCGATCGACTGCATGAAGGGCATCGACGGGATCACCTGGACGCCGGTGGCTGCTGCCACCACGCCGGTGACGAGCCCGACGATGCCGCCGATCCAGCGCTCATCGGCGGCTTTGACGCTGACGCTGAAACTGACCAGGCTGACCAGCGCATAGACCACCAGCAGCATGCCGAGAACGATCGCGCCGTAGCGGGCATAGGGGCCGGTCATCAGCCCGCCGCAGCTCCAGACGCCGATGATCGTCCCCAGCATCAGCGGCCACAGCCGCCGGATGATGTCGCGCAGATAGGGGCCGACGAAGGTCTGCCAGATATTGGTGACGAGGGCCGGCAGGATGACAATGGTGAGCGCCTGCACCGGCGTCATGGCAACGGCCAGCAACCCCATCGAGACCGTGGGCAGGCCGAGACCTATGACGCCTTTGACGAAGCCGGCGAGCGCAAACACGGCGGCGATGAGAACGATCAGCGAATCCGGCATGGCGCGAGATTGAACGATTGGCGCCGCGCGTCAATCCACCCGCCGGGGTGCGCCTATGGCGTCCGGGCGGCGTGTTCCTGCAGCGTCTGGTAGCACTCGCAGGACACGCGCTCCAGCGCGGCCCGGTCGATGATTTTGATCACGCCGCGCGAATAGGTGATCATGCCGGCGGCCTGCAGCTTGCCTGCGACCTCGGTCACGGAGGTGCGGCGTACGCCGAGCATCTCCGCCATCAGTTCCTGGGTCAGGCCGACCGTATTGTTCTCGGCGCGATCGGCGGACTGCAGCAGCCAGCGGGCGAATCGTTCCTCGACCGGATGCAACGCATTGCAGGCGGCGGTGACGCGCGCCTGCGTCAGCAGCACCTCGTTGTACTGGATGCACATGTTGCGCAGCGGCTCGGAGCCGGAGACCGCCTTGCGGAACTGCGCCGATGAAATCCTGGTCGCGGTCATCGGCAATTGCACGACGACGCGGACCATCGACCGGTACAGGCCGAGCCCCGCCATGGCGCCGACCACGCCCTCGCGGCCGACGGTGGCGGTCTCGATGGCCTTGCCGTCACGCATCACGGCCAGCAGCGACAGCATTCCGCTGTAAGGAAA
Source organism: Tardiphaga sp. (assembly GCA_036561845.1). Lineage (GTDB taxonomy): Bacteria > Pseudomonadota > Alphaproteobacteria > Rhizobiales > Xanthobacteraceae > Tardiphaga. The sequence continues at coordinate 17,765 of DATCUS010000326.1, read as the reverse complement.
ATATACCTGATCAACCTCGTCGCCGGCTTCGAGCAGGATTTGGTTTTGCGGATAGGAGACTGTCGTCAGGTGCGGCGCCAGCAAGTTGAAATGTTCACGCGGCAAGCCGGCGAGAAGTTTGTTTTGCATAGGATCGTTGTTAGGCAATGCGACTATCCGCCCGGTCGGTCGGGCCGCGTTGCCGCAGGGATGAAAACAGCGCTCCGAGAGGGCTTTCCGCGAGAACGCAATGATATAGGAACGGGAAGCCTGCTTTGTCGGTCCGGAACCGGGCTTAGTGATCTTGTGCCTGACTACCGGGAAAAGCCTGCAAACGGTTGGGCGGCAGCGCCCCTGGCTGGAAAACGCGTGAGCACAGCAAAATTATTTTTTGTCCGCGACCGGACGAAAACACCAATTCACCCAGAAATTGCAGCATAGATATGGTTTTCGTCGATCCCGGGTGTTGATCGGGTGCGGCGTCATTCGGCCGAAAAGCGGGACTGAATTTTGTCCGCCGTTGCCGCTGTCGCAACTGCCGGCGAATGATGGAACCGCCCGCGCCGCCGACGACCGTATTCAGCCTGATCGCAAGGAGAGAAGCCTGCGCCACGCGACCTCTCGCGTCCCACCACAGAAGACGGTCGGCGCACCGAGTAACGGCGTCCGGCAACGCTGCGGGCAGTTTGCGAGACTATAATCCAGCGTGTCCGGAGCCGATCTTCCCGGACCGCATCCGCCGGCGCGCGGCGTCAGCGATTGAGCAGTTTGAGCGCCGCTTCATGCACGCGCGGGTCGCCGGCAGCGACAATGCGGCCGCCGCTCTGGGCCGGCTGGCCTTCCCAGTTGGTAATGACACCGCCAGCGCCGGTCACGATCGGAATCAGCGCGGCAACGTCATACGGCTTCAACTCGGTCTCGATGACGACGTCGAGATGGCCGGCGGCCAGCATGCAGTAGGAGTAGCAATCGCCGCCATAGCGGGTCAGCCGGACTTCGTTTTCCACCCGGCGGAAGGCTTCGCGGTCGGCGGTGTTCATCAGCAGCGGGCTGGTGGTGAAGGAGGTGGCCTCCTGCAGCGAGGCGCAGCGTCGCACCGCCAGCTTGCGGTTGCCGCTCGGTCCCTGGTAGCGCGCCGAACCGCTATCGCCGCTAAAACGCTCGCCAATATAGGGCTGATGCATCATTCCGAATACCGGCGTGCCCCGGTGCAGCAGCGCGATCAGCGTGCCCCAGATCGGAAATCCGGAGATGAAGGACTTGGTGCCGTCGATGGGATCGAGCACCCAGACATATTCGGCGTCTTCGCGCTCGCTGCCGAATTCCTCGCCGACAATGCCATGCTGCGGAAAGTTCTGCTTGATCAGCCGGCGCATCACGGCTTCCGCCGCGCGATCGGCCTCGGTCACCGGGTCGAAGTCCTGGCTGTTGCCCTTGTTGTCGATGCTGAGCGAGGTGCGGAAGAACGGCAGGATGGTTTCGCCGGAGGCGGTCGCAAGCCGGCCGATGAAGGCTGTGAAGTCGATAACCGTCACGAGGGCATCCTTTGCGGCGCTCGGGCTTGAGCTCGCCGCCTCCTATACAGGGCGATGCTGCGGACTGCATCTGTCCATCCACCGATCGCGCAGATTATCGCCTCAGCCGGTGCTGAATCGCATTGAGATTTTGATAAGTTGGGAAGGCCGTGTCGATCACGAAAACGGGATTATACTGAATATGAATTCATTCTAATGATAGGTCAAAATGGCTGACGTTTGTATATCATTTTGAAAAATAAGGCTTATTTTGTGAATTGCGGTCATTTTCTTGGGGCCACCCATGCAAAAACCGCATGGAAAATCCTGCAAAAACTCTTGCACTTTGTGCGGCGCGGCGGCATATTGTTGCGGTGCGGTAACGCCTCGCGTTATCGCTGCCCTCCTTGGGCGTTTCCTCCCTAGACTTGGGCCGCTTGCCAACGCAAGCGGCCCTTTTTTCGTCTGGGGATGATGTTCATGGAGCTTTTGCGGCGATCATCGGCGCACGGCCCCGGAGCATCCTCGCAATGTTCGCCCCAAGACCCCGACAGCCTCGGGTCGTGGCGACGAATGGAAGATGGCCCCGGGATATGGCCGTCCGGCTGAGAACCTGCACCGAAAGCCGCAGAGGGAGCGTCGTTACTTCAGCGACGAATTGATGTCGGCGAACTTGCCGTTGATGTTGCCGCCAAGACCGTTCACCACGGCGATGATCGCCAGCGAAATGCCCGCCGCGATCAATCCGTACTCGATGGCGGTGGCGCCGGATTCGTTACTCCAGAATGCCTTCAGTCTACGTGTCATGTTACCTCCTGCCAGGTTAGGCGGTTGTTTGGTTCGCCGCCACAACCTGACGCAGGAAACCTAAGGTTGAGTGAATCCAGTAGGTAAAATGACGAGATCAGTTGCCGCGGACTGCTACTCGGCCGCGGCCTGGAACGGGCCGAGTTCGCTCAGCGGGATCCCGGCGAGCGCCTCTGCAAGAACCGTAAAATGCCCGGCGATCTCGGCGAATCGTTCGGTGCGCTCGCGGCGGCGTTCGTCCATGTAGATGGCCCGGTTGAGCTCGATCTGGATCGCGTGCAGCCCACTGGCGGGATTGCCGTAATGTTCGGTGATGAAGCCCCCGGCATAGGGCTTGTTGCGGCCCAGCGAGTAGCCGAGGTTGCTGAAGGTGTCGCCGACCACATCGACCAGCGCGCTGGCGCAACTGGTACCGTAGCGGTCGCCGATCACCACATCCGGCCGCCGCGGCTCCTCGCGGGAAATGCCGATCGACGGCATCGAATGACAGTCCACCACGATGGCTGCGCCAAAGGTCTGGTGCGCCTTGTTGATCAGCCGGCGCAGCGCCCGGTGGTAGGGCTTGTACAGCGTCTCGATCCGGCTGAGGGCGTCGTCGACGTTGATCCGCTCGCGATAGATCTCCTGGCCGTCGCCGACCACCCGCGGAATCGTGCCGAGTCCGCCGGCCACCCGCATCGAGCGGGTATTGGCGAAGCTCGGCAGTCGCCCGGTGAACATCCGCGGATCGAGCTCGTAGGGCTCGCGGTTGACGTCGACATAGGAGCGCGGGAAATGCACGCGGACCACCGGGAAGCCGCGGTCGCTGAGCCCGGCGATCAATTCGTCCATGAACGAATCTTCCGAGCGGCGCAGCGCCACCACGTCGATGCGCGAGGCGGTCAGGAACTCGTGCGGATAGACCGAGCCGGAGTGCGGGGAATTGAAGATGATGGGAGCGCGCCAGGTCGCAGGCTCCACGATCTCGAACGGAGGCGACAGGTCACCGTCAAACTGGGGCATGTGCAGGCGCCGTCCCTTGGACTGGTCTGTCGGTGCGACGGTTGTGGCCGCAAAACCGGCATTTTATGGCGTTCATTGTCGGCAACCCCGGTCGATCTGGCAAACAAAAAAACATTCTCGCCCGGCGTCGCCGTCCCTCGACCCGGAATCCCGGCTTTGTTGATTCGGGTCGCAATCCGGGGCAGCATGATGGCGGGCTTCGCTCGCACGCCCGGCTGGCCTTCACCCGAAATTTACCAGACCGGGGCTTAGTGAGCGGAGTGATCCTCTTACCTGGGTTCGACGTTCAACAGCCATGCACAAGATCCTTCTCGCCGAAGACGATAACGACATGCGCCGTTTCCTGGTGAAGGCGCTGGAAAACGCCGGGTTCCAGGTTTCGTCCCATGACAACGGGCTTTCAGCCTATCAGAGGTTGCGCGAGGAGCCGTTTGAAATGCTTCTAACGGATATCGTGATGCCCGAGATGGACGGTATCGAGCTGGCGCGCCGCGCCAGCGAACTCGACCCGGACATCAAGATCATGTTCATCACCGGCTTCGCCGCTGTTGCACTGAATTCGGATTCGGAAGCGCCGAAAAACGCCAAGGTGTTGGCCAAGCCGGTGCATCTGCGCGAATTGGTCAGCGAAGTGAACAAGATGCTGGCGGCCTGAGGCCTCGGCAGTTTCTTGAAAAGAGGCAAGAATCTGCCGTCAGGCCTGCTTGCCTGTCTGCATCCGAGTCGCTATACGATCCGAACCCGATACGACCGGTTTAAGGGCGCGTAGCTCAGCGGGAGAGCACCTCGTTGACATCGAGGGGGTCACAGGTTCGATCCCTGTCGCGCCCACCATTCCAAGCCCACGGTCCGTCTTCGGTTTTCTGATCACCGATCTCTTGCCGCCGGTCGAGACCTGGCCATATCGGTCCGGCCGACGGCATGACCCGCAGTGCGGCCGGCTATTGGCCTGCCAGCCCGCGGCGCCGTGGAAAAATCTCGCGAATCCTTGCCGCATCCCGCAGCACGCGCCGGCCCGAAGCCGAGCAGCCGAGTGCCACGCCGACCGCCAGATAGGCGATCGCGATGCCGCCGCAGAATTCCGCGGCGGCCGACAGGCCATAGTTGCTCGTCATCGCCGAGAGTGAAAATACGGCGGCCGCGGCAACGATGACAGCGACGAGGATCGGAGCAAGCATGGCCACGAAGTTGGCCAGCGAGACCGGGCCATCCCGCGTCGCAGCCCAGACGGTCAGGCCGTGGATCGGAACGGAGAAGACGGCGAAGGAGACCGCGACGCCGACCGCGCCCCAGGAAATCCCGGCGAGCAGCGACACTACGGAAATCACGTTGCCGATCAGCCCGAATTTCAGCAGTTGAGCGGTGCGGCCCTGGGTGATCAGAAGCCAGGTCGCAACGGTGCCCAGCGGAGTCATCAGGCTGCCGAAGGCGAAGAACGACACGATCGGTGAGCAGTCGATCCATTTCGGGCCATACAGCAGGCTGACCGCCGCGTCCGACTCGATGGCGATACACAGCAGGCCGGGCAACGTCACCAGCAGCATGGCCTCCGCAATCTGAACGAATGCCTTGCGATACTGCACATCGTCGTCGAGCAGGCGGGCCAGCACGGTTTCCGCGATCCGCGAGATCGGCGCCAGAATCTGCATGTAGGACATGGAGACGAGCTTGAACGCCCGATCGAACAACCCGACCTGAACCACGCCGAACAGGCGGCCCACCAGAACCGGGCTCAGGTTGGCCGCGAAGAATGATCCGATCGACAGGCCGGTCAGGTGCGCGCCGAAGCGCAGGATCGGTATCGATTTCCGGAGGTCGCGTGGCCAGGAGGGACGGAAATCGGACGCGATCCAGGCGATCGAGCCGGCGATGAACGCATGCGTTGCCTGTCCGATGACGATCGACCAGTAGCCGAAGTCATGCAGGGCCGCAGCAATAGAGGCAATGACATTGCCGATCACCGGAAGGATCTCGATGATGAGCAGCGGCACCGGTCGTATGCCCCGCACCAGCAGCGCGACCTGCTGTGAGGACAGACTGTTGATCAGGATGACTAACGACAGAGCGATCAGCACGGCCGCGACCCGGCTGTCTCCATAAAAAGCGGCGGCGCCCGGAGCCACGGCGACGATCGCCAGCGCCACCGTGAGCCCCAGCCCGGCATTCATCCAGAAGATCAGATTGCTTTCGTTCCGGGTCAGGCCCGGCCTCTGGATGGTCGCCTGCGACAGGCCCAGATCATTGAAGATGGAAAGAAAGCTGAAGACGGGCACGCACATCGCCACGATGCCGAAATCGACCGGGCTCAACAAGCGGGCCAGAATGACCTGGGAGCCGAACAGAAGAACCGCCTTCACGAGCTGCGCGGCCACGCTGAGAACTGCCCAGCGCGACGCTTTCAGCATGAGATCAGACGAGTCGGCCATGTGTCCGCGCGATCCCCAATCAGCGTCAATCGGCTGCTGGTGGTGGTCTTCAGGGCTATCGTTCGCCGGTTAACATTCCCCGGTTAACATTCTCCACGCCGGGAAGACTTCGAATGCCCGCTTGTTAGTAGTCCGATTGAGCATTCTCCGCGCGCGCAGGCAAGAAAACCTTCAAGAGGTTCTTAACGGCCTGCCGTCTGGAACTCGTCTGCCGCGTCTCAAAGATTAACTAAATGTGGATTTTGCGGTTCCGTCATTTGCACGTGTTGCGCTAAGAGGAAGCTTGGCGCCACGACGTCGAATTGCTGCGGGCTGCCATCAAAGATTTTGAAGCTGGATGGTCGCGACATGAATGCAGTAGCCGTTTGTCCCGCCTGCGCCAAGACCGACCTTCAATCGCAGTTCTCGGTGTCCGCTTCCCAGGCCGCCCAATCCATCGTTCTGCCGAGCGGCGATCCTGACCGCAACCAGCGGCTCGAGACGCACATCCGTTTCCTTTGGGGCACGGACCGATGCGAGATCCTGAAGTGCAGGAATTGCGGGTTTGGCTTTTCCCATCCATTCGTGGCCGGCGATGCCGATTTCTACAACCTTGCGAATTCCGACGTGTCCTATCCGCAGGCGAAATGGGAGTTCACCCGGACGATCGAAGCGTTGCGACGATCGCGCCGGCCGAAGGCCAGCGTTCTTGAAGTTGGCGCCGGCGACGGGTTTTTCCTGGACATGCTGGGGGCCGAGTCGATTGAAGCCAGCAATATCACTGCGGTGGAGTACAACACCAAATCGATCCGCAATCTCGAAAGCCGCGGCTACCGGACCATCGCCAGCGATATTCGCGAGAAGCCGTTCGACGCCTATCAATCCGCATTCGACTTCATCTTCCTGTTCCAGGTCGTCGAGCACATGAGTGGTCTGGACGATCTGTTCGATCGTCTTCACTATCTCTTGAAGCCCGGTGGAGCGGTCTTCATCGCGGTCCCCAACCCGCGGCGGATCGAGTATCAGGAGGCCCACGCCTCGGTTCTGGACATGCCGCCCAATCATGTCGGGCGATGGACGCCGCGGGCATTTTCCGAGCTCAGCACGCGCCATGGCCTGCGCGTGGTCGCCAGCGAAATCGAGCCGATGGACTGGGTCGAATTTCTCGAGCATGACATATCGTACAGCCATATCAGGCGGACCCAGTTGAAGCCGGATGGCATTCCGGCTCGCATCCGCAGTCTGCCGCGCGGGAAATTCCGCCGGCTCGCGGAGGCGGCGGCCGCGGCTGCCTATATTCCGTCTCGCTTGGGTTCGTGGGCTGCTGCCTACCGCGATCGTCAGAACATGGGCGGCTCTCTTTGGGTGCAGCTCGAGCGCGATCCTGCGCATGAGCCGCCGGGAGCGTCGCCTCGTCACGATCATGCGTCGGCTCTCGCGGATTCTGTTACGGCCAACTGAGAATTTCATGTGTCGGTGGATGTAAGGAAAATTCCCTATCTTCCGGCGCTCGACGGCGTGCGGGCCGTCGCTGTGCTGCTCGTCGTCTGGTCGCACTTTCCTTACGTTTCCGACTCGGCAATCTCAATTTCGATCTGGAAGATCGGACAGGCGCTTCGCGTCGGCTATTTCGGCGTTGACCTGTTCTTTGTGCTGAGCGGTTTTTTGATTACCAGGATTCTTCTGAACGAGCTGGAGCGGACGGGCGCGATCTGTTACCGGAATTTCTTCGTCAAGCGCATCCTGCGAATTTTCCCGATCTACTATTTGTGCGTTGCCGTTTTTGCCGCGTGCTTCGTCTGGAACAGAGACCTCCTGCTCAGTCTCCTGAGTTACACATTCAATTGGTACAAGCCGTTCCATGTCGAGCCCATTGCGCTCGAGCACACGTGGTCGCTTTCGGTCGAGGAGCAATTCTATCTGCTCTGGCCGCCCCTGCTGGCCGTTCTGCCTGGCAGGCTAAGAGGTGTAACGACGGCGGTCGTCGTTCCCGCGGTGAGCATAGCGATCGCTCTGGGGATTTCGGCGAGCTTCGAAAGCAGTCTTGCGGCGAACATCATCTACATGTCGACCGCGACGCGCATGATTTCGCTTTCGCTCGGCGCGTATCTTGCCCTGGTCGAATCCTCAGGGGGCTCGCTGAGGACATGGCGATCGCTTTCGGTTTTTGCCGCCGGCGCCGTTGTGTTGCTGTTGGATAATGTCGCGCGCGGCGTCCATCTCATCGCGCCGGGCGGCTTTTACTGGAGCCTTGCGCTTCTGGGTTACGCGATGGTTTCGTGCGGGACGGTTGCGACATTGATCTTCTCGGATGGCAAGGCCGTCGCCTTCGTCAAGGATGTGCTGATCCTGAGACCCATCCGATACATCGGCAAGATCTCCTATGGCCTCTACCTCTATCACCTGCTGATCCTGTTCCTGCTCAACATCGCGCCGTATCAAACGCAGGACACAGGCACGTCGTTGTGGCGATTGACGATGGCCACTGTCTTGACCTTTGTGGTGGCGCACCTGTCGTATCGCTACATCGAGCTTCCGTTGCTCGGGCTGAAAGGCAGCTTGACGCTAAAACCAGCGCCGGCGACGGCCTGATAGCGGCGGTCGGGCGGCACAAGCGTTGCTCACGGGCCATATGTCGGGCGATGCCGCTCCGGCCCGCCCGCGTCCGCCGGGTTTTCGGTCAGGTTGCGATCCCCGCCCATTTGGCCGCCAGCGCGGCGTAGATCGCGGTGGCGACGCGGATCCGGTCGACTTCGCAATATTCGTCGGTCTGATGCGCCCTGGCGGCTTCGCCGGGGCCGAGAATGATGGTCGGCGGATGGCCGAAGGCCGGCGTCAGCACCGAGGCGTCGGTGAAATAGGGTGCGGTTCGCGGCGCGGCGTCGGGTGTTTCGCCGGTGATCGCCTGCACCACGTCGCAGACCTGCCGGATCCACGGATCCGACGGTTCGGTCCACACCGAACCAACATCGACGATCGGCTCCAGCGTGACGTCGGCCCCAAGCTCGGCGGCGAGGTGTTCGCGGATGCGGGCGTGGTCGAGGCCGGGAATGCTGCGGATGTCGATGCCGATTTCGGCACGGTCCGGAACTGAATTAACATTCAGTCCGGCATGCACGGTGCCCACATTGAGGGTCGGCGATCCCAGATGCGGATGCGCGGCGACGTTGAACTGGAAGTTTTCCAGCGCGATCAGGGTCCGCGCAGCCTTGTAGGCCGCGTTGACGCCGAGATGCGGCATCGAGCCGTGCGCGGTGACGCCGGTCATCACCGCGCGCAGCCACAGCGCGCCCTTGTGGCCGACCACGGCGACGTTGGAGGTCGGCTCCGCCACCACGATGGCGCCGGCGCGGCCGAGCACGCCGTCCTTCGCCAGCAGGAACGCGCCCTCGCAGCCGATCTCCTCGCCGGCGGTGATCACCAGCACCACCCCGGTCGCCGAATGGATCAGCTGGTCGGCGATGCCGCAGACCGCCGCGACGAAGGCGGCGACGCCGCACTTCATGTCGGACGAGCCGCGACCGTAAAGTCGGCCCTCCAGGATCGCGCCGGCGAACGGGTCGACGGTCCAGGCGGAGTTGCCGAGCGGCACGGTGTCGACATGGCCGGTGAAGCACAGCGGCGGCTTGCCAGTGCTGCCGCCGATCCGCGCGATCAGGTTGGCGCGGTCGGTGCCGAAGGCGTGGACCTCGGTGGCGAAGCCGGCGGCGTGCAGCACGGCTTCCAGATGCTGGATGCAGACCAGTTCCTGACCCGGCGGATTGATGGTGTTCAGCGCGATCAACTCGCGCGACAAGGCGATGGGGTCGATGATCATGAAGGGGCCTGCATTTCGAGAGGCGGTGACTTTGCGGCAGCCGCTGATGCAAGGCAACCGGCGCTCAGGCCACCGAGTGCGCCTGGTCGCTGGAGACTGCGTCGACGGTGCGCGGCCCGGTGCAGACAAGGCCATCGCCGCGCGCGATACGCACAGCCGGCGGGCTCCACAGACCGAACGGGGTCGCACAGGTGGTCGGCGATCTCGCTGCAACTCACCAAGCTGTGAATACCCATCCTGAAAATTAGATAGCATGCTAATGATTAGCGCCCTATGATATTGCCATGATCACATCGATTTCCACCGCTCAGGCCGAATTGGGGCTTCTGGTAGCGCGTCTGGCGCGGGTCTGGCGCCGCAAGGCCGACCAGGCCCTGGCGGCCCACGGCCTGTCCGAAGCGACATCCCACCCTCTGTTGATCCTGTCGCGTGGCGGCAAATGCGTGCGGCAGGGCGTGCTGGCCGAGGAGATGGGCATCGAGGGGCCGTCGCTGGTTCGGCTGATCGACCTGCTGGCTGCCGAAGGGCTGGTAGAGCGCCGCGAGGATCCCACCGACCGTCGCGCCAAAATGCTGCACATCACGGCGCTCGGCGAAGCCAAGACCGCGGAAATCATCCGCGTGCTGACCCGCCTCCGTGCCGATCTGCTGAAGGATGTCTCTGCTGACGAACTGGCCACCACCTTCGAGACGCTGCGCAGGATCGAACTGTCAGCGCTCGATTCGCTCAAGGCCGCCGAGGAAGCGGACGTGCCGCGATGAGTGCGGTTCGTTCCCGGTTTCTGGTCCGCCACGCGGACATCATCTTCTCCGTCAAGACGTTCGCCGCAGCGGTCATGGCGCTGCTGATCGCACTGGCCGTGGACCTGCCGCGGCCCTACTGGGCGCTGGCCACGGTCTACATCGCCTCGCAGCCCCTGGCCGGCGCCACCCGCTCCAAGGCGTTCTTTCGCGTCGCCGGTACGCTGATCGGCGCTGCCGCCAGCGTGGCGCTGGTGCCGAATTTCGTCAACGCGCCGGAACTGCTCAGCCTGGTGCTCGCAGTGTGGGTCGGGTTCTGCCTTTACATTTCCCTGCTCGACCGCACGCCGCGCGGCTACATGTTCATGCTGGCGGGCTACACTGTAGCGCTGATCGGCTTTCCATCTGTGTCCGATCCCGCAGGTATTTTCGACGTGGCATTGGCGCGCAGCGAGGAGATCATCCTCGGCATTCTCTGCGCCAGCATTGTCTCCACCGTCGTGCTGCCGCGTAGCGTCGGGCCCGCTGTGGCGACCCGGGTCGATGCCTGGCTGGCTGGCGCGCGGCATCTGAGCCAGAGCGTGCTGTCCGGCCATGGCACGGACAGAGCGACGCGGGAACATCGGTTGCGGCTTGCCGCCGATGTCGTCGAAATCGATACGCTGTCCTATCATCTGGCCTATGACCGCAACGTCAACCGCGATACGCCACGCTGGCTGCGCGCACTACGCTTGCGCATGCTGATGCTGCTGCCGCTGTTGTCGTCGATCGGCGATCGCATCGACGCGCTCGGCGACGATGAGCGTACTTCGCAGCCACGGCTGATGAGTCTGATCGACGATCTCGGCCGCTGGCTGGCCGGCGACGATACCGAACGCGAGCCCGCCGAGCGGCTGCGCACCATGATCGCCGCGCAGCAGCCGAAACTCGACGCCAGCTCGTCGTGGGACCAGATCATGATCGCGAGCCTGCTGATGCGGTTGCGTGAACTGGTCGATATTTCTGCCGACTGCCGGATTCTCAACCAATGCATTGCCACAGGAGCGCGCCCACCGGGCGCCAGGCTCGCATTCCAGCCGGAGGCAGGCGCCGCGCCGGTCAGCCATGTCGATCACGGCATGGCGCTGTGGTCCGCCGCAGGCGCCATCCTGGCCGTTCTGTTGTGCTGCGCGTTCTGGATCGCGACGGGCTGGGTCGACGGCGCCTCGGCGCCGATGATGGCCGCGGTCGGGTGTTCGTTTTTCGCGCAGATGGATGATCCCTCGGTCGGCTTGCGCAACTTTGCCAAATGGACTCTTGTTTCCATGGTCGTCGTCGCGGCCTACCTGTTCGCGATCCTGCCGGGCATTTCCAACATCGAAATGCTGATCGTGGTGCTGGCGCCGCCATTCCTGGTCTACGGCTATCTGATCGGGCGTCCATCCACCTTCTTTATCGGCATGATCCTCGCAGCCAACACAGCCAGCCTGATGGCGATCCAGGCCACCTACAGCGCTGACTTTTCCAGCTTCGCGAATTCCAGCATTGCCTTCTTCGTCGGCACAGAAATCTCCACGATCACCATCCTGCTGGCGCGCTCCGTCGGCGCGGAGTGGAGCGTGCGGCGACTGATGCGCAGCGGCTGGATCGCGCTGGCGCAGGCCGCCGAGCGCCGTGGCAACCATGATCGCGCCGCCTTTGCAGGATTGATGCTCCACCGCATCGGCCTCCTGGCGCCGCGACTGGCTGCGATCCCAGACAGCACGCTGCGCAATGTCGACAACCTTCGGGAGTTGCGGGTCGGCCTCAATATCGTCGACCTGCGCCGCGCCCGCCATGGCCTGTCGCCGCGAACGCTTGTTGCGATGGATGCCATGCTGGACGAACTCGCCGTCGATTTCCGCAAGTTCGATGGCGGAGTCATGCCGGATAAGCTGCTGGTCCGGATCGACCATGCGCTGGCCGGGGCGATGACCGAAACCGGCGACGCGGTGCGCGACGCGCTGATCGGACTGGTCGGTATTCGCCGTGGCCTGTTCCCGCAGGCGCCGGCCTATCAGCCGGAAGTGCGGGGCGTTCTGCCGGGGAGCGCCGCGGCATGAGATATGAATTCGACCTGTGCGGCCTCCTTGTGCCGGCCCTGCTAGTCTGGCTCGCCGTCACCTACGTCATCGGCGCACTGCTGCGCCCGTTGCTGGAACGCATCGGCCTGTATCGATTTGTCTGGCATAGCGCGCTGTTCGATCTCGCTTTTTACGTCTGCCTGCTCGGCGGCGTGGTTTACCTCTCCTCCGGATTGCTGTCATGAAGACATCCATTTCCTTCATTAGCCGTTTCGCCGTGACTCTTCTGATGGTCGTCGCAGCGCTCGCGGTCGGTCGCTATTTGTGGGTCTACTACATGGACGCGCCCTGGACCCGCGACGGCCGGGTGCGCGCCGACGTGGTCACGGTGGCGCCGGACGTGTCGGGTCCAGTCTCCGATGTCCTGGTCAAGGACAATCAGAAGGTGAGGCGCGGCGATGTCATCTTCCGCATCGACCGCGTGCGCTTCGCACTGGCGTTGCAGCAGGCGCAGGCGGCAGTTGCGGGCCGCCACGCAATGCTCGACCAGGCCGATGCCGACCTGAAGCGTTACCAGGAGTTGACCACCACGGCGGTGTCGCAACAGAAGCAGGAGCAGGTGCTAGCCACCCGGCTGCAGGCCAAGGCATCCTACGATCAGAGTCTCGCCGACCAGGCTGTGGCCGAGCTCAATCTGGACCGCACCCAGGTGCGTGCTCCCGTCAACGGCACGATTTCCAACATGGATTTACGGCCCGGTGCCTATGTTGCCGCGGGCAAGGGCGTGATGGCGTTGGTCGATAGCGATACCCTGCACGTCGACGGCTACTTCGAGGAAACAAAACTGCCGCGCATTCACGTCGGCGATGCCGTCACGGTTCACCTGATGGGCGACTCCGCCAAGCTCACCGGCCGGGTCGAGAGCATTGCCGCCGGCATCGAGGACCGGGACCGTGCGGAAGGCAGCAACCTGCTCGCCAATGTGACGCCGACGTTCAGCTGGGTCCGTCTCGCGCAACGCGTGCCGGTACGCATTGCGCTCGACGCCATTCCGCCCGGTGCCGCACTGGTCGCCGGGCGCACCGCCACGGTGGAGATCCTGCCCAAGGATGGTACCAGCGTGGCGAAGCTGTTCGACTAGTTCGATGCCGGCGCGGCTTGCGTGAAGCTGCGATCGACGGACTTGCTGACGTCGACCTGCTTCGTGAGAATTCCGTAGCGCGTCGCGCGATCTGCCGCTTCCTGGAATTCCTTGACGACCGCGTCATCGATGGCGATCGGCCGTGTGTCCTGCGCCTTGTAGGCCCGCGCCAGCACCTCTTCCGGCAGCTTGGTCAGTTCGGCCGTGCTTTTCGCATACCCATCTAGATGGCTGCGCGACCATGTGCGGGCCTTGTCGAGCCGGCGCAGGAGATCGGCGACGGCGTCGCGCTTGGTGGCGATGGCCTGGTCGGACGCGACCACGAAGGTCAGCGTCGGCGTCCGGCCGGCGCCGTCGGCAACCACGCGGGCATTGTCCTTCAGCACCGCATAGGACACGTAGGGCTCCCACACCGCCCAGCCATCGATCGAGCCAGCCACCAGGGCGATCTTTGCATCGACCGGACCGAGCGGCGCGAAAGTCGCGTCCGATGTCTTGTAGCCAGCTTTTTCCAGCGTCGCATCGATCAGGAACTGACCCCAGCCGCCGCGGGTGCCGGCGAGGCGCTTGCCCTTCAGGTCGGCGGCGGTCCTGATCAGCGAATCGTTGCGCACCAGGATGGCTTGCGTATCGGCATTGGCGCGGGTGCCGCCGATCGCCTTGATCGGCGCACCCGCCGCGTACACCGTCAGGAAGGAGAGGTCGCCGGTGTAGCCGACGTCGAGCACGCCGGCATTGAGCGCTTCCAGGATCGGCGCCGCAGCGGGAAATTCCGACCACTGGATCTTGTAGGGCAGGTCCTTTGCGAGACCGGAGATTTCCAGCAACGAGCGATTGCCGCCTTTCTGGTCGCCGACGCGCAGGATGACGGGATCTGCGGCGAAGGCCGACGATGCGAGTGTGAGGCTGAAGGTGGCGGCGAGCAGCGTGGATGTGATGCGCTTGTTCATGGCGTGGCCTTTGATGCGATGGATGCATCGAGGCTACGCGTGAAGCCGGTTCAGTCAATGAAATGGCTGACTGAATATCAGTGCAAGCCGACAACGATCGTGTCGATCGTTGTGTGGTGCGTGGAAGGTTTGCATTGTGTGCTGTCGCGCCCCGGACGCGGTGCAGCACTATCGCGCTGTGCCGCGTCCGGGACACGATGACCGCAAGGACTACTCCACCTTGCCGATCTTCTTCACGGCGGCGATCAGACGGGCGCTGTCCGCTTCCACGAACGTCGCAAACTCGGGCGCGTCGAGCCAGGCCACAGGACTGCCGGCGGCGTCGAAGGTCTTCTTCACCTCCGGCGACGTCACCGCCAGCGCCATCGCCTCGCGCAGCCGGGTCATGATCGGGGCCGGCAGCGCCTTCTGTGCGAACAGGCCGGCCCAGATGTAGAACTCCACATCCTTGTAGCCGAGCTCGCGGAAGGTCGGCAGGTCGGGAAAGCTTGGCACCCGCTCGGCGCCCCAGTTCGCCAGTACGCGCATCTTGCCGTCGTCGACCTGCTGCTTCAGCGTGCCCGGCGCCGAGGCCACGGCCTGCACCGTGCCGCTCAAGAGCGCGGTGAGGGCAGGGCCGGCGCCGCGGAACGGCACGTGCAGCAGCTTGATGCCGGCGCTGGACGCAAACATCTCCATTGCTACATGCAATGTGCCATAGGGGCCGGACGAGCCGTAGGGGATCTGGCCCGGCCGCCTCTTCGCGTCGTCGACGAAATCCTGCAGCGTCTTCCACGGCGCCGAGGCCGGCACCGCCAGCAGGGTGGGATCGGCGAGCACGCGTGCGACCGGCGCGAATTGCGAGACCTCATAGGCGACCGGACGATCGAACAGCCGGTCGGCTTCCGGCAGCACCGCCAGCGACGACAATGTCATCAGCAGCGTGTAGCCGTCGGGTTCGGCGCGCGCAGCCGCCGCATTGCCGACCGAACCGCCACCGCCGCCGGCGCGGTTGTCGACGATCACCGGTCTGCCCAGAATGCGCTCCAGAGCCAGCGCCACCGGGCGTGCGGCGAGGTCAGCCTGTCCGCCGGCCGGGAATGGCACGATCATAGTGATGTTGCGCGTCGGCCAGGCCGCTTGCGCATGCGCCGTGGACAGAAGCGCGCCGAGTCCGGCATGCGCAATCGGCACCGCTCCCGCGGCCTTCAGGAGTTCACGTCGGTTCATCGGTAAATCCTCCCAGATTTTCTGCAGTTTTTTGTGGAGGTAGCCTAGAACGTTGCCTCCGTCAGGAACAAGGAGGCTTGGCGCAATTCGGCTGCGACCGCAGACGGCTTCGGCAGCCGGTCTTGCAGCCGTCCCCCCGCCGTGCGGCTGACCGCCTCGATCCGCGCTGCTCGGAGCTCGATCCGCCGCAGAATAGCCGCGAGTGCCGGTCAAGTTCTGCAGCTATTGGCCGGTATCACCGGACGATATGTCACTTTAGCGCGCGGTCCTTGCGACGGCCGTTCAGAACGCAAGCCAATTGGGTCACGCCCGGCGTTCGGGCCGAGGGCAGTTATTGTGGCGTCAGTACTTCAGCTGATTTCGTCATTGACCGTTGGCGGAGCCGAGCGGCTGCTGGTCAATTTTGCGGCGAGCTGCGCCGGGGGCCTGACGCCCCAGCAGGTTTTCGTTGTCATCAATGACAGGCTCAACTCCGATCTCGCCACCCAACTTACGGCAAGCGGCCATCCGACCTACTTCCTGAAGCGCACCCCCGGCGAACGCAACCCGCGCATCGTCCTGACGTTGCTCAATATCGTGCGCCGCCATGACATTCGTGTCATTCATGCTCACGACAGCGGCGCGAAGCACTTCGCCATGCTGAGCAAGCTCTATCGATCGATGAGCGTCGGCTATACAATCCACAATACAGGCATTGCCACCTCGTGGGACCGCGCCCGGCTGCGGCTTCACCGGCGCTTTGTCGACTGGAATATCGCCATTTCCGCAGCGGTCGAGAGGGAATGCCGCGCGGTCAAGCTCCCGGGCCTCTTCAAGGTTCACAATGGTATTCCGCTGGCATCGTTCGGCGCCGCGCACCGGCAGCGGGGGGGCGGCACGCCGCTGCGGCTCGTCAACGTGGCCCGGCTTTATCCGCCACAGAAGGGTCAGGATCTCCTGATCAAGGCCGTCGGCATCTGTGTGGCCCGCGGACTGGACGTGCGCTGCGAATTCGTCGGCAACCCGCCCGACGGGGATGAGACGACCATCGCGTCCCTGAACACGCTTGCGGCACAGCAGGGCGTATCAGATCGCATCCGGTTTCTCTGCAATCGAACCGAGGTTCAGGCCCAGCTCGCGGACGCCGATATTTTTGTGCTGCCGTCGCGCTACGAAGGCTTCGGCCTGGTATTGCTCGAAGCCATGGCAGCTGGTGTGCCGGTGATCGCCGCGGACGTCGACGGGCCGGGCGAGCTTCTCGTTGACGGTTCAAACGGGATCAAGTTCAAGGTCGGCTCGGCGGAGGATCTCGCCGACAAGATTGGTGCGCTTGCAGAACGCCCCGTATTTGCCGCGGAGATGGCGAAGACGGCGCAGCGCTTTGTTACCGAATTCGATATCGCCTATATGCGCGATCGCTATTTCGCCATCTACGGTCAGATGATGAAGGAAGTTTAGCAGCTATGGCCGCCGCCCTGCCTTCGCGTTCTGGCCGGACCTTGCAAGCTTCTCCGCCAGAAATTCGATCAGCGCGGACACGCGGGCAGGGCGCGGGCCGCCGGGCGGCGTCACCAGATAGACGCCGCTCGGCGCCTGCCACCAGTCGGTCATCACCGCTTCGAGCTGGCCCGCTGCCAGCGCCTTGCCGACGATGAACTCCGGCAGGTCGGTGATGCCCAGCCCGGCCAGCAGCATCGGCAGCAGCGCCTCGCCATTGTTGACGCGCAGCGGTCCGGCCGGCCGCACGCTGGCCTGCTCGCCCGCGGCATTGCTGAACTGCCAGATGCCCGGCGTCATCTGGTAGGTGTAGGTGAGGCAGCGGTGCCGGGCGAGATGCATCGGATGGGTCGGGCGTCCCCAGCGTTCGAGGTAGGATTTCGATGCCACAAGATAGCGCGGCATGGCGCACAGCCGCCGCGCGATCAGCGACGAGTCCGGCAGTGAGGCGATGCGGATCGCGGCGTCATAGCCTTCGCCGATCAGGTCGATGGTGGCGTCGCTGAGGTTGAGGTCGATGGCGACATCAGGGTAGGCGGCGAGAAACTCCGGCAGCAGCGGCGCCAGCACATTGGTGCCGTAGGTCATCGGCACTGCCAGCCGTACCAGCCCGCGCGGCGCCGCCGATTGCGCCAGCGCCTCGTTCTCCGCCGCCTCGCCGTCGGCGAGCAGCTGCGCCGCCC
>DATCUS010000325.1:0-35836 GCA_036561845.1 Tardiphaga sp. | reverse complement strand
CAGGCGGAGCGGCCCGACATCGACACCAGCCCGGTGCATGTCTACGGCCTGATCGGCCGCATCCAGATGCAGTGCACCGCCTTCATCGACGAGGCGCTGGCGCCGTTCGAACTGACTCGCGGCACTTTCGACGTGCTGACCGCGCTGCGCCGCGCCGGCGCGCCCTATTGCCTGACGCCGAAGCAACTGGCGCAATCGTTGCTGCTGAGCGGCGCGGGGCTGACCAGCCGGCTCAACAAGCTGGAATCGCAGAACCTGCTGGCCCGGCTGCCGGAGCCCAGCGACCGCCGTACCCTTCGGGTCCAGCTGACGGCGATGGGCGAGAGCGTGATCAACGACGCCATCCCGGTGGTTTTCGAGGCGCAGCGCAGCCGGCTGCTGCCGCTCGGCGTCGAGGGGCAGCGCCAGCTGGTGGATCAACTGAGCCGCTTTGCCGAAGTGATCGACGAATGGCCTGCCGGCCGCGTCACCGAGTGAATGCGTGGCGGCTGCTGCAGGCAGCGTCGTGCCTAACCCTTCGGCTCGATCGCCGCGTCATAGAAGCAATAGCCGCCGCCGCCGCGAGATTTCGAACGGTACAGCGCCTGGTCGGCGCGCCGCAGCAGCGTGTCGGAAGTTGTGCCGTCGCCCGGCGCCAGTGCGATGCCGACACTCAGTCCGATATCAACGATCAGCCCCTCGATCACGAATGGTTCGCTCATGGCGCCGATCAGTCGCTGGGCGAGAAGTTCGGCATGCACCCGCGATGTGGCGTCCTGCAGGATCACGAATTCGTCGCCCCCGAGGCGGACCACCAGATCGTCCTTGTGCAGCGATCGCTTGAGCCGGACGGCGACCTCGACCAGCAACTGGTCGCCGACCATATGGCCCATGGTGTCGTTGACCTGCTTGAAACGGTCGAGATCCATGAACAGCACAGCGGCCGAACCGGCGCCGCGATCGAGGTCGGCGAGGATCTCCGACATCCGGATGTGGAAGGTGTTGCGGTTGGGCAGACTGGTCAGGGAATCGTGGTTGGCGAGGTGGGCGATCTGCCGGTTGACCTCCAGCTTCTCGGTGACATCCTCGTGCAGGCTGACCCAGCCGCCGTTGGGGAGCGGGCGGTTGGTGACCTGCATGGTCCGGCCGTCCCACAGCATGGTGTGCGACGTGGCCTGGTGGGCGTTACGGTTCTCATGCATGCGTTTGGCGTAATATTGCTGTGCCGACATGCCGGGCTGGTTGCCGCGCAGGTTGGAATGCGCCAGCACGTCGATATAGCGCGCCCCTGGCTTCACGATCGCCGGATCGAGCGCGTAGTCCTGGATGTACTGGGCGTTGCAGATCAGCAGTCGCTCCTCGGCACTGTACATCGACAGGCCATAGGGCAGGTGCAGCAGCACGTCGTTGAGGTGTTCGGCACTCGGCGCGACGTCGCAGAACTCCGGGCACAGCGAGGCTGAAATCACGAACATGTAGCCGGCGTCGGGCAGCGGCTCGCAGCGCACGGCGCGGGCGCCGCCGGCGGGCAGGGCGATCTTGGCTTCGGACGCGGAACGGGTGAGCTGGCACGCCAGCGCCAGTTCGAAAAACTGGTGCGCCAGTCCGGCGGTTTGCTGGTCATCGACCGTCAACGGGCGAAACAGGGCCTGCAGAGTGGCCGCCTTGTCGTTGGGATCCGCGGAGAGTTGCAGCAGATCGGCGAATGCCTGGTTGACGAAGTCGATACCGAAGCCGGCGTTGACCGCGCAGATGCCGAACGGCAAACGCCTCAGGATGGCATCCTGGACCGACGGGTATTCCGGCGCTGGAATTCGCTTCACGGGCTGCGGCATCGTCGACATTGATCGGGCCTCTGGCTCTGCAGGTGGGTTACCTCGGCACCCGCGAAAATTGCCTTAAGCGAATTGGTTTATTTGCAATCAACGTGGTTCGGAGGGCAGCCATGCAGGTATGGCCGGACTGGGAATGGGCCGAAATGGATGGTGCGCTTGATGGGCTGGCGCTCCCGCCTTAGAGTCGTTGCTCAGGCTATCGCGGCCCGGATGCAGGCCGATGCGGTGAAAATCGGGAATGATGACCACAGGATTGCGTGCCGGGTTGATGGCGATGTGCGGCGGAACCGCGATGCTGGCGCTGGGCAGCGTGCTTCCGGCGCCGGTGCGCGCGCAATCCGCCGATCTGGTGCTGTGCGACCGGCTCGCCGCCGATCCGGCTGATCCTGACAAGCCGGCCGATGTCAGGGGGACCGCGGAGATCGCCGCATCGGACGTCGCCACCGCGATCAAGTTCTGCCGCACCGCGGCGGGGTCGTCGCGTCGGGCGCTGTATCAGCTCGGCCGCGCCTATGCCGCCAACCGGCAGCAGTCCGAGGCCGTTGCCGCGTGGCGCAAGGCCGCCGACAGGGGCAGCAGCTCGGCGATGGTCGAACTCGGCGTGCTCTATGCCACCGGCGCCGGCGTGGCGAAGGACGATGCCCAGGCGCGAAAACTGTTCGAGCGCTCCGCCGAAGCCGGCAATCCGCGCGGCGTCAGCAATCTCGCGGCATTATCGGGCGGCGCGACCTCCGATCCGGTGCGCGCCCGTGCGATGCTGGCGAAGACCGCAGAGAGCAATGCCGAGGCGCAATATCAGCTCGGCATGATGCTGGCCGAAGGCATTGGCGGCGCCAAGGATGACGTCGCGGCGCGCGCGCTGTTCGACAAGGCTGCGGCGCAGTCCCATCCGGCGGCACTGGAGCGCATGGGGGCCTTCGCCCAGAGCGGTCGCGGCGGTCCGGCGGATTCGACCGCTGCAAAGGCCTATTATGAGAAGGCAGCGGCGCTCGGCGACGAAGACGCCAAGGCGGCGCTGAAGCGGATGGCGTGCCGCTTCACCATCAAGGACAAGCGCGGAAATTTCGTCACCGACCTGTGCTTCTAGATCAGCGCGTTGGCGGCGATCAGGTCGCGATAGAAATCGGCGCTGAGTTTTGGGGTGCGGCGCTGGGTCTCGAAATCGACGCGGTACAGCCCGAAGCGCTTGTCGTAACCGTCGGACCATTCGAAATTGTCCATCAGGCTCCACAAGAAATAGCCCTTCACCGGCACGCCGTCGGCGGTGGCGCGCTGCAGCTGCGTGAGATAGTTGCGCAGATACATGATCCGGTCGAGGTCGTAGACGCGGCCATCGGCGGTCGGCGTGTCGGCGCCGGAGGTGCCGTTCTCGGTGATGTAGATCGTGTCGACGTTCCACACCTTTGCCAGGTTGCGCGGCGCCCAGTACATCGCTTCCGGTCCGATGCGCAGCCAGTCGGACTCCATGTGCGGAAACGAGGTAGGGAACGGCAGCAGGTCAAAGCCGGCCTTGGCGCCGGATGCAACGACGTAATGCTGCGGCATGTAGACGTTGATGCCGACGAAATCCAGCTTTGAGGAAATGATCGTCATGTCCTCGGCGGTGAATTTTGGCGCGTTGCTGCCGGCATAGGTCAGGAACCCGTCGGTGTAGCTGCCTTCCAGCATCGCCGTGAGATAGCCGCCGTTCATTTCGCGGGTGGCGATTTCCGAGGCGCGGATATTGGCCGGCGTTTCGATGGCCGGCACACAGGTGACGATGTTTTCTGCAGGCCCCACGCGCGTGCCCGCGCGCCCCTGCGCGCGGATCGCCTGGACGGCAAGTCCGTGGCCGAGCAGCACGTGGTGGCGCACCTGGTTGAGCTCGGCCTGCGACAGCTTGAGGCCCGGCGCCAGCTCCACCGGGCCGCTGCCATAGCCGAAGTCGATGAAGGTGGCGCTCTCGTTGATGGTGAAGATCCGCTTGACCCGGTCAGTGAGGTGTTTGGCCACATGCCCGGCATAGTCGCCGAACGCCTGCGAGGTCTCGCGCGATTGCCAGCCACCGACGCGGTCCTGCAGCGCCTGCGGCAGGTCCCAGTGATACAAAGTCGCGAAGGGTTCGATGCCGTTGGCCAGCAATTCGTCGATCAGCCGGTTGTAGAAATCGAGTCCCTTGGGATTGGCTGCGCCGCCACCTTCGGGAAACACCCGCGGCCAGGCGATGGAGAAGCGGTACGCGCGCACGCCGAGTGCCTTCATCAGCTGCACGTCGTCCTTGTAACGATGGAAGTGATCGCTGGCGCGGTCGCCATGGTGGTTGCCGCGGATCTTGCCGGGCGTATGGGAATAGGTATCCCAGATGGATCGGCCGCGGCCGCCTTCGGTGACGGCGCCTTCGATCTGATAGGCCGAGGTCGCTGTGCCCCAGACAAACCCCTCCGGAAAGCGGCGCTGGTCCGGTTCCGCGCCGGTCTGGGCGACGGTCGCCGCCGGCGACAAAGCGAGCGGCAGCGTCGCCGCGGTCTTGGCGAAATGTCGCCGTGTAAAGATCGGGGGCACCTGTACTCCTGCGGCATGTCCGAAACGTCGCGCGTGGCGTCGTGTCTGGACAAACATAGCACGCCCCGCGCAGTGTCGCGTGGGACGGCTGCGCCGGCCTGATGAACGGCCTCAGTCCTTGCGGGTCTGCACCGGGATGAACACCATGAACTTCGCCAGCGGGCGTTTGAAGAGCACCAGATAGGTCACATGCATGCCGACAAAGAGCAGCAGCAGATTGGCAAGGAATTCATGTGCCTCGGACAGAAGCCCTTCTTCCTTGTCCTTGCGACCTTCTTCATACTGGCTGCGTTTCCCGTCATCGGCGGATGACGTCGTGACAATCGATGCATTGCCCAAGCCGAGCGCCTTGCCGCGGTCCATGACAATACCGGTGGAAACCGTCGCGACCAGACAGACGGCGATGCCCAGCATCAGCAGCTTGCTGATCGCAGGATGGGTAAACATGTTGTCCGCACGCAATCCCTCGAACGACGGATAGAAGCGCATCAGCCCGACCTGTCTCGATCCGAACAGGGCCCACAGCAATCGCAGCACGATGACCAGCGCGACGCCGTAGCCAAGCCAAGCGTGAACGATGCCCATCTCGCCGGTGAGATAGGCCATGATCGCCAGCGTTGCCAGCGTACAGTGATAAAGTCGGATCTTGCTCATCATGCTCATCGCTGCTGACTAGCAGATCCGCGCCGGCCGACATTGAGGTGCCGCAATGCGGCCCCGCGCGCGTGGTGCAAACGAGTGAGGCCTGTTGCCGCGAATGAGTGTCAGGAGCGATCCAGGCGCGTGATCAACGATTTGTTTGAAATTGCCGGGGTAGGGTGCCCGCCACCTGATGCCGGAGCCGTTTTGTGAACGAGAGCCTGATTGCCACCTGCCAGCTGTTCTTGATCCCGCTGACCATCCTGTTCGCGGCCGTCGGCGTCGCCAATGCGCGCTTCGTCAAGCTGCTGGTCTGTCTGCTCGCCACGGCGCTGGCCGGACTGTGGCTGTATCGCATCTGGCTGTGGACCGGCCTCTCGCTGATCGACCGGCGCACCGGTCTTGGCCTGTCGGGCGGCTTTGCGCTGTGCTGGGTGCTGACCCTGCTGCACCAGATCAAGAGTTCGTTTTCAGGCGGCTACGATCGCCGCTAGACCTCAGCGCGGCGAGGCCGCCGCGGGATCGTCGGACAGCGTGAGCGCCAGCTCGTTGCCCTGATCCTGTTGCAGCACCAGTGCCATTCCGCCAGCCAGCGTCCAGCCAACTCGCGTGGCCGCCACCCGGTCCGGCTTGCGGCCATATTGCGCCGAGATGTCCTGTGTCGTGGCGTCGAACGACAGCCTCTCCGGATTGGCCAGCCGGACCCGCGCGCTGCGCACCGGCGTGCGGCCCTGGCCCGGTGCGAAACCGATGGTCAGCGGGCCGGCATTGGTGTTGCAATCGACGGACTCGCCCGCTGCGGCGGCCACGCACACCCAGCGCCGCGCGGTGATGAGTTTCTCGATCTGGTCGCGCGTCATGCCAGGAACCACGCCGAGCACGTCGTTCTTGGCGACCGCGGCGTATTGATGGCGCAGCAGCAGCGCGCCGGCGATGCTGCCCACCAGCACGACAGCGGCGACGACGATGGTCTTCTGGGTTCGGTTCACGTCGAGGCCTTTAGGAATGACAGGAGCCAACAACCACAGGCCTTGGACGCATGCAACCGCGCAGCCGGCGGCCATCCGCCACCTCGTCGGCGGCGGCGCGACGTGCCATAATTCAGCTCCCGCAATTATCGAGACGATCCATGGCCAACCGCATTCTTGTCTTCTACGGCTCCTACCGCTCCGACCGCATGGGCATCCGGCTCGCCGATTTCGTGGTGGCCGGGCTGCGTGCCCGCGGCGACGACGCCGTGCTGATCGACGCCAAGGCGGTCGGCCTGCCGATGCTCGATCGCATGTACAAGGAATATCCCAAGGGCGAGGCGCCGCCGGCGCTGGAGCAGCTTGCCGGGCAGATCCGCAGCGCCGATGGATTCGTCTTCATCACCGGCGAATACAATTGGGGCATCCAGCCCGGCCTGAAGAACCTCACCGATCATTTCCTCGAGGAGTTCTTCTGGCGCCCCGCCGCCATCGCCAGCTATTCCGCCGGCCGATTGTCCGGCGTGCGTGCGGCGACCGCCTGGCACGGCACGCTGTCGGAAATGGGCATGGTGGTAATCTCGTCGACGCTGTCGGTCGGGCCGATCGCGCAGACCTTGTCGGCAAACGCCGAGCCGACCGGCGATGCCGGCAAGGCGCTGGCGCACAGCTTCCCGCGTTTTGCCGACGACCTCGGCTGGTGGATCGAGGCAGCTAAGGCGCAGCGCGAGAAGAAGGCGCCGCCATATTGAGACTCAGGCCAGTCCGAGCGCGAAGGCCAACGTGCCGATGGCGGCGTGCGACAGGATCAGCGGCCAGATGTTGAGCATGCGCAGATAGGCGATGCCCCAGACGATGCCGACGGCGAAGGTGTTGAGCAGCAGCGCGGGGTCTCCGTAGGCGATGTGGATCAGCGAGAACACCGCCGACGAATACAGCACATAGACCCAGCCCCGGGTCTGCAGTCGGTCGGTCATCAGCTTGGGAATCGAGCGGCACACCACCTCCTGGCAGGGGCTGGAGACCAGCACGTAAAACGGCGCGAAGCTGAGCCAGACCGGCGGCTCGGCGTCGAAGCTGAACAGCCGGGTCTGCAGCAGCATCACCGCGGCGAGCCCCAGCGTCAGCACCACGCAGCCGAGCCAGTGCTCGCGGAACGAGGGTCGGCTGAGGCCGAGCTCGGCCAGCGAAAATCCCGACAGCAGGCACAGCGCGATGCACAGCACGGACACCGCCAGCAAGGCATAGGTTCGGTATTCGAACGGGAGCAAGCCAAAATGGATGGCGAGACCGGGCGCGAGCAGCAGCACCGCAAAGGCGGCGAGCGTCACAATCGAGCGTCCCTGTCGTGAAAATGTCATAGAACTGTATAACGGAATTCATGCGGCGCTTCTAGGGCAGATCGCATGCTGCATCGACAGCGCCGCGCGTCACACCGCATCGGTCCAGGATGTGAAGATCGCCGCCTGGCCGTGGCGCTGCCCGGCGTCGTCGATCAGTTCCCACACCGTCCCGCCCTCGATCCAGAAGCGCCGGCCGGACCTCGCGACGCGCAGGCCGCGATAGTCGGAGATGAAGCCGTTGCGCGCCACGGCGTCGAGCAGGCGTTGTCGCTCGTCGCGGTCGGGCGCTTCGGCGGACAGGCGCGACGGCAGCGCGATGAAATCGTGCCACGGATATTCGAAGCAGGCTTGCGCGGTGCGGTTGGCATAGATGAAGCGCGGATCGGCCTCGGTGTTGTGCGCCAGCAGTGCGAACGGGGCGTCGTTATATAGCCACGCCGCGTCCTGTCCGGCGGCCACCAGCGGCGCGCCGACCGCACGCGCGTAACTCGTGGTCAGCAGAGCGACAAGGTCGGGATCGAGCGCGGCGGCGGGTTGAGAATTGGAAATGACGGTCATGGAGTCCTCGTAACGATGATTTTGAGGACTTAGCGCTCCCGATCCATCGCCAACACCCCCGGCATGTCGGGGCTGTGCAGCCTGGGGCGCAGGTCGGCGTACGGTGCGCGACCGTGCTAGGGTCGGCCATGGCATTTGCACCCGAGAGTCCGCTGGGCAAACTGCTGGCCGCGCCGATGCGGCCGGGCCGGCTCGGCTGGATCGGCCTGCGCCCGGCGCGTCGCGCAGCGGTGCTGGCGCCGGAGTCGGCAACGTTGGTGACCGGCCAGGGCATCGCCGGCGATCATTACGCCACCACGCATGACGGGCCGCGGCAGGTCACCCTGATCGCCGCCGAGGATCTTGCCGCTATCGCGGCGTTTCTCGGCCGCGACGCCATTGCGCCGGAACTGCTGCGGCGGAATCTGGTCACCTCCGGCATCAACCTGACGGCGCTGAGGGATCAGCGCTTCCGCATCGGTGACGTCGTGCTGGAAGCCTCCGGTGACTGCGCGCCGTGCAGCCGCATGGAACAGGCCTTCGGACCGGGCGGCTACAACGCGGTGCGCGGCCGTGGCGGCATCACGGCACGGGTGATCGCTGGCGGCGAGGTGCGCCTCGGCGATGTGGTCGAGCGAATTTCCTAGCGCCGCAGGAACGCCCCGAACGCGCGCGGGCCGTCGCCGACCTTGATCTCGTCGACGACGACCAGCTTCACGGCATCGATGATGCTGAGCGTGTTGCTCTCCCAATTGGCCACGACAATGCGCTGCGCGTCGGCGGTCGCCGCGATCCCTTCCGGATAGTCGCCGACGGGGATGCGCTTGATCAATGCGAGTGAGGCGAGATCGAACACGCTCACGGTACCGTCATACTGGTCGGTGACGAAGCCCCGGCCCTGGGCCAGTGCAATAGCATAGGGTCGCAGGCCGACGCCGACGCGACCGATCTCGCGCTGCCCGGCGATATCGATGACCGAGACGTCGTTCGACCCGACATTGGCGGCGTAGGCGCGCCGCCCCTCAGCATCGACGGTGATGCCGAACGGGCGAGTGCCGACCTTGATGACGGCGCGACGCTCTTGCGTGGCGGTGTCGATGATCGAAACACTGTCGTCATCGCGATCGGCCGACAGCAGCAGCCGCCCGTCCGGTGTCACCGCGAGCCCCGACGGTGACGCACCGACCGCAATGCTGGCGATGACGCGCTGCGCGCGAGGATCGACCACGCGAATGGCGGCAGCATACCAGTCGGCGACATAGACGACGGTGCCATCCGCAGCGGCGGCGACCCCGAGCGGACCGCCGCCGACCTCGATACGAGCGATCACCTGCCGGGCCGCGGCGTCCACCACCGTCAACGACTTGCTGTCGGGACTTGTCACATAGGCAAAGCGTCCGTCGGCGCTGACGGCGACGCCAGCGGGCTTGCCACCGATGGCAATGGTGGCAAGCGGCCGCGATGTCGAGAGATCGACGATTGTCAGGTCATCGCTGAGCTGGTTGGTCACGAACGCCTGCTCGGCCTGCGCGATGCCGAAGCCAGCGAGCAGGGCGGCGAGGACGACGAGCCGCAGCATCAGCTTCCGCTTTCGACCTTCTTCTTGAGCGCTTCGAGCCCCGTGCGATAGAGCCCGCTCACCGCCTTGATGGCGGCTTCGTCGTTCAACTCCGGCGGCGGGTCGTTGTTGGGAAAGCCGCGATAGAACGCGCCCGCCCATTCGACCACGCTGCCTTTGCCGTCCGCGCCGGGCGACACTGTCAAGGTCGACGAGTAGTTTGTCACCGGCAGCACCTTCACGTCCACGGCGTTGATCCGATAGGAATAGGTCAGCTTGTCGGCATCGAATTTGTAGAGCTCTTCGTCGACGGTGGCGCCCGTCGCTAGCGTCAGCCGCCGGAGGGCGCCGATCGCATTGCCCTTTTCGCCTTCGGTCTTGCTCACCGGCGGCAGCCAGCTCATGTCCTGGAAGTCGCCGACCACCGCCCACACCTTCGCGGGCGGCGCATTGATCTCGATGGACTCCCGCACCTTCTGTCGGGTCGGCCCGTGCGCCGAAGCCGTCCCGACCACTGCCAGCACAGCCAGCGAACTCATCCACCCTGCAACCGTTACCCTCATCTCGTTTCCTCACCGTTTTTATTGGTTCGCGCAGACGATGCGCGACGGCGTGATCCTAGATGATTTTCGGGGCTCGTCATGCGGAATCCGGGCCGCGCGTTGGTCCGCTTGCGAACACCGGAGCGCGCGGTCGCGTGGCGTCCGCTCGCCGGCGATGCCCGCTATGCCGGCGTCGCCAGCTTGTCCTGGGTCTTGGTATCGAAATCGCTGGCGTCGTGGCGTTCGTGCAACTGGCTGGCGGGATCGCCGGACACGCGGTTGACCATGCGGCCGCGCTTCACCGCCGGCCGTGCCCAGATCGCCGCAGTCCAGCGCTGCACGTTCTTGTAGTCCTGGACCTGCAGGAATTCGCCGGACTCGCCATACAGCAGCCCCTTCGCCAGTCCGCCATACCAAGGGAACACCGCGATATCGGCGATGGAATAGTCGGGGCCGGCGAGATACTCGCTTTCGGCCAGCCGGCGGTCGAGCACATCCATCTGCCGCTTCACCTCCATGGCAAAGCGATCGATGGCGTATTCGATCTTGGTGGGCGCATAGGCGTAGAAATGGCCGAAGCCGCCGCCGAGATACGGTGCGCTGCCCATCTGCCAGAACAGCCAGGACAGGCATTCGGCGCGGCCTTCCGGCGTGGTCGGGATCAGCGCACCGAATTTTTCCGCCAGATGCAGCAGGATGGCGCCGGATTCGAACACCCGGATCGGCTTCGGCCCGCTGCGGTCCATCAGCGCCGGAATCTTGGAGTTCGGATTGACCGCAACGAAGCCAGAGCCGAACTGGTTGCCGTCGATGCGGATCAGCCAGGCGTCGTATTCAGCGCCGGTCTTGCCGAGCGCCAGCAGCTCTTCCAGCATGATGGTGACCTTCTGGCCGTTCGGCGTCGCCAGCGAATAGAGCTGCAGCGGATGCTTGCCGACCGGCAATTCCTTGTCATGCGTCGGCCCGGCAATTGGCCGGTTGGTGGAGGCAAACTTGCCGCCATTTTCCTTGTTCCATGTCCAGACTTTGGGCGGCGTATAGGGGGCGTCGGTCATCAGGCTGGCTCCGGAAAGCAGGCGGTTGGGCGGGACCCGGCAGGCCGGGCGTTCGTCAGACTTAGGCGATGCAGGCGGAGGTTGCCAGATGTGCGGCGCGCGAATGACGCGGGCGTGATGGAGCGGCCGCCGCGAGGCCCGGCGTCAATCAGCGGGCCTTCGCCCCGTTCAGGGCTGCCGCGGCGCGGATCAGCGTCTTGAACGCATTCGCATCGAGTTCATCGCCCTCATGGAGGTCGATGGCGCGCCGGGTATTGCCGTCGAGGCTGGCGTTGAACAGATGGGCGGGATCGGCGAGTGACGCGCCCTTGGCGAAGGTCAGCTTCACCGCATTCTTGTAGGTCTCACCGGTGCAGAGAATGCCGCCATGCTCCCACACCGGCACGCCGCGCCACTTCCATGCCTCGACGACGTCGGGAAGGGCCTGTTTGATCAGCGCGCGGACCCGCGCCAGCATCTCGCCGCGCCAGTCGGCCAACTCCCTGATCCTTGCGTCGATCAGCTGCGAAGCCGGGGCCGCTTCGGGTGTTGCGCTTTTCTTCACGTGCACCTCGGTCGGGTGTTTCATGCCGCGATGCTACACATCGCCCGTCAGCGGCGCCAGCGAACGGTTGACGGTGCTCCGTCGCATTGTAGATTTGCCTTGTTCCGCTGCCTGTCACGTGCGGGCGGTCGAGGCTCACCACGGGCCGGGCAGGCGCGCGGCCCCCAGTCACGGAGGCTGATGATGATGCACTTGTCGATGGTCCGCCTGACCGGCGGCGCCTTCGCCGCGCTGGCGGCGGGCGGGCTGATGGCGCTGGGCGGCAAGGCGATGTCGGCCGCGGACAAGTATGCGGTGCAGGTGCCGGGCGGACTCGCCTTCGCCGAGTTCAGGGGCTACGAGGACTGGCAACTCGTCGCCGTCAGCCAGAGCGAGGAAGCGTTCGCCGCGATCCTGGCCAATCCCGCGACCATCGAGGCCTATCGCAGCGGCGTTCCCGGCAACGGCAAGCCGTTTCCCGACGGCGCAAAGATTGCCAAGATCCACTGGAAGCCGACAAGGAGCACCGAGGCGCCGGCACCGACCACGGTGCCGGGTGAGCTGCATGATGTGGACTTCATGGTCCGCGACAGCAAACGCTTTCCCGAGGGCGGATGGGGCTACGCCCAGTTCAACTATGATGCCGGCGCCGACGCATTCAAGCCCGAAGGCAGCGGCAGCGATTGCGGCACCGCCTGCCATACGCTGGTGACGGCGAAGGATTACGTTTTCACGGCGTATCCGAAACGGTAAGTGCGCGCGAACGCCTGGGGGTACTTCGCCTGCTAATTCGGCTTCTGCATTGCCGCGGTCTGTTTGGCGAGTTGCTGGTTGAAATCCTGTTCGAGCTTGGCCGCATAAGCGACCAACTCGCCGGGATTAACGAACGGGTTCGGTGCGCCGTCCTTCATCTGCGCCCGTTTGGCCTGCATGCCGTAGACCTCCGGATGCGGGCCGAGCAGCACGTCGATCTTCATCGCATTGATCTTGGCGTAGGTCGATTTGTAATCGTCAACGATGCCCGGATGGGTGGGGTGGCCGACCAGCCGGTTGAGTGCCACGGTGCCGCTGCAGAAGAACAGCACTTCTCGGTCCTGATTGCCGTCCTTCACGGTCATTTCCCAGCTGGTGCAGCCCGGCGAATGGCCGGGCGTGGCATGCGCCGTCAGCGTGGTGTCGCCGAGCGTAACCTTGTCGCCCTCGGTGACGGTGCGGTCGACCTTCACCGGCGGAAAGCCGATATCCTTGTTCTGCTCGTCGCCGGGATAGGTGCCGCTCTCCAGCAGCGGCTTGTCGCGCAGCCCCGCGATGAGCTGTGCGCCGGTGTCCTTCTTCATTTCGGCAAAGCCGCCGGTATGATCGAAATGGGCGTGGCTGTTGAGGATGTACTTGATGTCGCCGACCTTCAGTCCGAGTTTGGCGATGTTGTCCTTGATCATGCCGGTGGACTGCGGAACGCCGGTATCCAGCAGGATCAGACCGCCGGACGTCTTGATGACATAGACCGCGATGCCGTCGGTACCGACGTAATAGATATTAT
The DNA here is from genome assembly GCA_036561845.1 of Tardiphaga sp. GTDB lineage: Bacteria > Pseudomonadota > Alphaproteobacteria > Rhizobiales > Xanthobacteraceae > Tardiphaga. Next base: position 22,776 of record DATCUS010000325.1, on the reverse strand, counting down.
CGATCAGCTGGAACGGCGGAAACGGCGCAGTCCACTTCACCATCACCTGCGCCAGGAAATCCTTGACCGTCTGCGCCTGGGCGCCGGTGCCGAACAGCGCCAATGCGCACAATGCGGCTGCGAGCGTTTTCATGATGGCCTCCCGTGTTGTTTTTGTTGTTGTCGTTTAACGCGGGAATTGAAGCGCGATTTGGGCATTTGCTCAAGCGCCATCGCCGCATGGCCGGCGCCAGTCGTCGCTTCGGGGCATGTCGGTCGATCTTGCGTCCCGACATGCCCCGGAATGAGCGTTGCGTCGGACTACTCCATCTTGATGCCGGCGTCGGTGATCACCTTGCGCCAGCGCACGATCTCGTCGCCCACGAAGGTGCGGAACTCTTCCGGCGAACTGCCGACAGCGACGATGCCCTGGTCGTCGAGCTTCTTCCGCAGATCGGGATCGGCGAGCGCCTTCTTCGCCTCGAGCGAGATGCGCTCGACGATCTCCTTCGGCGTGCCCGCCGGCGCGATGATGCCGGCCCAGGTGCCGGAGACGAAATCCGCCACGCCTTGTTCGGCCATGGTCGGCACGTCGGCGGCCGCCGGAATGCGCGCCTTGGCGGTGACCGCGATGGCCTTGGCGTTGCCGGCGCGCACCTGCGACATCAGGGGGCCGATCACGTCGAACATCACATTGATCTGGCCGCCCACGGTGTCCTGCAGCGCGCCGGACGTGCCCTTGTAGGGAATGTGCTGCAGGTTGATGGCTTCGCGGCTCTTCAGCATTTCCATGGTCAGGTGCGCCGCCGAGCCGATGCCCGACGAGGCGAAGTTGAGCTGGCCCGGCTTGCTCTTCGCCAGCGCGATCAACTCCTTCATGTTGTTGGCCGGCAGTGACGGATGCGCGATCAGGATCAGCGGCGCCACCGACATCAGCGAGACATAGCTGAAGTCCTTCAGGGTGTCGTAGGGCAGCTTGGGATTGAGCGTGGCGTTCACCGCATGGGCCGCAATGACGGTGCCGATGGTGTAGCCGTCGGGCGCGGCCTTGGCGACGCTGTCGGTGCCGATCACCGCATTGGCGCCCGGCTTGTTCTCGATCACGATGGGCTGGCCCAGCGCCGCGGACATCTTCTCGGAGACTAGGCGCGCCATCAGGTCGGTGTAGCCGCCCGGCGTATAGGGCACCACCATGCGGATCGGCCGGTTGGGCCAGCTCTGCGCCTGGGCACTGCCGGTGCAGGCGGCGACGAGTGCGAGTGCGCCAAGCGCGCGGCAAAGGGTCTTCATGCGATCGTTTCCTCGGTGGGGTGCGCTCGTCGCGGCGGCGGGGACACCGCAGCGCCAGCCTCGAGAGATGCACCCGTTATTGTTGTGGCCTGCCTCGCCGCACCATCAGCCATGCATGGTGTGAGGTGCGATTCCCGCAGGCAGGCTAGCGCAGATGCCGGCCGGCGGGAAAGGAGGCGAAAGGTCGCCGCATGGTTGCCGTGGCGCGGAATTTGGCGCGGATGGGAGCAGGGCGCATCGAGCGCGGCGCCTTCCCGCCCGGCGCTCGCCCGGATGTGACTGGCCGCGCGCCGGCCGACCGGCTAGGGTGAATCCATGTTGCGCATCATGTGTCTGTTCATTGCTGTCGTCCTGTCGCTGTCGTCCGTCGCCGCCTCGGCCGCTCCCGCTCACAAGCGGGCCGCCAAGGTCTGGAAGGGCTACGGCTTCCTGCCGGGCTATCGCCAGCCGCTGAACAACGCCGCGCCTTTGTTCAAGCAGGAGGCCTCGGTGCTGCGCAACGCGCGCCGCGAGCGCCGCCACTGGTACATCGACCGCACGCCGGGCTATTACCGCTGGTCGGACGGCGAGCACTATTATTTCGGCCGGCCCGGCTTCTACCGCGGCCACTACAACGGCGGCAGCTTCGGCCCGTGCTGGACCCAGACCCCGATCGGTCCGGTGTGGACCTGCGGCTAGTGGGCCGCGGGCCCGGTTGAGCGCAGCGAATACCGTCGTTGCATGCATTGCGATGCGGCGAGCGAAGCGCTGGACCGCATCCTGCAGACTCCCCACGGTACCAAGAATCCTCTCCAGACTGCGTCCGGTCGAAAAATACGCGCACCAGTAGGGCCGCCAGAACCGTGGTGCCAGCCTTTCCGGCGGCACCGTATGCGGCAAATTTCGCCAGCTCCCCGCTTCCCCGACCTGGTCCCGCGCGCCGCGCCGTGCGCCGCCGGATCTTATGCTTGACAGGTTGTCTTACAATCTGGACATTCGGGACAAGGCCTCGCGGCCGTCACTTCCCGAAAATCGTCACCGCCCCCGGGCGCAGGACGAGGCGAGCGACATGATGAATGACGAATTGCAACTGGCGCTGCGGATCGAAGACGTTCCGACGGTCCGTTCCACGGTCGGACAGAAATTGCGCAAGGCGATCATGTCGGGGATGTTCAAGCCGGGACAGCGGCTGGTCGAGAGGGAGCTTTGCGAAATGACCGGCGTCAGCCGGCCGACGCTGCGGGAAGCGTTGCGGCTGCTGGAGGCCGATGGTCTGGTCACCACGGTTCCGCATCGCGGCCCGGTCGTCAGCACCATCAGTCTTGAGGAAGCAAAACAGCTGTACGCGGCACGCGGGATTCTCGAAGGCTTTGCCGGGCGCGAATGCGCCCGCTTGCGCGACCCCGACGTGGTCCGCAGAATCGGCAGTGCACTCGTCAAGCTGAAAGCCGCGTTCGCTGCAGACGATCTGGCGACGGCCCTTGAAGCCAAGACGGAGTTCTATGCCGCGCTGATCGACGGCTGCCAGAACGCATTCGTCGAACGAATGCTCCGGCCGCTGCACGACCGGATCACGCTGCTGCGAATGACATCGATGTCGCATCCAAGACGGATCAACAAGAGTCTGCGCGAGGTCACCGCCATCTGGCGAGCGATACAAAGTGGAGATCCCGATCTCGCGGAGCGCTGCTGCGTCGATCACGTGGCAGCAGCGGCGGCGGCTGCACTGAAGATGATCGAACAGACGTCTGCGGAGAAGGAAACCTGAGCGGCAACGAACATGCCGCCGGATCGACAATCAAGTAGTCCACAAGGACACCGGGTGAGGAGGAAACTGCCATGAAGCTTGTGACAAGCGTTCTGCTGCTGTTGCTGTCGTCGATGCTGCCGACGTTCGGCCAAGGGTTTCCCACGCGGCCGATCACGCTGGTCGTGCCGTTCTCGGCGGGGGGGCCGGGCGACGTGATCGCCCGCCTGCTTGGCAGTTCGATGAGCGCCACGCTCAAGCAGGCGGTGGTGATCGAAAACGTCGTCGGCGCCGGCGGCACCATCGGCACCAATCGCGTCGCCAAGGCCGCGCCCGATGGCTACACATTGCTGCTGATGCATGTCGGGCAGGCCACGGCACCGGCGCTCTACGCCAAGCTGCCGTTCGATCCGGTCGGCGATTTCGCCCCGATCGGCCTCGTTACCGATGTGCCGATGATCCTGGTCGCGCGTCCGGACTTTCCCGCCAAGGATCTCAAGGAACTTGTCGCCTACGTGCGCACCCACGGAGACAAGCTGACTTACGGCAATGTGGGCCTCGGCTCCGCGTCGCATCTTTGCGGGCTGATGTTCATGAATGCGACCGATGCCAGGCTCACGGCAATCTATTACAAGGGCGGCGGACCGGCGCTCAACGACATCATCGCGGGCCATATCGACGTCTATTGCGATCCGGCGACCGGGCCGACGCCCTATATCCAGGCGGGCACCATCCCCGGCTACGCCATCACCGGCAAGAAGCGCGTTTCAACCTTGCCGAACCTGCCGACCGCGGCGGAAGCCGGCGTGCCCGCCTTCGACGTCACCACCTGGTACGGCCTGTACGCGCCGCGCGACACGCCGCCAGCCATCGTGGGCGCGCTTGTCGACGCCCTGCAGAAAGCGCTCAAGGACCCGGCCCTGATCGAGCGTTTCAGCGAGCTCAGCATGACGCCGGTGGAGGCGGAGCAGGCGACCCCGGAGGCGCTCAGGCGGCAGCTCACCACCGAGATCGGCAGGTGGGACCGGATCATCAAGGCCGCCGGCATCACCCCGCAATAGACCGGTCAGACGATCGCTCCTCGGGATGAGGCATCCCGTGTTGCGCGCTACGTGTCCTCGCCGATGCCGAGCTTCTTCATGCGGGTTCTCACGGCCAGCGGCGAGCGCTTCCAGCGCAGCGCGATCTCGTTGACGCTGCGCCCGGCCGCAAGCTGTTGCCGCAACTCCTCGTCCTGCTGCGACGTCCAGACGCCGTCGGATTTGTTGCTGAGCTTCATGGCGTTCGCCGATCCTTGGTGTCTTGAGAGCTTCGCGACGTCGTCGGAGTGTATCCCGGGCGGAGCTGGCCTGTCGCGCGGAAGCTGCGCCGGATGATCGGTCCGCGCCACGCGGCGGTGGATCGCGGCAATGCAAAGTCGCGGATTGCGCACAGGGCTGCATCCGGGTCAGGCTCGTGGCTTGCGAATCTCGAAACCGGAAAATCCGACATGACTTTGGCGATGGGCTGGGATGAATGGGCGAAGCATGACGCCGTGGCGCTGGCCGATCGGGTCCGCCGGGGCGAGCTGACGCCGGCCGAGCTGGCGGCGCAGGCCCAGGCCGGCATTGCCCGGATGAATCCCGCGCTCGATGCGGTGGTCGAGGTGTTCGACGACGTGGTCGCCGACCCCGCGAAGGATGGCATGAACGCGGACGGCGTCTTTGCCGGCGTGCCCTATCTGATGAAGGACCTCGGCCCGACCCTGAAGGGGCGGCTGCAGGAATTCGGCTCGATGATCATGCAGGGCCACCGGCCCGCGCAGGACAGCTTCCTGACCACGAAAATCCGCCACGCCGGGCTCAACATCATCGGCCGCAGCACCACGCCGGAATTCGGCGTCTGCAGCTCCGCGGAGAACGCGCTCTACGTCACCCGCAACCCGTGGGACACCGGCTACACCACCTGCGGCTCCTCGGCCGGCTCGGCGGCGATGCTGGCGGCCGGCGTGCTGCCGATCTCGCACGCCACCGACGGCGGCGGCTCGATCCGCATCCCCGCCGGCGCCACCGGCAATATCGGCCTGAAAGTGTCGCGCGGCGTGTATTCGCTGGCGCCCGGTCTGTCGGACCTGTCCGGACTGGTGTCGATCCAGGGCTGTCTCACCCGCAGCGTGCGCGACACTGCCGCCTTCGTCGATGCCTGCCGCGGCGGCGCGCCCGGCGAGTTCATGCCGTTCTGGTCGCCCGCCGAGTCCTACAGCGAGCTGATCAAGCGCGACCCCGGCCGGCTGCGCATCGCGCTGTCGCACGAATGGGGCGACTATCGCAGCCCGCCGCACTTCGTGGACGAGCTCGGCCGCGTCGGCCGGCTGCTGGAAGGGCTCGGTCATCACGTCGAATGGGTGCTGCCGGCGGTCGATTTCCGCGCCGCCTTCGCCGCGCAAACGACCTGCTACATCAGCAATTTTGCCCAGGTGATCGCCGGCCATCTGGCGCGGCTCGGCCTCGACAAGCCTGCGCCCGACCTGCTGGAGCCGATCAATATAAAAATCTGGGAGAGCGGCCTGCACACCTCGTATAGCGAGCGCGCCGCCATGCAGGCGGTGTTCAACACCACGTCGCGCGCCTTCGGCCATTTCTTCGAGAGCTGGGACATCATCCTGACGCCGATCACCGCCAGGCCGACGCCGAAGGTCGGCACCTCGGAATATCTCACCACCAGCACCAATCCGTCGGTGCACGACTGGTTCGCCAACCTGTGGCAGAATTTTGCCTATACGCCGCTCGCCAACCTCGCGGGAATCCCCGGCATCTCGCTGCCGCTGGGCGTGCAGGAGAGCGGCCTGCCGCTCGGCATCCAGGCCCAGGCGGCGCAGGCCCATGACGGGCTGCTGCTGCAACTGGCGGCGCAGGTCGAACGCGCGATCGACGGCAAGTGGAACGGCGGCAGGCTGCCGAAGGAGCATGTCAGCCGCTAGCGCATGCGCGCTTGCGCGCAAGATGTCCGATGCGACTGTCAAACAGCCAAGCCTTCGCGTTCTCGCGGCGCGATGCGCCCGAGGGATGCTGTCGTTCTCCCCTCCAGACATGAGGGGAGGCGGCGCGCCGACAGGCGCGGGGTGGTGGAGATGACGCGATCCGCCTCACGACGAATCGCGGCGCCTGTCAGCGCGCCACCGCGGCGTCTTTTGGCTTCGGGATCGTGCTTCCGGGGACGTGGCGGGCTTGGGGCATCGTGCCCGTCACCCCGGCGGTTTCCCGCCGTTCGCCTGTCCCGCGTCCAGCCGTCAAGGAGCGGCAGAGCCCCGTAGTGGGCCCGGACGATCACCCGAAGCCCCCGAGTGCGCGAGGCTACGTTGGCCCCGCGCCCGCAGGCGCCGCATCCTGCTCCCCTTCAAGACGCCTCATGAAGCGCCCCTCGTGAACAGGACAATGGGCTTATAATATGTTATAGGATTTAAGTCAACAGATTTTGTGGGGTGGTTTCTTGGACGGGGGCTTGCGTTGCGCTCTGCCGGCCTGCGCTTGCCGAGCCGGGCGGACCGCATGATAGTCTGGCCGCCATGCCGACCAATTCGCGCGACCTGCATCCGAAAACGGTTCGCTCCATCTACTTGCAGGCCGGTCTGAAGGAGCCACGCTGATGGCCAACAGGTATATCGCGCTCGTCCACAAGGACAAGGACACCAGCTACGGCGTCAGCTTTCCCGACGTGCCCGGCTGCATCTCCGCCGGCGACACGTTTGAGGGCGCCATCGCCAATGCCGCGGAAGCGCTGGCGGGACATTTCGCCATGATGCGCGCCGATGGTGACAGGATCCCGAAGCCGCGGTCGATCGAGTTGTTGCGTGAAGATGCGGTATTCGTCGCGGATGCTGCCGACGCCGTGATCGCTTTCGTGACGCCTTATAGCGATCACGTCACGGCGGCGTAGGGCGATCAAGCCGCGCTCTCGGGCGCCTGCGTGACGTCGCGGACGCGGTGGGCCTGGCGAAGCGAAGCTTCGCGTGGAAGCGCCGCTCCGCAGATCCGGACCCAATCAGTTCGCGGACATGTGGACCCCGGATCTGCGGAGCACCACGCCGCCAAAAGGCGGCGCAGTGCACCGCGTCCGGGGAACGAGTCCACCAAGCTCCGTCCGAATCTAGTTCTGATCTTTCGCGGCAAGGCGCGAAAACTGCTGCTTCATGGCGTTGACGCGGCCGAGATAGCTGGCGACGAGGTGATCGCCGCAGCGCTCACCGGCCAGCAACTGGAAGCCGCGGCGCATGAAGGCCCGGGCGGGGCGGGCGCCGCACAGATGGATGAAGGCCGCGAGATCCTGCTTCTGCTGCGGGCTCGCCGGTGGGCCGGTCGCGGCAGCGAGCACGCCGGCCACCTGGCGGTCGAGGTAGATCGACGCCAGCTCGATGGCGTGGCCGGGCAGCGGGCGGAAATACAGGCTCTTGAACCAGCAGGTGTCCACGACCACGTGGCCGCGGATGCAATAGCGCGAGGCCTCGGCAAAGGCCGGATCGGTCATCTGCAGCAGGCCGACGGCGCTCGAGGCCGGCTTGTACCAGGCGGCCGGATTCCAGCTCCACCGCCAGCGCCAGTAGGTGCGCGTGGCGGGATTGCCGCTGCTCTCGATCTGCACCAGCGCCGCCAGCAGTTCGGGCGCGATCGTGTCGGTCGAAAAGCTGCGGAAGCGCGCGCCGTACTGCCGCCAGGTTTCGGCCGGCTGCTTGTCGAGCCGGCGGTCGGCGAAGAACAACAGCTCGGTCGGCTTGCGCACCACCTGCCAGGCGAGGTTGGCGAGCGGGAGGACGATGAGGATGGCCATCACCACGACGGCGATCCGCAGCACATTCGGCGCTGCGGCCCAGGTCCGGCGCAGCCATCGCGCGGCGCGGGCGAGGGGACGACGAAGCCGGTTCCAGCCTGTGCGGCTGCGCCGTTTGCGGATGGGTGACGTGGCGCGGGGCGAAGGCATCGGCGATGGTTAGGCTGCGCAGGGATGGGCCGCAACCGGTCGCGGCGGATTGCGGTCAGCGTGGCGGGGCGCAAGAGCGAAGCGGATGGCGCGGGATAGCCGTGCGGTGGCGGATTAAGCTCCGCCAGTCCGTCCTACGGCTCGCTGCTGAATTTTAGTACGAGAATGCTCAGGCGAGCCTCGGCGCCTGCGGCCGGGATGCGTCCGGATTGCGCGAGCACGACCAGGCCATGCAATGCGCTCCACAACACTTCCGCCAGGAAGTCTGACTGCTCGCGCTCCGGCCCAAGCGCGGCGACCAATGCGGCGAAGGCGGCGCGCAGCGATGGCGGCGTTGCCTCGCTGGCGAATTTGATCTTGGTCGGCAACACGAACATCGCCTCGTAGACCACCGGTCGCGAACGGGCGAAATCGAGATAGGCGGCGCAGACGTTGCGCAAGACATCGGGATCGCCGGCGGCGCGCGTCGCTGCCGTTTTCAATCGCGTCGCAAGTTCCTCGAAGCCCCTGGTCGCCACGGCCGCCACGATGTCGGCCTTGCCCTTGAAGTGGCTGTACAGAACCGGCTGGCTGTATTCGATGAGCCCCGCGAGACGGCGCGTGGTGACGGCGTCCCAGCCCTCGGCTTCGGCCAGCTTGAGCGCCGCGGTCAGGATCAGTTCATAGCGCTCCGCGCGCTGGCGCTCTTTGCGTTCGTCGATGGACATCCAACAATCCTATCAACGACACGTTACCTGTCAATGCTAGAAAACTCGTTGACTAAGTAAATCTAGCGACGCTAGAATATCTGCAATTGAAAGGATATTCTCATGACCTCAATCGGATATGTTCTCTCCGGCCTGATCGCGCTCGCCATCATCTTCCTCGGATCGCGCTTCTGGCTTGCGCCGGCTTCAGCATCGGCGGACTTCGGCATCGCCGGCACGCCGCCGCCCTCGACCGGACTTTCGGCGTGGCTGTCCGTGAAGGGCACGCGCGATATCGTATCGGGCCTGTTTGTCATTCTGCTCATGGTCAATCGATCGCAGCGTTTGCTTGGCGAATTCATGCTCGTGGCGAGCCTGATCGCCTTCGGCGACATGGTGACGGTGCTGCGGTCGGGCGGAAGCAAAGCGCTCGCCTACGGCATGCATGGGCTGACGGGGCTGGTCATTGTCGCAACCGGCGCGTGCCTGATCTTGAGCGCGTAGGGTGGAAGTGCGAGGCGTAGTGCGCCGCCGATCGATCAGGCGGCGGATGACGCTTCGCTCATTCGCGTAACGCTCAAGCCGCACTCTCCGGCGCCTGCCTGACATCACCGCGTCCGGCGATCAGTCCGGCAATCGAGATGTCCTCGTCGATTGCTTCCCAGTGCACGAGGCGGCTGATCTCGACCTGATCGCGCTCGACAGGCGTGGCGCGGAGCAGGCGGGGAAACCAGGCGAGGGGGACGCCGAGCGTGCGCCCGTCGGTGAGTTCGACCCACATGCTGACGTCGTCAAAACGAACGCTGGTTGCCGAACATGCGGGCTAAGCTTGCCGCGCACGGAGCAGGGGCAACCGTGTGCGCGTCCCGTGTCAGCGACGCTGCGTCATATGGCGCTCAGTTCTTTCGAGACGCGCTTCAAGGCCTCGAGGCCGTCCGGATCGGAGGGCGCGAGTTGGGTGTGCATCCTGAAGTCGGCCAATGCCGCTGGCAGACTGCGCTTCATCTCCCACGCCAAGCCGCGGTAGTAATAGGCCTTGGGTTCTTTCGGATCTAGCCGGATCGCCTGGTTGTAGTCGGCGATGGCCCGGTCGAGGTTGCCTTTGTTGCCCCAGGCGCTGCCGCGATTGAAGTAAGCGCGCCCATCCTTCGGATTGAGCTGGATCGACTGGTTGTAGTCGGCAATGGCGCGGTCGAGGTTACCCTTGCCGAACCAGGCCCTGCCGCGGCTGTAATACGCGACGGCATCTTTCGGATCGAGCCGGATCGCCCGGTCGAAATCGGCGATGGCGCGGTCGAAGTCGCCTTTGGAGCCCCAGGCGCTGCCGCGATTGGCGTAGGTGCTGCCAGTTTTCGGATCGAGCTGGATCGCCTGGTTAAAGTCCGCGATGGCGCGGTCGAAATCGCCCCTGTGAAACCGGGCATTGCCGCGGTTGTTGTAGGCCGACGCATAGGTCGGATCGATCCGCATCGACTCGCTGAAATCCGCCAGGGCACGGGTGAGGTCGCCCTGTGCCGCGAAGGCGCTGGCACGACGCGTATGGATGCGAGCGAGGCGTCGACCGGTGTATTCGTGGGAGTCGATGGCGGCCGAGCAGCCGGCGACGGCGAGGTCATCCGACAGCTTGACGCAGGACTCCCACTCGTCCGCGGCAGCCACGCCCGGCAACCCGGCGAGAACCGCCACGGCCACGCATGCGAACAACCGGCGTTTTGACAAGTGCATTGGCATCGCAGGTGGTCTCCGCATATTGGCCGGAGCTGCGGTGAGATAACCGACCGCCAATTGCCCGGACGCTGATTTGTCCGTTGGTCGGAGACGCCGATCAAATGGTTCAGCGACGAGGATGGGACACGCGGTTCTGGCTTCCGGCGGCGCGACCGGCAGCCATCGGCACCAGAAGCCCGGATGAGCGGAGCGATATCCGGGGCCGCATATCCTGTCTAGGTTCTGAACCATGCCAGGCCATCAGCGACATATCGAACAATGCTTGATTGCTGCATGGAGATGCGAACATGAATTCGATTGGATCGGTGATCGGCAGCGGACTGCTTGTGGCTGGCTTGCTGATATCGGCGGGACCGGCGCTGGCGGCGGGGAGCGATGACGGTTTCGCAGCGTTCTGGACGCAATTCAATGCTGCTGTCGGCCAGAGTGACCGGACGGCCGTATCCCAGATGGTCAAATATCCGGTTTTTTACATCGATCAACGGCAAGCGGCCGATTTCCCTGTGGTCTGGAAGGGCGCTTTCAAACCGGCGCAGCGGACGTGTCTCGCCAGGCAGAAACCCGTCATGGACACCCACGAGGGCAAGATCAGCTATTCTGCTTTCTGCGGCCACCTCATCTACAGTTTCGGCAAGGAAGATGGCGGCTGGAAATTGACGAGTATTGACGAAAACGATTGATCGGGCTGGCCTTGGCACCGACCGGCGTCGGCAAACAGGGCGCAAGTGCGAAGCGTATCGCGCCGCTGATCGATATGGCGGCGGATGCCGCTGCGCTCATCCGCCTACGCTTGCGGATCCCGGCTCCCGCTGCAGGGCGGCCATCTCCTTCCAGTGATAGATGCGCAGCTTCGGCGCGTCCCCGCGCGCCGCATGTAGCATCGCCCGCGCGATCTCGCCTCCGGCGATCCCCCGGTAGCGATCGGCCGGGCCCAGCAGCAGCGGATTGAGCACGCGCCATGCGGCGATGATCAGCCGTTCGCCCGGGCGGTCCTCACTGCGCTGGCCCATGATCATCGACGGGCGGAAGATATGCGTGTGGGCGAAATCCAGTGCGATGATATCGCGTTCGACCTCGCCCTTGGTCCGCACATAGAACAGGCTGGAGGCGGCATTGGCGCCGACGGCCGTGACCACGAACACCGCCCGCGCGCCGTTCGCCCTGGCGATCTTTGCCGCCAGCACCGGATAATCGTGATCGATCCTGTAATACTCCGCCTCATCGGGCGTGTGCTTGCGCGTGGTGCCGAGCGCGATGAAGATGTCGTCGGCCACCAGTTGCGGCGCCAGAGCGGGCAGGGTGGCGAGATCGCCGATCAGCACGGTCAGCCTGGGATGGCTCAGCGGCAGCGGCTTGCGCGTCACGGCGATCACCCGCGCGTAGTCCGTGCTGTCCAGCAGGTCATCAAGCAGATGCGAGCCGATGAAACCGGTCGATCCGAAGATGAGCGCTGTTGTCATGTGCTGTCTCGCTGGATGGCCGGGGGCGGCCGGCCGGGCAGCGTCGCACAGTCCCGGGGGCGGAGACAATGCGGCCGAGCGGTTGCGAGGCGATGGAGGATCTTGGTCAAGCGCGTAGGGCGCAAGTGCGAAGCGTATTGCGCCTGACATCCGCGAGGCGGCGGATTACGCTGCGCTAATCCGCCCTACGGCCCTATCGGCAGGCCGGTTTGAAGGAGCGACGCCGATGGCAAGGGATAACATCGCGGGATACATCGCGTTGGTCCACAAGGACAGGGACACCAGTTACGGCGTCAGCTTTCCCGATGTGCCGGCGGCATCTCTGCCGGCGACACTTTTGAGGACGCTATCGCCAATGCCGCCGAGGCATTGGCCGGACATCTTGCCGTCATGCACGCCGATGGCGAGACCATCCCGCGACCGCGCGCGATCGAGGCCCTGCGCGACGATGCAGAGTTCGTCGCGGACGCCGCCGACGCCGTGATCGCGTTCGTGACGCCGCAAAGCGATCAGGTCAGCGCGGCGTAGGGCGCGATAGCGAAAGCATATCGCGCCGCCTATCCGTGAGGCGGCGGATGATGCTGCGCTGCCACCCTAGGCGTGCTGGGATCCTGCACGTCTTCGTGGGTCGGAGCCGAACCGGTTGGACCCAAGCCTGCCTGGGATCACACTGAGAGTTGCCGCGATGAGCAGATACGGAATCCAGTAGGGTATGCCGAATGCCCGAGCGAGGGGTGATGCCGCGAGGATTGTGAGACCCCACCAGCCAGAGATGTTGAAGTCGTGCAGTCGTTTGACAAGGATCGCAGCAAGCGGCCACAGCGAGACGATCAGCAGAAGTTGAACGATGGACACGTCGGGCGGTGGTTTGACATTGTAGTACACGGGGCCAGAGTCCAGCATTCTTCCGATCTGGACGACGAGCTTGTTGACGACGACAAATGCAAAGATCCCCAGGCAGAATTCCTGCCGACCGATGCGGCCTTTCAGAGACAGGAAGAACCAGATGAAAACTTCAGCCATGCGTGCGCGCTCGACTAGTCCGCTCGAATTTCGTCCGGCGACCACCATCGCCTCTCGGGCAACCCAAGCCTGCGCGAAATGGAGAGCGGGACGGGCTGATATTGAGCAACCATAGGGCAAGCAGCTCAATGCGATCTCTCAGCCCGGCAATGGAGATGTCCTCGTCGAGCGCTTCCCAGTGCAGGCCGAGGCGGCTGATCTCGACCTGATCGCGCTCAGCGGGCGTGGCGCGCAACAGGCGGGGAAACCAGGCGAGGGGGATGCCGAGCGTGCGTCCGTCGGTCAGTTCCACCCACATGGTGACGTCGTCAAAACGGACGCTGGTTGCCGAAATGGTCATGCCGGAATTGTAGCGCGATTGGTTCGAGGGGCAAATCGGAAATCCATTTCGTCCGTAGGGCGCAATAGCGAAGCGTATTGCGCTGCCCCGATACAATGCGGCGGGTTACGCTACGCTAACCCGCCCTACGCTTGCTTACAGAACAGCGCCAACTAGCTTCATCGGAAGGTAGAAACACGCTGAAATTCCGAGAATAAGAAGCATCCAACGCAGGTACAGAATCTTCCTGCTTACGACTCGCGATGGGATCATCTGCACATGTTTACCTACGGATTCTTTGCTTCTAACCGTAGACAGTACGGGTAGTTGAGTATTCGATAAGAGCTCGATCTGCAGAATCTCTCTTGGTGCGAAGTTGTCAAACTTCAGAGTGAATCGTCTGTCGGGAGCTGTATGTGTTGAGTACGCACGCAATGGCCAAATATTCCAATTAGGAGGCTCCCAATTAAACGTGAGCTCCACCTCCGAAGCCGGCAATCGGCCTATGTTCTGAATGAAGATGGCCGCGGTGTAGATGTTTGTTAGTACGGCTGGCTCGTCTTGTGGGGCAGCTTGTTGAATAAGGAAGTTCCAGCTATGCGGACTTGACCAAATCAATTCGACGCGAGACTTGAAAGCGAACCCGACCCCCGTGACGATCAGCGAAACCGTTAAGGAAGCAATTTCCTTCTGAAAGGTAGCTAAAAACCACATCATGCGAACTGTAAACCTCAGAGTCCGAAGCCCGGATGAGCGAAGCGAAATCCGGGGCTCTTGTTTCATAGATCTTTCCCGGATGTCGCTTCGCTCGTCCGGGCTACGTTTACTGATGGCGTGTCAAACTGCTGTCAGTGAGTAGTGGGTGGGTGACGCGATGTCTGGGAGAGCGTTTATAAAAGTTATCTAGCAGAAGAACTTCAATGGTGCTTTATGAGAGCCTAGTTAGTCGGAAAATCAAAACGAAACTGCTTAGATTGTACCGCGCTAATGCCTACGTCTCCCTCAATGACCTGACGCAGATCGTCTCTCGTTCGAACTGAGCGAAAAAGGCGATAGGCGGCAGTTCGATCAACGTTCTCATAGTAGCGCCCAACGGTTTCCATGGCGTCAGGTACGAGAAGCGAGCAAGTATCATACCTGGAAAGATCGATCTTTCGCTTCTTCGCAAAAAGGCCAACGCAGTAAAGGACGTGAAAAGAGCCTTCGACAAGCCAATGCTCTGCGCTGGAGGCCGATAGTCCGGACTTTCGCATTGTTATCATCGCTCGATGCTTTTCCTGATCAATATCCGAGAATATCTGATGGGCGGTGATCAAAAGTTCCGGCGTCACGTAGTTCGGGTCAAATACATCCTCAAACGAATCCGAAAACATCGAGGTTGTATCTGTCTTTGCCTTTTCCGGTAGCCCTTTTAAATAAGAGAGAATGAGTTGCCCGGCTTTCAGGGCATCAATCGTCTTTTCCGGCGGGCGCTCAGAAATCTCACCGCGCTTCCGCACATAGTGATAGCCATGACACTTCAGTCCCGCGCCAAGCTTTTTTGCGATTGGGTGGTTGGCTCGAAGATCTCTAGCGCCAATGCGAGACTGGCTATTTGTTGCGACCGAGACCTCTTCGATAAGTGAAGGTGCCGATGTCTCAATTATTCGGACAAAAGCAGTGACGTCCCGAACCTCAGATGGGCTTTCTCGAAAGACTGTGAATATGGTTTCAGCTGTCTGCCGACCATTCACGATTTGAGGTCTATGGAGAGTCACAGGAAAGCCGCCGGATTGATAAAGGTACTTGTCGCAAACGATAGTAATGCCATTGTTCAAGAAAAAGAAGAAATCGCGGTTGTTGTCGCGCAGCGTCGCTGCAATCTGGCCGTTTACTGGATTTTGGATCCCTAAATGGCCACGAACGTTCGCATGAAAAAGACTCTCGTCAATAAAATTATTCTGACTATTGCGCAGAAATTCGTATAGGTCGGAAACTCTGACCGAGCCCATTAGCGATTTGACAGAACTCCCATCTGCGATGATGTGTTGATGATGTTCGAATTGTTCTCGGCCAAAAAACCTGAGAGATTTAGTGGTCGGGGGCGACCAATTCTTTGAGACCTCGTCAGAAAAACGGCTTAGTGGATGTTCAAAGGCGCTTGCTTTGAATTCCTCCAGTACCTCTTGTAGCGAAAGAAAGTCGCGCTCAATCAGATTGCACTGATTTGAACAGATGTGGACGCAAACGTGAAAAACACGACCGTTATCGATTGCGTCCCAGGCTTCCGTAACTTTAGCTCTGAGAAGAGGGTTGCAGCGAAGAGGTAGCGATTCGACCTTTGTAACTAGGTCTCTCACGAAGCATATGAGCTTAGTAACTTCGACGCCGGGAAAATTTCTGTTTGCCTTGTCGTAGGCTTCGACGGTCTTGGTCGACACCAAATGAATCTTGTTGTCGTTGTAGTCGATAACGAAACAGTCTACGCCGCAATCGTCGCCGCCGTCGGTAACGCAATCATCTGCTTCAGTTGGCTGAATATTTAATAGTTTTCCAAGCACGAGACGTTGGAATTTTAGCGTTCGTGACTCGTCGTCGTTGCCGCTCTGTGCGATGGCTTGTTCAACCGTTGCCCAATCTAATCGGCTTGGCGAACGCGTGCTTCCATTGATGAGCTTTAGGTTCGATCTACTCATAAGTCCCCTAGCCGACACTCCGCGCCTCGTTAGCCCGCGAATATGCCTCTGATTATATGATGAAGTTCTATTGCATTTTCGCGCTCCGAATCAGTCTTCGAACGTACTTCAAGTTTTGATAGTTAGGTGTACGAGATTCACAAGATTGTGCGGACGTACCCGCAAAAACAATCGAATGTTCGTGCTTTGTTCCAAATCGGTCGGCGGCGTTAATCTGCCAAATGCTTAGTTCACTAAAAAAGGCCGCTCTTTCGAGCGGCCCTTTTCATTTTTAGCTCGTCACGAGCACCCCGTCGTGCTGCCACACGTATCGCACTTCATGCACGTCCCGTTGCGCACCAGGGTGAAGTTGCCGCATTCGCCGCACATCTCGCCCTCATAGCCCTTGGCTTTGGCTTCCTCGCGGCGCTCGGCCTTGGACGGGTGGGTACTTGAAGTCCCTTGGGCGGTGCCGGCCTTGCTCCAGTTCTGCACTTCCAGCTTCTCGGTCGGCGACAGCGCGCGCTCCGGCTCGGCGGCCTTCAGCGCGGTGGCCGCGGTGTGGCCGGAGGCCAAAGCGGTGACGTTGCTGCCGCCGGCGGCGGTGGGCGCCGTGGTGGCGTCGGGCGCGCGCATGACGACGAGGTTGTCGGTGCGCGAGCGGGTCAGGCCCTTGGAGACGTAGCGGTTGCTGGCCTGTTCGGGATCCTTGCCTTCGGCAACGCCCTTGCCGAGCGCGTCGAACTGGCTCTCGGTGGGATCTACATGGGCGAGGTCGAAGCGCGACATGTAGGACACCGCGAGTTCGCGGAACACATAGTCGAGGATCGAGGTGGCGTATTTGATGCTGTCGTTGCCCTGCACCGGGCCCGCGGGTTCGAAGCGGGTGAAGGTGAAGGCGTCGACATATTCTTCCAGCGGCACTCCGTATTGCAGGCCGAGCGACACCGCGATGGCGAAGTTGTTGATGAAGGAGCGCAGCGCCGCGCCTTCCTTGTGCATGTCAATGAAGATCTCGCCGATGCGGCCGTCGTCATATTCGCCGGTGCGCAGATAGACCTTGTGGCCGCCGACCACCGCCTTCTGGGTATAGCCCTTGCGGCGATCCGGCATCTTCTCGCGCTCGCGCATCACCACGATGCGCTCGACCAGACGCTCCACCACCTTCTCGGAGATGTGCGCGGTGCGTGCCGCCATCGGCTTGTCCAGGTAGGCGTCGATGCCGTCCTCGTCCTCGTCATCATCGCTGATGAGCTGCGAGTTCAGCGGCTGCGACAGTTTCGAGCCGTCGCGGTACAGCGCGTTGGCCTTCAGTGCCAGTTTCCAGGACAGCAGGTAGGCCGACTTGCAGTCGTCCACCGTGGCGTCGTTGGGCATGTTGATGGTCTTGGAGATGGCACCGGAGATGAACGGCTGCGACGCCGCCATCATGCGGATGTGGCTCTCCACCGAGAGGTAGCGCTTGCCGACCTTGCCGCAGGGATTGGCGCAGTCGAACACGGCGTAGTGCTCCGCCTTGAGGTGCGGCGCGCCTTCCACGGTCATGGCGCCGCAGATGTGCACGTTGGCGGCCTCGATCTCGCGCTTGCTGAAGCCGATGGCGGCGAGCAGGTCGAAGCCCGGCGCGGCGATGGCTTCCGCAGGGATCTTCAAGGTGTCGCGCAAAAAGTCCTCGCCAAAGGTCCACTTGTTGAAGGCGAACTTGATATCGAAGGCGGTCGGCAGCGCAGCTTCCACCTTCGCCAAAGCTTCGTCGGTGAAGCCTTTCGCCTTCAGGGTCGAGCTGTTGATGCCCGGCGAATTGGACAGCGAGCCGTGGCCGACGGCATAGGCCTCGATCTCGGCGATCTCGCTCTCGCGATAACCGAGCACGCGGAGGGCGGCGGGCACGGCGCGGTTGATGATCTTCCAGTAGCCGCCGCCGGCGAGCTTCTTGAATTTCACCAGCGCGAAGTCCGGCTCGATGCCGGTGGTGTCGCAATCCATCACCAGGCCGATGGTGCCGGTGGGGGCGACCACGGTGGTCTGGGCGTTGCGGTAGCCGTGCTGCTCGCCGAGTTCGAGGGCGAGGTCCCAGGCGGCGCGGGCGTGGGCGACGATGTCGGCCTGCGGGCAGGAGTCGCCATCGAGCGGCACCGGATTGACGGCGAGGCCCTCATAGCCGCGGGATTCCGCATGGGCGGCGCGGCGATGGTTGCGGATCACCCGCAGCATGTGCGCAGCATTCTTCTTGTAGCCGGGGAACGGGCCGAGTTCTTTCGCCATCTCCGCCGAGGTGGCGTAGCTGACGCCGGTCATGACGGCGGTGAGGGCGCCGCACAGCGCGCGGCCTTCCTTGGAGTCGTAGGACAGGCCCATGCTCATCAGCAGGCCGCCGATGTTGGCATAGCCGAGGCCGAGGGTGCGGTATTCGAACGACAGCTGGGCGATTTCCTTGGACGGGAACTGGGCCATCATCACCGAGATTTCCAGCACCACGGTCCACAGCCGGCACAGATGCTCATAGGCATCGATGTCGAAGCGGTTGGTCTCGACGTTGTGGAAGGTCAAGAGGTTGGCCGAGGCCAGGTTGCAGGCGGTGTCGTCCAGGAACATGTATTCCGAGCACGGATTGCTGGCGCGGATGTCGCCCGACGCCTTGCAGGTGTGCCAGTCGTTCATGGTGGTGTTGAAGTGCAGGCCGGGATCGGCCGAGGCCCAGGCGGCGTAGCCGATCTTCTCCCAGAGGTCGCGGGCCTTCAGCGTCTTCATGACCTTGCCGTCCTTGCGGGCGAGCAGGTCCCAGGTCCCATCGGTCTCGACGGCGCGCAGGAAATCGTCCTTCAGCGAGACGGAGTTGTTGGAGTTCTGGCCGGACACGGTGAGATAGGCCTCGCTATCCCAGTCGGTGTCGTAGACCGGGAAGTCGATGTCCTTGTAGCCCTGCTTGGCATACTGGATGACGCGCTTGATGACGTTGTCCTGCACCAGCGCGCGGCGCGCCAGCTTGATCTCGCGGCGCAGCGCCGGGTTCTTCTCGGGATCGAAGCAGTCGTCATTGCTGCCTTCGCAGTTGACGCAGGCCTTGAGGATCGCCTTGAGGTGCTTCTGGTTGATCTTGGAGCCGGTGACGATGGCCGCGACCTTCTGCTCCTCCTTCACCTTCCAGTCGATGTAGGACTCGATGTCCGGATGGTCGGCGTCGACCACCACCATCTTGGCGGCGCGGCGCGTGGTGCCGCCCGATTTGATGGCGCCGGCAGCGCGATCGCCGATCTTCAGGAAGCTCATCAGGCCGGAGGAGCGTCCGCCGCCGGAGAGTTTTTCACCCTCACCGCGCAGGCGGGAAAAATTGGAGCCGGTGCCCGAGCCGTACTTGAACAGGCGGGCCTCGCGGACCCAGAGGTCCATGATGCCGCCGTCATTGACGAGATCGTCCTGCACGCCCTGGATGAAGCAGGCATGGGGCTGCGGATGCTCGTAGGAGGATTTCGACTTGGTCAGCTTGCCGGTCTTGTGGTCGACGTAATAGTGGCCCTGGCCGGGGCCGTCGATGCCATAGGCCCAGTGCAGGCCGGTGTTGAACCACTGCGGCGAATTCGGCGCGACCATCTGCTTGGCGAGCATGTAGCGCAGCTCGTCGTGGAACGCGTGGGCGTCGTCCTCGGTGGTGAAGTAGCCGCCCTTCCAGCCCCAGTAGGTCCAGCAGCCGGCCAGGCGGTCGAACACCTGCTTGGACGACAGTTCGGAGACGTAGCGCTCCTTCTCGGGCAGGGTGGCCAGCGCCAGCGTGTCGGGCTCGGAGCGCCACAGCCACGACGGCACGGTCTCTTCCTCGACCTTCTTCAGGCGGGCGGCGACGCCGGCCTTGCGGAAATATTTTTGGGCCAGCACGTCGGAGGCGACCTGCGACCAGGTATCGGGGACTTCGACGTTCTCCAGCTTGAACACCACCGAGCCGTCGGGATTGCGAATCTCCGACGTCGTAAATCTGAAATCGATTCCGGCATAGGGTGACAGGCCGTCTGTGGTGTAGCGCCGTTGAATCTGCATCGTCGTGCCCCGTCTGTGCCGGGCACCCCGATTGGGCGGCGCCGGCGGATTTCAGTTTCGCGGACCCTTGCGGGTTCGCAGCTCGGCCGGGTGGACCCGGTCCTGTTGTTTCTGTGGGCAGGGGTTGGCGATGGATCATCCAAAGCCGGTCCGCTGCCTGTCAACGCCTCACACCGCATCCCGGGCCAATGGTCCGGCTCGATTTTGGTCCCAAAAGGTCGCCCGTTTTCGGGACAGAAATGCCCATCCCCGCGATCCCCTGGGGGCTGGCGGAGCGGTCAGTCTGGAACCCTTCTGGGGATCGCCCGGCTGGACAAATGACCACCCGCACCGGACGGTCGAAAACTAGGCCAACTGGCTCCCGTGCGTCAAGGACTAGTACGAGTTCCTGAATCAATCACTAAATATGGTGGAAGCAGGGGATAACCAAGGGGACAAGCCGCACCTCGATTGCTGCCAAGTATCAGTGAGTCCTCACGGAATCGGAAGCTGAAAATATTTCAAATTGTTCGGATCGGGGGCGCTCTGCCCGCTGTTCACAGGGCAACTTTATTTTGCCGGCGAGGGCTTGCTTTGACGAGACTCAAGCGGCGCGGCTTGCGAGCAAAATGGAACACCCGTAGGGCTACGGGAAACCTGCAGCTACAGGCTGCATCTCGGCTGTATTGCTCTTGATGCCTGCGGGCCGCGCGACCCGTGGGGGGCGAATCGGTCGCTATCCCTGCGCCGTCGGGCGGACGATGATTTCGCCGACCTCGACATCGCCGGGCTGGCCGATGGCATAGGCGATGGCCTCGGCAATCGCCGCGGCCGGGATCCCATGGTCGTCCATCATCGCCTCGATGGTCGCCTTGGCCTTGGGATCGTTGATGGTGCCGGCCAGCTCAGTTCGGGTCATGCCGGGGCTGACCACCGTCACGCGCAGCTGCTTGTTCTCCTGCCGCAGCCCTTCCGACAGCGCCCGTACCGCGAATTTGGTGGCGGAATAGACCGCCGCGGTGGGCACGATGCGGTGCGCGGCGGTGGATGCGATGTTGACGATGTGGCCGGCGCCCTGCGCCTTCATCACCGGCAGCACCGCGGCGATGCCGTGCAGCACGCCGCGCAGGTTGACGTCGATCATCTGGTTCCAGTCGCAGACCCGCAGCTCCTCCATCATCGCCAGCGGCGCCACGCCGGCATTGTTCACCAGCGCGTCGATCCGGCCGTAATGCGCCTTGGCGAGCAGGACGAAGGCCCTGAAGCTGCCGAGGCTGGTGACGTCGAGCTCGTGATGCAGTGCGTCGCCGCCGGCCGCGCGGATTTCGCCGGCAATGGCGGCGATCCGGTCGAGCCGGCGGGCCCCGAGCACGACGCGGTGGCCGGCTGCGGCCAGATGGCGCGCGGTGGCCTCGCCGATGCCGCTGCTGGCGCCGCTGATCAGGATGACCTTGCCGGGGGATGTCGGGTTCGTCATGGGTGGTCCGCCTTGGCGCTGCGGGAGCGCACGCTCCCGGGGGCGGCGTTATGCGCGCGGGCGGGCGCGAGGCGTTAGCGCGATCCTGCGAGATTCATGCCCGATCCTGCAAAACGCCATGGACGCCGCTGCACCGGTTTGCAGGATCGGGTAGGGTGACGACACCCGAAATCCGCGACATGAAGGTTCTGCGTTGACGATGTCCCCCGATCCCTATGGCGAGCTGGCTGCCATCATTGCGCGCTACGCGGTCAGCGAAGGGTCCTACGCCACCGGCATCGGCGGCCTGTTCTTCAGCCGCTATGCGGCGCCGACGCCGCACAATCACGTGGCGCAGTGGCCGTGCTTTGCGCTGGTGGTGCAGGGCGCCAAGACGCTCGAGCTCGGCGCCGACCGCTTCCGCTACGGTGTCGGCGACTATCTGGTGGTGTCGCTGGACCTGCCGGTGGCCTCAAGGGTGATCGAGGCCAGTCCCGAGCGGCCTTACCTCGGCCTCGGCATGGCCATCGATCCCGCGCGACTCAAGGAAGTACTGGCGCGGATCAGCCTGTCGCCGGCCACGGTGGCGCCGGACGCCATGCGGGGCGTCGCCGTCAACGTCGCGCCGCCCGAACTGCTCGATGCCGCGATGCGGCTGCTGCGGCTGCTGGACCGGCCGCAGGACATTGCGGCCATGGCGCCGCTGCTCGAACAGGAAATTCTCTACCGCCTGCTGACCGGTCCGTTCGGTCCGCGCCTGCTGCAGATCGCCACCGCGGAAACCCCGAGCAACCGGATCGCCCAGGCGATCGGCTGGCTGCGCGGAAATTTCATGCGGCCGCTGCGCGTCGAAGACCTCGCCGAACAGGTCGGCATGAGCGTCTCCTCGCTGCATCACCATTTCAAGGCGGTCACCGCGATGACGCCGATCCAGTTCCAGAAGCAGCTGCGGCTGCACGAGGCGCGCCGGCTGATGTTTGTCGAGCACATGGATGTGGGAACGGCGGGCTACAGCGTCGGCTACCAGAGCCCGTCGCAGTTCAGCCGCGAATACAGCCGGCTGTATGGCCAGTCGCCATTGCGCGATGTCAGCGCCACCCGCATGCAGATGGCCGCGGAATAGTCACCGGCGGCGATTTCTGGCGAGACCGCAAACGCCAAGGACGGCGCCCGGCGCCGTCCTCGTCCATCGCTTCGTCCTGTTGTCCGTTCCGTTACGGGCAGGGATGCCGCAAACCGTCATAGCCGAGATAGGTCCCGGTGCGCGGGTTGTACGACTTGTAGGTCTGCATGCAGTAGGCGACGTCATCGCCACCGCTCGGCGCCACCTCGACGACCTCGCCGCCATCGTCATAGGGGCCGCCATAATACGGGCTGTTGTAGTAGCTGTTGCCGTAATAGCCGTAGCTGCCGTAATAACCGCCGGGCGCCGCCAGCGCGCCGCCGATGATGCCGCCGGCGATGACGCCCGGAATGAAGCCGCCGCCATGA
>DATCUS010000324.1:0-4749 GCA_036561845.1 Tardiphaga sp. | reverse complement strand
AACGCCACGGCGGCCGCGCGCCATTCGCCGATGTCCTGCCGCGTCCACAGCGTCAGGCCGGCAGCTGCGGCCATCGCTGCCGCCGCGCCACCGGCGAGAAGAGTCCTGCGATCCATGGCACGCTCCGAAAATGTTCATCGTGACCCTAGGCGGTCATCGGCGCGGAGGTATTGATGTCGCGCAAGCAGCCCGGGTGTGCAGAGGTCCGCAGCGCCGGCGCGGCGAGGCAAATTTTCCTTAGCCTCAGTATTGACTACAGTCCTATATTAACCTATAGTCCCTCCGTCTTGCTCATGAGGGGCGCTTCTCGAGGGCGCTCTTGGAGTGGAGCAGGATGCGGTGTCCCGCGCGTGTGCCTCGCACGCACACCCCGGGAGGCTGGAGGTCGCCGTCCGGGCCCACTACGGGGCTCTGCCGCTCTGTGCCGGCTGGACGGGACAGTGAAAGGGCGGGGAAAGCCCGCCGGAAACTGTCCCGGAAGAACGGTCCCTCAGCCCTAAACCCCGCGGTGGCGCGCCCGCAGGCGCCGCGATCCGCAGCAATGCGGCTCGCGTCCCAACCACCACAACCGCGCCTGCCGGCGCGCCGCTCCCCTCATGTCTGGAGGGGAGGACTGCCCACACCTCGGACGCCATGGGCGCCGCGAGAACAAGAGAGCTTGGCTGTTTGACATCTGAATCGGATTTTGCGCGAAGGCGCGCTCATCTTCACCCTCCCCTTTTGAGGGGGAGGGTCGGCGTGCAGCACGCGAAGCGTGTGCGCGGCGGGGTGGGGTGACAGCGTGAGTGGTGCGGTACGTCAGCTCACATCAGCGCAGTCACCCCACCCCGACAACACCGCGCTACGCGCCGTGTTGTCGACCCTCCCCCTCAAAAGGGGAGGGTGAAGAAAGGGCAGCGCATGGCTCAGCATTCTCGCCGTCCTTTACACACCGCCACAAAAAAAACGCGGCCTCGCGGCCGCGTTTTGCAATCCTCGATGCAGCAGGCTCAGGCCTGCGGCTGCGGCTCAAGACCGGTGTCAGGACGCGGGCGCGGCTTGCCGGCGGGCGGCACCGCCGAGGTGCGCGGGCCGGTCGGCTCGAGCACCGATTCGCGGTTCGGCTTCTTGCCGTTCAACAGGTCGGTGATCTCGTCGCCCGACAGGGTCTCGAACTCCAGCAGGCCCTTGGCAAGCGCTTCGAGATCGGCGCGCTTCTCGGTCAGGATCCGGGTGGCCTCGTTGTAGCCCTCCTCGACCAGACGGCGGATCTCGCTGTCGATCTTCTGCACGGTGGCTTCCGACGCGTTCTGGGTGCGCGACACCGACATGCCCAAGAATACCTCGTCCTGGTTCTCGCCGTAGGACACGGTGCCCAGTTCTTCCGACAGGCCCCAGCGCGTCACCATCATGCGGGCAAGGCGGGTGGCCTGCTCGATGTCGGACGAAGCGCCGGACGTCACCTTGTTGCGGCCGAAGATCATCTCCTCGGCGACGCGGCCGCCCATCATGATGGCCAGGCGCGAGGTCATCTGCTCCAGCGACATCGACAGCTTGTCGCGTTCCGGCAGCTGCATGACCATGCCCAGCGCACGGCCGCGCGGGATGATGGTGGCCTTGTGGATCGGGTCGGTGGCGATGACGTTGAGGCCGACGATGGCGTGACCGCCCTCGTGATAGGCCGTCAGCATCTTCTCTTCCTCGGTCATGACCAGCGACTTGCGCTCGGCACCCATCATCACCTTGTCCTTGGCCTCTTCGAACTCGGCCTGGGTCACCATCCGCTTGTTGCGGCGCGCAGCGGTGAGCGCGGCTTCGTTGACCAGGTTCATCAGGTCGGCGCCGGAGAAACCCGGGGTGCCGCGTGCGATGGTCTTGAGGTTGATATCCGGCGCCAGCGGCACCTTGCGGACATGAACCTTCAGGATCTGCTCGCGGCCGACGACGTCCGGATTCGGCACGACGACCTGACGGTCGAAACGGCCGGGGCGCAGCAAGGCGGGATCCAGCACGTCCGGACGGTTGGTGGCGGCGATCAGGATCACGCCCTCGTTCGCCTCGAAGCCGTCCATTTCGACCAGCAACTGGTTGAGGGTCTGCTCGCGCTCGTCATTGCCGCCGCCGAGACCGGCGCCGCGATGACGACCGACCGCATCGATTTCGTCGATGAAGATGATGCAGGGCGCGTTTTTCTTGGCCTGCTCGAACATGTCGCGGACACGGCTCGCGCCGACGCCGACGAACATCTCGACGAAGTCAGAACCGGAAATCGTGAAGAACGGCACGTTGGCTTCGCCGGCGACCGCGCGTGCGATCAGCGTCTTGCCGGTGCCGGGAGGACCGACCAGCAGCACGCCGCGCGGAATGCGTCCGCCCAGGCGCTGGTACTTGCCGGGGTCGCGCAGGAATTCGACGATCTCCTGCAGGTCCTGCTTGGCTTCGTCGACGCCGGCGACGTCCTCGAAGGTGACGCGGCCATGGGCCTCCGTCAGCATCTTGGCGCGCGACTTGCCAAAGCCCATCGCCTTGCCGGCGCCGCCCTGCATCTGGCGCGACAGAAAAATCCACACGCCGATCAGCGCGATGAACGGCAGCCAGGAGACGAGCAGCGAGACGAACCACGGCACGTTGTCGCCGGGCGGCTTGGCGGTGATCGAGACCTTGCCGTCATACAGGCGCTTCACCAGCGTGGGGTCGCTGGGCGCGTAGGTCTGGAAGCTGGAGCCGTTGGTGAAGGTGCCGTGAATCTCCGGCCCCTGGATCACCACGTCGCGCACATGGTTCTGATCGACCTCGGTCAGAAGCTGCGAGAAGGTGATGTCCTGCGAGGCGGCGCGCTGACCAGGATTCTGGAAGAGCGTGAACAGCGCCAGCAGCAATAGAACGATGATGACCCAGAGGGCGAAATTGCGCAGATTCGCGTTCATTGAACTTCCTTCGTCGCCGCGCGGATCGCGGCCTTATTTCCCTTGGATCGGCTCAAGGGATCACCCTGGGTCGGTTGCATTACAATCTAGGTGCGCGACGGCGCGATGCCAAGGGAACCATTCGGGACTATTTAGCGCATCCTAGCGCTATTCCAGTTCAAATGATGGCGTCTCGCCGGGGTTTTCCGCCGGTGGTTAAAGGATAGCGCTGGGACCACTCCGCCCTCACGTTCCAACCGGCCGGCGGCGCGGCGGCGCGGCCTCGATTCGCAGCCGGTCGCCGGTCAGGCTGACCAGCGCCCCGGCCAGGGTCTGCTTGAGCCGGATACCTTTGGCACCGTCGCCGCAGGCCTGGTCCAGCGCCAGCAGCAAGGCCTCGGCCTTGCCGAGTTCGGCCGGCCCTTCATGGCCGACCCGGTTGACCATGCGCAGCAGCAGCCGGAGGCGGATTTCCTCGGGCAGTGCGGCGAAGATTTTGGCGTCAACGCCAGGCCGGGGATCGCTTTTCAGCGCCAGAAAGCGCTCTGCCCCGTCGACCAGGACCTCCAGCGCGGCATTGGCCCGCGCCAGCCGCGCCGCCAGCCGCGCCAGATTGCGCGAATCGAAACCCTCTTCGGCCAAACCGGGCATCAGTGTCCGCAGCCGTGGCCGGGTGAAATGGGTATCGCGGTTGGTGGGATCGTCGGCGAAATCGACCTTCGCCCTCGCCAGGGTGGCGATCAGCTGCGCCTTGGCCACGTCGAGCAATGGCCGCGCCAGCACCACGCCGTCGCGCTCCGATTCGCGGGCCATCGCCGCCAGGCCGGCCAGCCCGCTGCCGCGCGCCATACGCATCAGCACGGTCTCGGCCTGGTCGTCGCGGGTATGCGCGGTGAGGATATGGGTCGCACCGCTTGACCGGGCGGCCTTGGCCAACAGCCGGTAGCGCGCCTCGCGCGCCGCCGCCGGCAGTCCGGTTTCGGGCTTTGCGCCGGTCCAGCGCAGGGTACGATGCGCGACACCGAGGCTGGCGGCCAGCCGCTTGACGTCACGGGCCTCGCGGGCGGCCTCCGGCCGCAACCCGTGATCGACGGTGACGGCGATCAGCGCTGGCCCGTTCTTGAGGGCGCGGCGCCAGCGCACCGCCAACCACATCAGCGCGATCGAATCGGGCCCGCCTGACACCGCCAGCAGCAGCGCCGGCGCGGCCTTCCAGTCGGCAAACAGCTGCCTGGCATCGTGGGCCGAGATCGGAGAATCGTCGTCGTCGGACATGAGCGGAAGCCGGTTGCCGTCCCCCGCCAGGTCGGAGGTCTAGTCGCGCGCGTCAAGCTCTAGCACTTAACGCGTTTTTGCTCGCGGTCCACGGCCTGCTTCACGCCCTGGGAAGCGCGCGGATATTTCCGCGTCACCTCACCGAATGCGGCGCAGGCAGCTTCCTTTTCCTTGAGCGCCGCCAGCGACTGGCCGAGCCGCAGCAAGGCGTCCGGCGCCTTCGCCGAGGTGCCGAACTTGGTGGTCACGCCCAGAAAAGACTCCGCGGCGTCGCGATATTTCTGCCGCTGGAAGAAGCTCTCGCCGAGCCAGTACTGCGAATCCGCCAGCAACGGGTCGCTCGGATATTTCTGCGCGAAGTTGCGCATCGTCTCTTCGGCCAAGGCATAGTCGCGGCGCTGCATGTAGCCGATGCCGAGGTCGAACTCGTCCTTCGGCGTGGCGCCGGGCGGCAAGGTCGTCAGACCGCCGGCGGCGGGACCGCCCGGGCTGGCATTGCCGAGCTCCAGCGGCTCCCCGGCCCCGCGACCGTTGGGCATGGTGGCGGGGGCATTGGCTGTGACCGGCAACTGGCCGCCGCCGAGCGCAC
>DATCUS010000323.1:0-8203 GCA_036561845.1 Tardiphaga sp. | reverse complement strand
AAGAACCCGACGCTGGAATGGCGGATCGCATCCGAGACCGCGCGCTTCGCTGCCTTGGTGGCGTCGCGGCCATGAACGTCGACGCCCATGCCCATCTCGGTAATACAACGCACCCGTGCCATTCGTGTCGTCTCCGTTGGCCTCTAACGCTCCGGAACCCCAAGCCAATCATCACGGATGATCACAGGGCGCAAGGGCGCAGCGTATCGCGCCACCCGACAGCGAGACCGCGGAATACGCTGCGCTATTCCGCCCTACGGCCCTGCGTACCACTGATGTCGAAAGCGTCACGCAACGCAATCCAGCATCCATTGCACGCCGAACCGGTCGGTGAGTTTGCCGAAGTAGCTCCCCCAAGGTTGATCTGCGAGCGGCGTGGTTATCCTGCCGCCATCAGCCAAACAGACAAACAGCCTGTCGGTGCTGTCGCGATCATCCACGATCAGCATATGAGCAGAACCTCGCATCAGCTCGGCATCGTGATTGTCCGAAGCGAAGAACAGTATACCCGGCCCTTCGAAGCGCGCGTGCATCACCTTGCCCTGCATGACTTCGGTGACGACGGGTATGCCATGAGCGCCGTGGCGCATTAGTTCGGTGACTTGGCCAAGCCCACATTCCGTATAGAAGGCAAGCGCTTCTTCGCACTGCGTGGTGAAAAACAGATAATTGGCAAGCCGCATGTTCAACTCCGTTGCGCGGATGTGCCTGTGATGGCGCCAATGAGATCGGCGTTGCTGTAGCTTCGCCCGGCGATACCCCAGGCCCCGTCCGGGGCATAGACGATGTTCGACCAGATGTGCTCGCGTTTGAGCCGTCCTCCGGCGGCCTTTTCGACGATATCTGTCGCCTTTTCGATGAAGGCCTTCTTCGCCTCGGGCGTTACCAGCGCGATCTCTGGCAGCTTGAGTTCGACAAACGCCGCCGCAATCGGCTTTCCGGCGGCACGCACATGTTCCTTCGGGAGGACGTTGATCGAGCCGATGACGTTCGGGGTCATGAAGGCATTGCCGGTCAGGCCGGAGACCTCCAGAAGGGCATCCGTCAGTTCGTCAAAGGCGCGTGTCTGCTCCTCGGATGAAAGCAGGCCCTCGGGCATTGTGAGCGTGATGGGCATGGGTCTCTCCTTGTTTGAATCGCGACGGCGATTCATATACGTTAGTCACTCTTTATCGATACACGTCGTTCACTCTCTTAGCAAGGAATAAAGAGCGAATCCTCTTTATGGAAATGACCATGCGTTACAGCACCGAACACAAACAGGAGACTCGTGCGCGCGTCGTCGCAGCCGCCGGACAGGTTTTTCGCGAGGAAGGCTATGGGGGCGCCAGCATCGACGCGCTGACGAAGGCGGCTGGGGTTACCAACGGCGCTTTCTACGGACACTTCAAGTCCAAGAGCGAAGCCTTCCGCACCGCCGTCCTGTCGGGGCTGGAAGAGCTGCGACAGGGGATCGCGGCACTCAAGGTGGATCGGCCAGGAGATTGGCTGAAGGCTTTCGTCGGCTATTACCTCGGCTACAAGCGAACTTGCGAACTTGGCGAGAGCTGTGCCTTGCCGAGCCTGTCCGCCGACGTGATGCGCGCTGACAACGAAACGCGAGGCGCCTATACCGCGGAATTGAAGCGCCTCATCGAGGAAGTCGCCGCCGGCCTGCCGGAGAATGAAGCGCCGGGCCGAGCCGACACCTCACAAGAGGACCAAGCGATCCTGCTTCTTGCCATGCTTAGTGGCGGCGTCACGCTATCCCGCGCCGTTTCCGATGCAGCGCTGTCCGCACGCATCGCAAATCTTGTCGCGCAGGCCGCCCTTTCTGGACCGCAGCAGGGTAAGAAGCGGGCTTGAACTTGGGCCGTCATACTTCGACGATAAGAACCCTGAATCTGAGATAAGAGTTCTAAGTGTCACGAAACTCGTTCTGCTCGGCGACAACGCCTATGACGGCAACGCTAGCCTGACTACCCTGTACAAGCTATTGACCACTACCGACAACAGCAATTCGCCGGCAGTGCGCCACAGTATCCTCTTGTATCTGTATCCTGCACTACGCCCCGTCACTCCCACTCGATCGTGCCCGGCGGCTTGCTGGTGATATCATACACCACCCGGTTGACGCCCTTGACCTCGTTGATGATCCGCGTCGCGGTCTCGCCGAGGAACTTCATGTCGAACGGGTAGAAGTCAGCGGTCATGCCGTCCGTCGACGTCACGGCGCGGAGACCGACGACGAATTCGTAGGTGCGGCCGTCACCCATGACGCCCACGGTCTTGACCGGCAGCAGCACCGCAAAGGCCTGCCAGATGGTGTCGTAGAGGCCGGCCTTGCGGATCTGGTCGATGTACACCGCGTCGGCGTTGCGCAGGATGTCGAGTTTTTCGGCCGTGATCTCGCCGGGGCAGCGGATGGCAAGGCCCGGACCGGGGAACGGATGGCGGCCGACGAAGATCTCCGGCAGGCCGAGTTCGCGGCCCAATACGCGGACCTCGTCCTTGAACAGTTCGCGCAACGGCTCGACCAGCTTCATCTTCATGAAGTCGGGCAGCCCGCCGACATTGTGGTGCGACTTGATGGTCACCGACGGGCCCCCGGTGAACGACACGCTCTCGATCACGTCGGGATACAAAGTGCCCTGCGCCAGAAAGTCTGCGCCGCCGATTTTCTTGGCCTCGGCATCGAACACGTCGATGAACAGACCGCCGATGATCTTGCGCTTCTGCTCGGGGTCGGTGACGCCCTTCAGCTTGCCGAGGAACAGCTCTTCGGCCTGCACATGCACCAGCGGAATGTTGTAGTGGCCGCGGAACAGGTCGACGACGGTCTTGCCCTCGTCCTTGCGCAGCATGCCGTGATCGACGAACACGCAGGTGAGCTGGTCGCCGATCGCCTCGTGGATCAGCACCGCCGCGACCGCGGAATCGACGCCGCCCGACAGGCCGCAGATCACGCGGCCTTGGCCTACCTGGGCGCGGATCTTCTCGATGGCTTCCTCACGGAAGGCACGCATGGTCCAGTCGCCGGTGAGGCCGGCGACCTTGCGCACGAAGTTGCGGATCAGCTTCGCGCCATCCGGCGTGTGCACCACTTCGGGATGGAACATCAGGCCGTAATATTTGCGCTTCTCATCCTGGATGACGGCGCAGGGCGCATTCGGCGAGACGCCGGCAATCTCGAAGCCCGGCGGAATTTTGGTAATGCGGTCGCCGTGGCTCATCCACACCGGGTTCTTTTCACCGAGCGCCCAGGTGTCAGCGAACAACGCACTGTCCGCCTTGACCTCCACATCGGCGCGGCCGAATTCGCGGTGGTGGCCGCCCTCGACGGTGCCGCCGAGCTGGGCTGCCATCACCATCTGGCCGTAGCAGATGCCGAGCACCGGCACGCCACTGTCGAATATCGCTTGCGGCGCCCTCGGCGAGCCGGCCTCGTGGACCGATTCCGGCCCGCCGGACAGGATCACGGCCTTCGGCTTCATCTCGGCGAAGGCGGCCTCTGCCTTGTTGAACGGCACGATCTCGGAATAGACGCCCTCCTCGCGCACCCGGCGCGCGATCAGTTGGGTCACCTGGGAGCCGAAATCGACGATCAGAATCTTGTCATGCTCCGCGGCCACATGGGGCGACGGATCGGACGGCGAAACGGAGGTTTTGCTGGGAGCTGTCATAGCGAGCAATTACGCGACTTCCGGCGGCCTCGCAAGGCTGAAGGCGGCGAATCCCCATGCAGAATGGCTTTAGCCGTCATCCTGAGGCGCTCGCCGCCTTCGGCGAGCCTCGAAGGACGACGGCGGGCACGGAGCAGAACAGGCATCCTTCGAGGCCCGGCGCGATGCGCCGGGCACCTCAGGATGACGGTTGAGTTTGGGGATGCGACGCGGCTACTCCGCCTTCTTGCGCGCCATCACCGACACGAAAAACCCGTCGGTCCCCGTCCGCCGCGGGGTCATCAGCAGCCCCTCGGGACTTTGCAGGGTGGCTTCGGCGAAGGCCTCGGCCTTGTCCCACAGCACCGAAACCACCTGCTCCGCCGGCATCACCGAAAAATCCGGATGGCGGCTCAGAAAACCCTGGATCTGTTGGTTGTTTTCCTGCGGCAGCACCGAACAGGTGATGTAGGCGATGCGGCCGCCGGGCTTGACCAGCGGCGCCGCGCGCTCGAGCACCTCGATCTGGTCCTTGATGCGGACCTCCAGCGCGCCGGGCCGCATCCGCCATTTGGCGTCGGGATTGCGGCGCCAGGTGCCGGTGCCGGTGCATGGCGCGTCGATCACCACCAGATCGGCCGAGGCATGGATGTCGCTCAGCGTGTCGTCCGGGCCCTTGGGGGTGCGGATGTCGCAATTGTGCACGCCGGCGCGCGACAGCCGCTCGTAGATCGGCGCCAACTGGCGCTTGTCGCTGTCGGTGGCGATCAGCCGGCCCTTGCCCTGCATCATGGCCGCCAGTGCCAGCGTCTTGCCGCCGGCGCCGGCGCACAGGTCGATGACCTGCTCGCCGGGCTTGGCCCCGGACAGCAGCGCCGCCAGCTGCGAACCCTCGTCCTGCACCTCGACGGCGCCCTTGATGAAATCCTCCTCGGCATGGATGCCGGGGTTGCGGGCGTCGGCGCCGAGATCGATGCGCAGCCCGATCGGCGACCACGGCGTCTCCACCGCGCCGAGGTGCTTCATCGAAGCCAGCACCTTGTCGCGCTTGGCCTTCAGCGTGTTGACCCGCAAGTCCAGAGGCGCGCGGCTGGCCATGGCAGTGGCTTCGGCGACCCGGTCGTCGCCGAATACTTGCGTCAGATGGCCGTCGAGCCATTCCGGATAGTCACCGGCGATGTGCGGCGGCGCGTCGGCGACGCTGCGCGTCGCCAGCGCGGCGTGTTCGGCGTCAGTCAGCGCCGACGGCGCGAAACGGCCGCCGTCGCACAGCGCCGAGATGGCGTCGACGTCAAGCTTGCGTTCGGCCTTCAGCATGCCAAGAACGCGGGCGCGCGGCGTATCGCTGTCCATGATCCAGGCGCTGGAGGCGCGGCGGCGCAGCACGTCCCACACCAGGCCGGCAATGCCGGCGCGATCGCCGGAGCCGGCGAAGCGATGCGCGGTGCCCCATTCCTTCAGCGCCTTGGCGGCGGGAATGCGCTGGGTCTCGATGGCCTCGATCAGTTCGATGGCGGCGGACAGTCTGGCGGCGGGAGTCATGGCAATCTTTCAACGGAGAGAACGGGCGCGACGTCGCGCCGTCAGGCGTAGTCGCGCCCTCGAGCGCGCTTGCGCCGTCAGAGCAGCAGCAGCATGCGCAGCGCGAAGTAGAACCACATCGCCAGCAAGACCAGCGCGCCGGCCAGGAACGCCTGCGAGCGGCCACTGCCGCCGAGGAAAATACCGGCGGTGAGGAATCGCGTCACCACGAACACCCAGGACAGGCAGACCAGCGCCAGGTCGATCTTGCGCAACGGCAGCCCCAGCGCGATCAGCGTGTAGAACAAAAGGTCGAGCTGCGACGCCCTGTCCGGCGCCTCGGCGGCCTCATTGCGGCCGATCACCGTCCCGCGCCGGCCGGTCCAGAACCACAGCCCCAGCGTCAGCCCGACCAGTACGAATACCGGCAGCAGAACCATTTGAACCGACATGAATCGTCTCCTTCTGTCCGGCGAAGCCTACGCTATAGCCGCCGCCCCACCACCTGACAATTAAGGCCTGACGCCGTGATGAACCGCGGCATGGGCCGCCACGACCAAGATGGGAACCGCGCATCCCGGGCAGACGCCCTGCCCGGGTTCGATACGGCCCCGCGAGGCGCTGCCATGACCGATCTGGACACACTCTTCAAAGGCATCACCGAGGTCGCCGGCACGTTCGGCAATCCCGTCGCCGGCCTGATGAGCAAACTCAACGACCTCGTAGCGATCGCCGACGACCATCCGGACGGTCCGGTCGGCCTGCTGATGTCCGGACTCGCCGGCGCCGCCACCGCGGTGGCAGTAGCCATCGCGCTGTCGCTGGTTCTCCGCAGCGGGTACCGCTCGGCGCGCGATCTCGTCCGCCATGGCGTCGGCATGATCGCAGTGCTGGTGCTGCTGGCCTTTGCGGTGTCCGACGTCCGCCACGCCGCGCTGAACTATCTCGGCATTCTCGCCTCGAACCCCGCGGTCGAATTCGAGATCCGGCTGCCCGATGCGGTGGCCGCCCGTGTCGACACGGCAGCCACCCAGATCGAGTTGCACACCGACCGCAACCAGACGCTGGCCAGCCTGCGTGAGGGCCCCACTTTTACCAGCACCGGGGAGAGCATTCTGCGCGGCTCGGTGCCGCTGGTGTTTCGTACCGCCAACCGCACCGTGATCCTCAACCTGCCTGGCCAGGCGCAGCGGCTGTTCCGGCTGCGACTGGCGCCCAGTCCCAGCCAGTCAGCCGAATTCGGCCCCTGGCATTTGGTCGACGAGGTCGCCGCCTCCGCCGCCGCTGCGCCGCGCCGGCCGAACGATGTCTATGCCATCCGCTACCGGGTGATCTGACGCCGGCCGTGCGACGGACCTATCCGATCGCCGCGCCGAACCTGTCGCGAAAGATCCGCGCGCCTTTCGGGGTGATCAGGACCGCCCGCGTCGCGTCGAGCCGTCTGGTCCACCCTTGATCCAGACTGTGCGCGCAGATCGCGGCGCCCACCGCCCCGGCCAGATGCGGCCGCCGCTCGCTCCAGTCCAGACACGGGCGGCACAGAACGCGACCGGAGCGAGCGGTGCGCCGCGCCAGCAAGGGTTCGGTGTCGAGCCCGATCTCACTGAGAAAAGCCATGCCGGTGTCGGTCAGAACGCCGGCGTCGCCGGTCAGTTCGACATGGCCGCGCGCGATCAGCGCATCGGCCAGCGCCACGCCCAGTTGGCCGGCCAGATGGTCGTAGCAGGTGCGGGCCTTGCGCATCGCCGCGTCGCGCGGCCCGACCGACAGATGCGAACGGTCGGGGGCGAGATCCGCGGCAACCTGCATGATGCTTTCCAGCATCCGCGCCACCGATGCCGTCGCCAGCCGGTGATAGCGATGCCGGCCCTGCCGCTCGACGCTCAGCAGTCCGACCGCGGTCATCCGGCTCAAATGCCCGCTCGCCGTCTGCGGCGTGACCCCGGCGGCCTTCGCCAGTTCGGTTGCGGTCAGCGCGCGGCCGTCCATCAGCGCATGCAGCATGCTGGCGCGCGCCGGGTCGCCCGACAGCGCCGCGATCTCGGCGAACATGGCTTGGCTGGACATCGCGTGGACCTCATCGATTCCCACGCATCCTAGGCCGGGTCGACGCCAAATGCTTCGGCGTTGGCCGAAGCATTTGGCGGTGTTTGCCGTCATTGCTGCGGCGATGGACATCAGGTCAGAAACTGCACGACGGACGATCACAACGGGCGGCACCACGCCGTTCTATGGCTGGCGCGTGGTCGCCGCGGCCTTCACGCTGGCGGTGTTCGGCTGGGGGCTCGGCTTCTACGGTCCGCCGATCTATCTGCACGCGGTGCGCGACGCGCGTGGCTGGTCGCTGGCGCTGGTCTCGTCCGCCGTCACCGCGCATTATCTGTTCGGCGCGATGGTCATCGCCAACCTCCCCCGCCTGTATCGGCGCTTCGGCATCCCCGTGATCACCAAGGCCGGCGCGGTCGCGCTGGCAGTCGGCGTCACCGGCTGGGCGCTGGCCGCCCAGCCATGGCAGTTGTTCGCCGCGACGCTGCTCAGCGGTGCCGGCTGGGTGGCGCTCGGCGCCGCGGCGGTCAATGCGATCGTGGCACCCTGGTTCGATCGCAAGCGTCCGGCGGCACTGGCGCAGGCCTATAACGGTGCCAGCATCGGCGGCGTGGTGTTCTCCCCGCTGTGGGGCGCCGCGATCGGATGGTTGGGTTTTCCGCTGGCGGCGGCGCTGATCGGGGCGGTCATGGTTGTCGCGGTATGGATTCTGGCGGACCTGTACTTCGCCAGATCGCCGCAGCAGATGGGGCTGGCGCCGGACGGCGATCTCACCACGATGCCGACGATCTCCAGCACTTCGCCGGCAGCGCGTCCGCTCCCCGGCAACCTTCTGTGGCACGACATGCGCTTCATTACCCTCGCCGCGGGCATGGCGCTCGGGCTGTTCGCGCAAATCGGCCTGCTCGCGCATCTGTTTTCGCTGCTGGTCCCGGCGATGGGTGCGCAGTTCGCCGGCCTTGCCGCGGGCGCGGCCACCGCGGCGGCGATCGCCG
>DATCUS010000322.1:0-9173 GCA_036561845.1 Tardiphaga sp. | reverse complement strand
CGGAAAAGCCGAGGCCGGGCGCCGGCGACAGCGCCAGTTCGCCGTTGCTGCCGACCGGCGCGACGGTGGCCTTGACCGTGCTGACCGCGGCATTGCCGCCCTGGTTCTGCGGATCGGCAATGCCGGTGAGGTCGAGCGCCGGCTTCGCCGCGCCATTGCCCAGCGCCAGCGGCTTCAGCCCGCGCGCGCCATAGATGCGCAGCAAAGCGAGGTCGCGGGCCTTGTTCTCGGCGACGCGGTCGGCATTGCCATGACCGGCGACGACAACGGACATGCATCCGTCAATGAGCTGGCGGTCGGTGAGGATCGCGCCGTCGTCGCTGACCACGACGCCGCTGCCATATTCCACATTCTTGCGCGGCGGCGGGCCGGAGGCCTGGGCGCCGGCGGGAAACGCATTGAAGGCCGACGACATGGCGATCACCACCGGCGCCATGGTGCCTTCGGTGGCCTGGTCGTAGAGGATCGTGAGGATGCGCACCTCGGCGTCCTTGAAGGAGCCGCGCACGTAGAATTTCTTCAGCCCCTGCATGCCCGACAGCACGAAGAAATCCGGCTTGACCACGCTGTATTCGATCTTGCGGCCGGCCGGTTCTTTCTTCTCGAGCTCGGCAAGCTTCGCCGTGGTCGGCGCGGCCTCCTTGCGGCGCGCGAGCTGGATCTGGATGGTGCCTGACGTCGACGACCACTTGCTGCCATTGGCGTCGGAGCTCTGCTGCGGCACCAGTTTGGTCGGCAGGCCGAGCCGCGCGCCGGTGACCATGTCGGTCACCGTCTTCCAGCCGACATTGCTCTGCCGTTTTCGCGCGGCGTCGGACAGCAAGGTGCGTTCCTGCGGATTGAGCACGCCGGTCGGCTTGCCGCCATTGTCCTTCTGGAAACCCTTGATGGCCGCGACCATGCGCTCGCTGACCTCGCCATTGATGGTGCCGTTGTACTGGCCGACCCAGGCGAGATCCGACTGGATGCCCTGGCGCTCGGCCAGCACCATGGCACTGGCGGTGTCGGCGGGGGTCTGCAGCGCCGGGCGCACCGGCACCGTGGTCACCGGCTTCGGCTTGACGCCCTGGACCGCCGGCGGCGTCGACACGGCCTGCGCCTGGGCCGAGGAGGCGGACGTGGCTGCGATCATCAATGTTGCGGCCAGTACCGATCTCATGACAAGTCCCGTATTCATTGATAACGCCGGCAGTGAAGCACATCTGCTTGGTCGGCAACAGCAGGGCGATGGTTCAGCGCAACACCAGCCCCGTCATCCTGAGGAGCCGCGCGCTTGCGCGGCGTCTCGAAGGATGCGGCCGCAGGGCAGGACACGCATCCTTCGAGGCTCGCCGAAGGCGGCGAGCACCTCAGGATGACGGCTGCGGGTGCGGCTCCGATGAAGCGACAAACGAAAGACGGTAGAGCCAATGCTAAGCCCTGAAGAACTCGAACGCTATGCCCGCCACATCGTGCTGCGCGAGGTCGGCGGCCCCGGCCAGGCGGCGCTCAAGGAGGCGTCGGTGCTGGTGATCGGTGCCGGCGGGCTCGGCGCGCCGGTGCTGATGTATCTGGCGGCGGCGGGCATCGGCACGCTGGCGGTGGTCGATGACGATCACGTTTCGCTGTCCAACCTGCAGCGCCAGGTCATCCACTTCACGTCGGATATCGGCCGGCCCAAGGTCGACAGCGCCGCGGCGCGGGTCGATGCCCTCAATCCGCACGTCGTGTTCCACGCCCATGCGACGCGGCTGACCGCCGCCAATGCCATGGCGCTGGTCTCCGGCTACGATCTGGTGCTCGACGGCTCCGACAATTTCGCCACGCGCTATCTGGTGTCCGACGCCTGCTATCTGGCCGGCGTGCCGCTGGTCACGGCGGCGCTCGGCCAGTTCGATGGCTCGCTGACCACGTTGCGCCCGCATGAGCGCAATGCCGATGGCGTGCTGAATCCGACCTATCGCTGCCTGTTTCCGGAGCCCCCGCCGGAAGGCACGGTACCGACTTGTCAGGAGGCCGGCGTCATGGGCGCGCTGGCCGGGGTGCTCGGTTCGATGATGGCGCTGGAGGCGATCCGCGAGATCGTCGGCTTCGGCGAGGGCCTGGTCGGCCGTCTGCTGATGATCGACGCGCGGGCCATGCGCTTCGAGACGCTGCACTACAAGAGGGATCCCGAAAATCCGCTCAACGGCGATGCGCCGACGATTACGGATCTGTCGGCATATCGGTGATTCCTTCTTACCTCTCCCCGCTTGCGGGGAGAGGTCGACATGCGCGAAGCGCGTGTCGGGTGAGGGGGACTCTCGCGTGAAACTCTGGCTCCCCCTCACCCGGCTCGAATGACCTGCGGTCCTTCGAGCCACCCTCTCCCCGCAAGAGCGGGGCGAGGGAAGCTCAGGCGTCTTTCCTTACGCGCTTTTCCTCTTCTCGCTGTCCAGATGCGCCATCATGGCCTCGGGATAGCGAGTGCCGGCGGCGGCGTTGGCGGGGATCGCGGCGGCGATGGCGGCGAGGCGGGCGGGTGTGAGCTTCACATCCAGCGCGCCGAGCGCTTCGGTCAGGCGGTCGCGGCGGCGGGCCCCGATGACCGGGATGATGTTATCGCCCTGCGCCGCCACCCAGGCGATCGCCACCTGCGCCACCGTTGCGCCGAGATCGCCGGCGATGCCGCGCAGCCGCTCCACCAGCGCGAGGTTGGTGTCGATGTTGCCGTCCTGGAAGCGCGGGCTCATGCTGCGATAGTCCCGTGCGCCCATGCCGCCCTTCTGCCAGTGGCCGCTGATCAATCCGCGCGACAGCACGCCGTAGGCGGTGATGCCGATCCCCAGCTCGCGGCAGGTCGGCAGGATGTCTTCCTCGATGCCGCGCGAGATCAGCGAATACTCGATCTGCAGGTCGACGATCGGATGCACCTTGTGGGCACGGCGGATGGTGTCGGCGCCGACTTCGGACAGGCCGATATGCTTGATGTGGCCGGCCTTCACCAGGTCGGCGAGTGCTCCGACGGTGTCCTCGATCGGCACCAGGGCGTCGAGCCGGGCGGGGCGATAGATGTCGATATGATCGACGCCGAGCCGCACCAGCGAA
This sequence comes from Tardiphaga sp., assembly GCA_036561845.1. Classification (GTDB taxonomy): domain Bacteria; phylum Pseudomonadota; class Alphaproteobacteria; order Rhizobiales; family Xanthobacteraceae; genus Tardiphaga. Next base: position 6,107 of record DATCUS010000322.1, on the reverse strand, counting down.
TAGGCGAGAAAGTTCTTCACCGCCGCCGGCCGGCCGTCGAAGCCGGAAAAGCTGCCGTCGGGGCCGCGCAGGGCGCCGAACTTGACCGACAGCTGCACCTCGTCGCGGTTGCGGCCCTTCAGCGCCTCGGCGATCAGCAATTCGTTGTGGCCCATGGCGTAGAAATCGCCGGTGTCGATCAGGTTGATGCCGGCATCGAGCGCGGCGTGGATGGTCCTGATGCTCTCGCCACGGTCGGCGGGTCCGTAGACATCCGACATGCCCATGCAGCCGAGGCCGAGGGCGGAAACGAGGGGGCCTGATTTGCCAAGTTTGCGGGTGTCCATGCTGCGCTCCTGCGAATGCGGCGGGATCAGTCCGCGCCTGCCGTCCAGATATGCGCGCGCGCCATTGCCACGATAAGCTGGACAATGCTGAATGGGTTGTTCACACTGTCGAACAATGAGCGATCTCGATCTGCGCGATCTCGCCGCCTTCGTGGCGGTGGCCCGGACCAGGAACTTCCGCCGCGCTGCCATCGAGCAGGGCGTCTCGGTGTCCAGCCTGAGCCAGCGGCTGCGCGATATGGAGCAACGGCTCGGGGTGCGTTTGCTGCATCGCACAACGCGCAGTGTTGCGCTGACCGAGGCCGGCGAGCTGCTGCTGGCGCGGGTCGGACCGGCCATGGGGGACGTCAATGCTGCATTGCAACAAGTGCGCGGCATGGCGGACGTGCCATCTGGCCGGCTGCGAATCAATGCCCCCGCGCCCGCGATCGACCAGGTCATCGCCCCGATGGTTGCGCCATTCCTGGCGCAATATCCCCAGATCGAGCTCGAAATCATCGCCGAAACCGCTCTGATCGACATTGTCGCGGACGGCTTCGATGCCGGCGTGCGCTGGGGTGAGAGTCTGGCTCAGGACATGATTGCGGTTTCGCTGGGCCCGCCGGAGCGCTTCTCCGTCGTTGCTGCACCGCAATATGTTGCGCAGCATGGACGGCCGATCGTGCCGCAGGATTTGCTGCAGCATTGCTGCATTCGCATCCGCTTCGAGAGCGGCGCGATGCCGGACTGGGAGTTCGAGAAGGATGGCCGGGTGGTGACGGTGTCGCCCAGGGGATCACTGGTGGCGAATTATCTGCACCTCGGCCTGCGCGCCGCCCGCGATGGCCTCGGCTTCTTCGCCATCTCCGAAGGTTATGTCCGTGACGACGTGGCCGCCGGCACGCTGGTCAACGTGCTGGAGGACTGGTGTGCGCCGTTTCCTGGGCCGTTTCTGTATTATCCAAGCCGCCGCCAGCCGCCGCCGGCGCTGGCAGCCTTCGTCGCTTTCGTGGCCGAGTGGAAGAAGGGGCGGCGGGGCAGCCCTCATCCTGAGCAGGCGCTCTTGCGCCGTCTCGAAGGATGAGGTGGTCGGGAGGGCTTTTCCATCCTCTCGCCTCATAGTTCGAGACGCGCGCCAGGTGGCGCGCTCCTCACCATGAGGACTGCTACAGCATCCCCGGCAGCACGCGGTCCGGCGGCTTGTGGCCGTCGAGGAAGGCGCGGATGTTCACGACGACCTTCTCGCCCATCTCGACGCGGCCCTCGATGGTCGCCGAGCCCATATGCGGCAGCAGCACGACCTTGCCGGCCTTGGCCAGCCGCACCAGCTTCGGATTGACCGCCGGCTCGTGCTCGAACACGTCGAGGCCGGCGCCCGCGATGTCGCCGGATTCGATCAGCTTGGTGAGGGTCTCCTCGTCGATGATCTCGCCGCGCGCGGTGTTGACGATATAGGCGTCCTTTCGCACCAGCTTCAGGCGCCGCGCCGACAGCAGGTGGAAGGTGGCCGGGGTGTGCGGGCAGTTCACCGAGATGATGTCCATCCGCGCCAGCATCTGGTCGAGCGAATCCCAATAGGTGGCGCCGAGTTCTTCGGCGATCTTCGGGGCGACCGGCTTGCGGTTGTGGTAGTGGATCTGCAACCCGAAGGCGCGGGCGCGGCGGGCCACCGCCTGACCGATGCGGCCCATGCCGATAATGCCCAGCCGCTTGCCGCCGAGCCGCCGGCCGAGCATCCAGGTCGGCGACCAGCCCGGCCAGTCCTTGCCGTCGGTGAGGATCGAGGCGCCCTCGATCAGCCGGCGCGGCACGGCCAGGATCAGCCCCATGGTCATGTCGGCGGTGTCTTCGGTCAGCACCTTCGGCGTGTTGGTGACGGTGATGCCGCGGCCCTGCGCCGCCACCACGTCGATATTGTCGACGCCGTTGCCGAAATTGGCGATCAGCTTGAGCCTGATGTCGGGCTGCTCGAGCAACTCCTTGGTGATCTCGTCGGTGACGGTGGGCACCAGCACGTCAGCGGTGCGGATCGCGTCCGCCAGTTGTTCGGTGGTCATCGGCTCGTCGTCGAGATTGATGCGGGCGTCGAACAGTTCGCGCATGCGCGTTTCAATGCTGTCCGGCAGCTTGCGGGTGACCACGACCAGAGGCTTTTTCTTCACCGACATGTCCAGCGCTCTCGCAACTTTAGCCAGCCCGTTCAGTTCGCATTAACCCGGTTGTCCGAAACTGCCGCCACCGCGCGCGCGTCACGTTTCCTCGGGTTCCGCGAGCCTTTTTGGCTTCCGGCGTTCGGTCCTCTCTAGCAGAAGGCCGGGCCAAGACAAGAACCCAGCGGCGCGTGCGTTGCGATGGCGAATGATGTGTGCGGGGCGGGGTTGATGGCGTTCAGGCGTGTGGTGGTGTCGGTCCTGCTCGCAATTGCGATGGCGGGCGCCTTGAGCGAACCGGGGTTTGCGGCCAGGGATGCGTCCAAGGACGCCAATGTCGGCGCCAGCGGCCTGCCGGTGCCGCGCTATGTCAGCCTGAAGTCCGACCATGTGAACGTTCGCGCCGGTCCGACCAAGGACAACGATGTGGCCTGGGTCTACACCAAGGTCGGCCTGCCCGTGGAAATTACCGCCGAATACGAGAACTGGCGCCGGGTGCGCGATTCCGAAGGCGCCGAAGGCTGGGTCTACCACTCGCTGCTGTCGGGCCGCCGCACCGCAGTGGTCACCATGAAGAACAAGGACGAGCTGGCGTCGATCTATGACAGCCCGGACGCCAAGAGCGCCGTCGCGGCCAGGCTTCAGGCCGGCGTGGTGGCGCAGGTGAAGCGCTGCAACAACGGCTGGTGCCGGGTGATCGGCACCGGCTTCGACGGCTGGATCGAGCAGCTGCGGCTGTGGGGCGTGTACGCCGACGAGAAGGTGGATTGATCTTCTTCTTCCCTCTCCCCTTGTGGGAGAGGGTGCCTTCGCGAAGCGAAGGCGGGTGAGGGGTAGCCACAGGCTCCGAGCCTAGAGACCCCTCATCCGACACCGACTTCGTCGGCGCCACCTTCTCCCACAAGGGGAGAAGGAAGGAAGCAGAGATCTCAACGCTTCTTGCGCAGCCGGACAACCATGTCGATGCGGCTGATCTCGTAGCCCTCGGGGACCTCGGGCATGGTCTGCAGCACCAGGTTCGAGTCGGCGATATCCACCAGCTCGTGGTTGTTCTCGAGGTAATAATGGTGGTGCGCGGTGACGTTGGTGTCGAAATAGGTCTTGGTGCCGTCCACGCTGACCTGCCGGAGCAGGCCGGAATCGGTGAGCTGGTTCAGGGTGTTGTACACCGTGGCCAGGGACACCGGGACCTTCGCCAGGGTGGCTTCCTCGTAGAGCATTTCCGCGGTCAGGTGGCGCGCACCCTTGCCGAACAGCAGCCAGCCGAGCGCCATGCGCTGCCGGGTCGGGCGCAGGCCCACCGACTGCAGCATTTCGTTGACGTCATGCCACGGGCAGCCGGTCAGCGCGGGCTGGCGACCATGACCGATCGCCGCAACATTGGCGACGTCATCATTGGTGCTCGAAGAGCTGTCACTCATATCCACGTCAGAGCCCTGCCGTTCATGAAAGCGGTACCTGCAGAGACTATATGAAGCCACGGGCTCAGATGCAAGTTTTTCGCAACTGGGAGCCATGCGTCCAGCGCCGGGGGCAACCACGGCCGATCGTGGCTGCCGCGGCCGGCCCAATATGGCGCGGGATGTTGCAGGCGGTGTGAGCCGCCGCTTTGCCGCCTCACAGGCCTGTGATAGAGAGCCCGCGGCGGACGGGGGATGTTCCGCCTGATGGGGGCAGCGCGCACCGGCCAAAGGGTCGGGGCGGGCGACGATTCGATTTTGCATTTGGAAGGCCGGGACATGCTTCAGGAACGACGCAGCAGCTACGAGTACGAGGACCTGCTGGCGTGCGGCCGCGGCGAGCTGTTCGGGGCCGGCAATGCGCAGCTGCCGCTGCCGCCGATGCTGATGTTCGACCGCATCACCGAGATCTCCGAGACCGGCGGCGAATATGGCAAGGGAATCATCCGCGCCGAACTCGACGTCAATCCGGAGCTGTGGTTTTTCGGCTGCCACTTCAAGGGCGATCCGGTGATGCCGGGCTGCCTCGGCCTTGATGCGATGTGGCAGATGGTCGGCTTCTTCCTCGGCTGGACCGGCGGCGAAGGCCCGGGCCGCGCGCTCGGCCTCGGTGAGCTGAAATTTTCCGGCCAGGTGCTGCCGAACATCAGCAAGGTTGTGTACAACATCGACGTGAAGCGCGTGATGCGTTCAAAGCTGGTGCTGGGTATCGCCGACGGGTGGCTTTCCGCCGATGGCGAGATTATCTATCGCGCGAAGGATCTGAAGGTCGGCCTGTTCAAGCAGGCCGCCCCATTGCAGCCGGGAACGTGAGACACACATCCCGGCCGATCGGGCGGTTCGTTTGAACGGCTGCCTTCCCATAACAATGCAATCGAAGAAGGCGAGGCGATCATGAGGCGGGTTGTCGTCACGGGGATGGGCATTGTCTCATCTATCGGAAACAACACTCAGGAAGTGCTTGCGAGCCTTCACGAGGCGAAGTCGGGCATCACGCGCGCGGACAAGTATGCGGAGCTCGGTTTCCGCTCGCAGGTCCAGGGTGCGCCGACGCTCGATCCCTCGGGGGTCGTCGATCGCCGCGCGATGCGCTTCCTCGGCGAGGGCGCGGCGTGGAATCACGTCGCCATGGAGCAGGCGATCCAGGATTCGGGCCTCGAGCCCACCGACGTCTCCAATATCCGCACCGGCATCATCATGGGCTCCGGCGGCCCCTCCGCGCGCACCATCGTGGAAGCCGCCGATATCACCCGCACCAAGGGCCCGAAGCGCGTCGGTCCGTTTGCGGTGCCGAAGGCGATGTCGTCGACGGCTTCGGCGACGCTGGCCACCTGGTTCAAGATCAAGGGCGTCAACTATTCGATCTCCTCGGCCTGCGCCACCTCCAACCATTGCATCGGCAACGGCTACGAGATGATCCAGTGGGGCAAGCAGGACGTCGTGTTCGCCGGCGGCTGCGAAGAGCTCGACTGGTCGCTGTCGGTGCTGTTCGATGCCATGGGCGCCATGTCGTCGAAGTATAACGATACCCCGTCCACCGCCTCGCGTCCCTATGACGTCAGCCGCGACGGTTTTGTCATCGCCGGCGGCGCCGGCGTTGTGGTGCTGGAAGAGCTCGAACACGCCAAGGCGCGCGGCGCCAAGATCTACGGCGAGATCATCGGCTACGGCGCGACGTCGGACGGCTACGACATGGTGGCGCCCTCCGGCGAAGGCGCCGAGCGCTGCATGAAGATGGCGCTGGCGACCACCGGCGGTATCAAGGTCGACTACATCAACCCCCACGCCACCTCGACGCCGGCCGGCGATCCGCCGGAAATGGAAGCCATCCGCAAGGTGTTCGGCGTGGGTGACAAGTGCCCGCCGATCTCGGCCACCAAGGCGCTGACCGGCCATTCGCTGGGCGCCACCGGCGTGCAGGAGGCGATCTATTCGCTGCTGATGATGCAGAACGGCTTCATCTGCGAGAGCGGCAACATCACCGAACTCGACCCGGCCTTCGCCGACATGCCGATCGTGCGCAAGCGCATCGACAATGTGAAGGTGGGCACCGTGCTGTCGAACTCGTTCGGCTTCGGCGGGACGAATGCGACGTTGGTGTTCAAGCGCATGGATGCGTGATTTCTAACCTCTCCCCGCTCTTTGCGGGGAGAGGTCGCCGCGTCTTCGCGGCGGGTGAGGGGCGGGCCCCC
>DATCUS010000321.1:0-4617 GCA_036561845.1 Tardiphaga sp. | reverse complement strand
TCGCGCCCTCCTGAGGATGTGTCCCGCGCCGGTAGGGCGGGCTCTCCGGAGGGGCTTGATGCCACGCGGGGCATCGAGACCTCACGCTTTTGCCGTCCGCGCCAGCGCTGTCGTCTGCGCTTCCTCCGGTTCTCACTGGCCGTTCTGGCGAGCCCTGAACCGAATTCCGCGCCTGACGCTGCCGCGTCCACCGCATCCCCTCCCGCGAACCTGACGATCGCGATACGCCCCTCTCGGTGGGACGGGATGCGATGGATTATAAACCTAGACGGATGGACGTCAAGGGGATTTGCGGATTTTTTTCTTTGTCCGCCATCGTTTCCATTCCCCGGCACGCCAATTGGCGTGCTTGAGGGCGCGAGGGTGCAACCCGAGCTAACCTCAGCCACTCCAATTGGAGTGGGGAATCCCGAGGTGTTCCCCCATCTCAAGACTCCGGGTTTGGTCGCAGCTGGCGCTGCTCCCGCCCTGGAATGACAGTGGGGGTTCGCTCGCAGCTCGCGCGGCGAAGCAGTGTCAGGCATTCGATCGTTCCCGCCAGATCGAGCGCGGTAAATCCGTCGAGGGTTTCCGGCGCGGTGTCGGCGCCCTTCGCCAGCAGGTGCGCGACCACGTCGGCGATCCCCGAGGAAGCCGCGTACATCAGCGGTGTCGCGCCATTGTCGTTGCGGTTGTCCAGATCGATCCCGCTGTCCACGAGCACGTCGATGACATCGAGATGGCGGCCGACGCAGGCCAGCCACAGCGCATTGTTGCCGTCGGCATTGCGCGCGTCCAGCTGCGCGCCGTGCCTTACCAGCAGGCGCACGATCTCGACGTTGCCGATGTGAGCGGCTTTCATCAGTGGCGTCGTTTCATTGGCGATGACGGCATTGATGTCGCCGCACGGAAATCCGTAAGCGGACAGCCAGTGTGCCAGCGGCGCGTCGATGGGCGTCGTCGCACAGGCATGATGATGGCGCCACGCTTCGATTCCGCCGTCGAGGCTGCACACCTCGCGAAACCCGAAATCGGAAAACAGCTGGCCGAATTCCCGGCTGGCGTTGCCGTGATAGCAATAGATCAGAACGGGCCTGTCGCGCGACGTGCTTTCGATCAGGGCGGAGACATTGGCGTGGGAGACGTGCAGGGCGCCGTCGATGTGGCCTTCATGGAACGATCGGGCGTTGCGAACGTCGAGCAACAGCGCGTCGTTGCGACGCAGGGCCTCGAACTCGGCGACGTCGATGCGACGAAATGGAATGCGCTGTCTCATGGCACCATGTCCTCGTTGCGCGAGCGCCCGGGATAGGGCGGCAAGGTTGAAATACGATCGTCAATGATCGGGCGGCCGACGGTGAAGTGGTAGAGCGCCTTCAGTTGCGCGGTCTCGATACCAAGCAGGCTGTGCAGGGCGTCGTCGAAGTAGCAGCCGATGCCGGTGCCGCGCAGCCCCGCCGCCTCGGCCTCGAGATAGAGGGCGTGACCCAGCAGCCCCGCTTCCCAATGGAGCTGGCGGTAGCGCCAGGCGTTCGATCGCACGACGGGTTCGAATTCGCCGATCATGCTGAGGGAGAAGCAGCCGTCGCCGGCGATCGCCTGGTGACAGCTGATGTTCCTGGCGATGGAGCGAAAATCGCCGGACATCAGCCGGACGAGCGGCAGGTGCGCAGGGACATCGTTCGGCGTCTGCCATTCAAAATCCGGACGCATGGCGTCGCGGAGAATGGCCGTCGCCTCCACACGGCGCGGCAACGCATAAAGGCCGGGCGCAAGACCCTCCACCCGGTGGATGAAGAACACCGGATGAAGGCGCGGCGCGAAATTCCAGACATCCCAGGGCGGGGCCGGGCGAACCATGACGCTGTCGACAAGCCGATAGAAGACGTCGGACGCCATCACAGACTTGCCGTCGAAGCGCTGGGCGCTGCGCCGTCCCAGCAGGATGTCGGCCGCCCGTGCATCGGAAGCGTGACGGCGCGGCGGAAGATCTGGGAAATGGTGCGCCAGTTCGGTCGCGTGTCCCTGGGTTGCGACGCTCACCTGACCGATCACCGGCCAGCGATACATCGGGTGCGGGTCGAGCAGGTTGGCGTGTCCCGTCCATTGCGCGCGCCCGGACTGCCAGGCCGGAGCAGCGCCGGGCTGCGCCGGGTTCGGCGACGGAGCGCAATCGATCGCGACCAGAAGGTCGGCGTCCTCCGGCTCGGCACCGGCGAAATCGGCGGCGCGATCGAGGCCCAGCAGCGCGGCGAGCTGGTGGCCTGCTAGACCTTCGACGAGTCTGGCGCGCCATCCGAGCGCTGCCGCGGCATAGCTGAGCGCGCCGATGGCGTGGCCGATATCGAGCTGGCAGTAGCGGAAGGCGCGTTCGCCATATTTCCAGGCTTCGCGCCAGTGCACCGAGGACAGGCCGATCCACAGCCCTACGGGCGCGTCGGGGTCATCGGTGTTGCGGCAGCGTAGCTCCAATGCATGATCGCGACTGACATAGTGATGCAGTCCGCTTGCGAGCCCGGCGACGTTGCTTGAAAGAACGTAGGCCTCCGTCGGATGCAGGTTACCGCTCGATGGATTGCAGCGCAGCGCCCAGCGGTCCGGGCCATGCTCCTTCCAGGCCGACAGTCCCATGGCGAGCTCCATGAGTGCGGCCACCGAGGCGAGCGTTGCGGGAGCCGGGGCAACGCCCTCCGATGTGTGAAGCCGAGCAAAGCGCGTTGCGAGGCGATCCGTGGTGAGCGGCAGAAGCGTTCGCGGGCTGCCGTCGAATTCCCGGAATGGATTGGGCTGCGCATCCCAGTCCAGCGTTTCCGGCCCGGCAGCATAGCGCTCGGGGGTGTGCCGGGTGCGGGCGTGATAGGCCAGCACGATCTCTGCGGGACTGAGCGTCTGCGTGGCGGCGAGCGTCATCGGCGGAGGCTTCTAGAGTTGTCGTGGTTCCGGGCAGGGCCGGGTCCCCGCCGCGCGCGAACAGGCGGCATCGTCGGCATTGGGCATGCGGTTCAAGAGCGACGGGACCGGTTCGCGGTCGAAGCCTGCGCAGCGCTCACGATCGACTTCGATGAGAGGCCGCCGGATCAGCAGCGGATCGTCGAGCATCAGGGCCAGTGCTGCTGCGGCGTCCAGGTTCGCGGGATCGACCTCGCCGGACTTGATCCGCGGCGCGGCCGGATTGAACCACGCCGTCACCGGCGTCGTGCCGAAAAAGCCGGACAGCCGTTCGGCGGTCCAGGGCTCGGCGAGCAGGTTTCGCGCGACCACCACATGTCCGGCGGCCTCGAGCATCTGTCGCTGGCGGCCATTCGTCCCGCAGCCCGGCTTCTGGTAGAAGATGACCGTGGCCACGACCGCGCCCTTACTTCATGACGCTGAGCTGGACGAGCGGTGCCGCGCCGCCGCGGCCCAGGATGGTGTCGACCTTCTTGCGGACGGCTTCAAGGGTCAGCGGCTTGACCAGCGCGCCATGGGCGCCGGCCTTCAATCCTTCCACCGCGGTGGCCTCGTCCGCCTTCTCGCAGGTGATCAGGATACGGACGCCGGGAAACCTAGCGACGATCTCGGGGACCAGCGCCGCGCCACGCTGCTTCAGGAACGAGACGCCGAGCAGCACGACATGCGGCTTCAGCCAGTCGACGCCTTTTTCATAGGCCTCCTCGGGATTCAGAAGCTCGTGAGTCTCGATCTCGTCGTGCAGCATGAACTGCAGGGCGGCGCGGGTGATTTCATCATCGTCGATTACGAACACGCGCCGCTGGTCGACAGCCTTCGATGTTTCAACGCCAATCTGCATCGCGCTCTCCTTGAAGTGCACATCCGGTCTGGCCGCACGCGAACGGGCGGCATCGCAGCACGCTAGCAATTTCCATTCCGCGGCTGTGCCGGCGCAATAACGGCGGGCAATGCTGGACTTCGGCGTCGTCGGAGCGTTCGCAGCCTTCCATCGTTGTCGGGTTTCTGACAGCTGCACTGACGCTGTCGCGACGGAGCATTGCCGGTGCGGTTTCCGCGGCCAGAAAATTTCAGAAGATGAATCATGCAGTTAGGGGCGAACAGGAGACTGGCACGGCGGTTGCTCTGAGGAGCGCGCAACAACGAGTGAGGGCTGAGTGCACGCAGACGCCAGACGAGCGATGCGCTCCTTCCCGTAACCCGTGTGCCGTTCCTAAGAGAGCAACAGTCTCGCGCAACAGGCGCGGATTCATTGGCAATCGGTTCATGGAGAGCAACATGTCTTCACTGCGACAAATCGCATTCTACGGCAAGGGAGGGATCGGCAAGTCGACCACCTCCCAGAACACGCTCGCCGCACTGGCGGAGATGGGACACCGGATCCTGATCGTCGGCTGCGATCCCAAGGCGGATTCGACCCGGCTGATCCTGCATGCCAAGGCGCAGGACACCATCCTCAGCCTGGCCGCCGCTGCGGGCAGCGTCGAGGACCTCGAGATCGAGGAAGTGATGAAGGTCGGCTACCGCGACATCAAGTGCGTGGAGTCGGGCGGTCCGGAGCCCGGCGTCGGCTGCGCCGGCCGCGGCGTCATCACCTCGATCAACTTCCTGGAAGAGAACGGCGCCTATGAGGACATCGACTACGTGTCCTACGACGTGCTGGGCGACGTGGTGTGCGGCGGCTTCGCG
>DATCUS010000320.1:0-11508 GCA_036561845.1 Tardiphaga sp. | reverse complement strand
GGCGACCATCGCCTATACGCGCTTCGTGCTGGACTGCGGCGCGGCCGGCGATCTGCTCGACCTGCATGTGGCGCTGGCGCCCTGTGTCATCGGCTATGCCGAGATCGGCCGCAAGCTCGCACCCCACGGCGTCGCGGCGCTCGGCGATCATCCCTATCGCGAGTGGATCGGCGAATACGCCGGCGATATCTATCAGGACGTCGCCATCAAGGCGCGCCGTCACCTCGACGATCTGGCGGCGCGGACGATGACCGAGCGGCGCTTCAGCGAACTGGCCGCGCTGTTCGGCCAGGCGTCGCGTCTGGAGGCGGATTTCTGGCAAATGGGACTTGGCCCGGAACGGCCCTCGCACTGATCGGCAGGCCATGCCACGCCGTCGGACTTCTCGGCCGTTCAATCTCGTGACCGAGCTTTTCCAGCAAAGTCGAACATCCGCTCCCACGCGCTTGCCTGATCATAACGGGTCCCGCCGTCAGAGGGGACGAGTCGACAGGAACCAGGTATAGTTTCGGGATCATCGCGCCCCACGGATCGGTCGGACGAACGAAGCGAAGGCTTCAGATTGAAAGCCCCAAACCCTGCTGCCGCCCAACCTCGAACCAAGGCGCCGGAAGTTCGTCGTGAGGAGTTGATGGACGCGGGGCAGCGTCTTTTTCTCGAAAAGGGCATCTCCGGCACCAGTGTGGACGATGTCATGGCCGACGCCGGCGTCGCCAAGGGGACGTTTTACCTGTATTTCGCGTCCAAGGATGAACTGCTCAAATCGCTGCGGGAACGCTTTGTCGCGTCCTACTGCGAAGGGCTTGAGCGCGCGGTGGTTCCGGCACCGAGGAGGAGCGCCCGCCGCGGCAGGTCGAGGTCGCCCTTTGACGCCTGCGATTGCGTTGTCGGCGACGGGCGAGGGACGGCATTCGGGAGGGACGCCATGCTCGATTCCTTCGGTTCGTTTGGGGGGGCGTAGGTCTTGTCACTGCCGAAGCGGTCCTGACAAGGCGATCATCCGCCCGCAAGCTCTTCCGACCCCCTCTGCTGACTTGCGGCGTGGCGCGGTGTTGCCGCCTCTATTTGCTCTCGGATGGCGTCCGGCTGTAGACCGTTTTGGACGCATAAGTCGAGTTCGTGATCGTCAGCGTACTACCATCGAGATTATAGATACTGGCGCCGTCGCGCGCCTTGTTCTTGACGAATGCCGACTTGTTGACGCCGACGACTGTCGCTTCCAATTGCGAGGCCCGGCTGATCTCATAGATGGCGCCGCCCTGATGGCGCGCGCTATTGGCCGTAAACCGGGCTTGCTCATAGCTCACATGCGAGCCGTAATCCTCGTAGGTTGCGCCGCCATCCTGCGATGCCTGATTGCCGGTGAACGAGCACTTCTGACATGTGACGACGACGCCCTCGCGGTTGACGTTGGCGCCGCCATAAACGGCCCGATTGCCTTTGAATGCGGTTTCGGAGATCGCGAGATTGGCCTTGCCGTAGGCATAAATCGCTCCGCCTTCGAGTGCTTCGTTGTGCTCGAAGCGGCAATTGTGCAGCGTCATCTTGAATCCGATCGCGGCCTCGCGCGGCAGAAATTTCTTGCCGGCGTGATAGGCAAGCAACCCGCCGCCCTTGCCGTTGTAAGTCCGGCCAACCGCGCGACCGTCACGCAGCGTCAATCCGTCGAGCAGCGCGTCATCGGCGCCATAGAGGACGTGCGCATATCGATAGCCGTCTTTGACGGCCTTCGCGCTCAGAATTGTCCGCGCGCCGGCGGCGTGACGCTGCTCCAGGGTAGTTTCAGTGCCGGCAAACCCGCCGTACAGCTTCACGCCGTCGTAGAGAATGAAGGCCGCGATACGGCCGTCCTTCTTGGCAGGCCCGTACGTGCCGGCCTTGATCCAAACCGCCGCCTTCGAGGCCGAGGCGAGGTCGATGGCCGCCTGTAAGTCGGAGACCCCGGTTGCCCAGGAAAGTCCGTCCTGTGCCTTGGCCGGGTTGTTCGGGACGACGTAGATGACCGGCGCGGATACGGCCTTGGCGCTGACCGTCGGCCGGATGTACTCGTCCTGATATTCGACCGCGCCGCTGTTCTTTACGTAAATCTGGACGAGTTTCTCGACCAAGCCGTTCTTCAGCAGGAGCGCGCCGTCCAAGCCGGGCTGGTAACCGCGCGGATAAGCCGGCGCGGATTTAAGTGCAACGGGCTCCAACTCTCCCTTGAGGTTGCTGATGGCGATGAATTCGGCCAGCGGCAGCGTGCTTCCCGCAGGAGCGAGCGAGCCGACCTCCGACACAATGTCCTCATGCCAATTATAGACGTTATCGACAACGCTGCGGATGAGGATCGGATTGCTGTTCGCACCGGTCCCCTGATAAAGGCCCGGGCCCAACTCGCTGCTGGCCTTGTTGCCCACGATTGTCACGTTGACGAGCAATGGTGCTGAGCCGCCGTCGTTGCCGATGCCGCCGGCGCTCACGGCCGAGTTGCCTGTGAACAGCGCGTTGAAGACAAGCGGCGACGCGGCAAAGTCGTTGTAAAGGCCGCCGCCTTTGTCGTTGCTGCGGTTGCCGATGAAGCGGCAGTTGATGAAGCGCGGCATAGCGCCGAGATCGTTGCTTACGCCGCCGCCGCGCAGCTCGGCTACATTGTCGATGAAATCGACATTGATGAAGGCGGCCTGGTCCGCGCCCGCCTTGTGCACATTGTAAACGGCGCCGCCCTTCGGCGAGTAGTTGTTCTTGAAGACGACGTTGCGCACGATGGGGCTGGTCATGAAGTTTCTCATGCCGCCGCCAACGACCATGTCGTTCTTGAGAATGTCGGCCGGCACGAGATGCATGCGGGGCTTGTCCGTCCCGTAAGCATCCGAGACCGTGAAGCCATCCAGAATGGCTCGGTCAGCGCCCATAATAATAGTCTTTGTGTTTTTCGTCTTGTCGCCCTTGCCGATATTGCCGCTGAGTATGGTTACGTTCTTTCGAAAATCCCTTTGCTGCCGCGCCGTTTCGTTGCCTGAAAAGCCCCCATAGACAGCGATGTCCTCCTTGAGGGCAAAAGACTTGTTCTGATCGGTCGCATCGGGAAAATACGTGCCGCGCGCCACCCAGATTTCGTCGTTCTTGGAGGCCGCTGATAGTGCATCCTGCAGGGATTGGAACGGGGCTTCCCAGGTGCGCCCGTCCCCCGCACTCTTACTTGCCTGATTCACGTACCAAATTTTTCCCGAATCGGCTTGCGAGACGCCCGAAGCCAAGGCGACAATTACAGCCACAAAAAATGCTGTGAAAAGATACTTCATCTTCGTTCCCAATAGGTGATTGATCCGCGGCGCGTCGGCTGGCTCCGTAGGCGTTCCAGCGAGCGGCGAAACTATCGAGCAGAGCGCATTTCTTTGATGAATCACAGTGCGCAGTTCTGCAAACATGCTCTCGACGTCAATCATTTGTGTTGATCTGAGTCAATGCTGCGCAATACGCCGGTGCTCGTGTTCGCGACCTTCGCTCCGATCTGGCTCTTTCTCACCTCTTTGGGTTGGCTTGCCAGCCTGCGTTGCCATCAGCAACGAACCGTCCGTGCGGCGGTCTTTCTCCGCGGCTCGGCGGACCGTCCTTTGCGGACCGTCCTTTATTGCGGCTGGCGTCGAGAATCGACCGATCGATTCCGATAGTCGCTGAAGCCCGGCCGCTTCTGAATCGGCGATTTTCTCCTTTGAATCAGGAGCGTGAGTTTCTGAGGGATCGGCAAGAGCCGGAGGCGCCAAGCGCTCTACGACCGCAGCCGCAATCGCCAGAGCGGATTGAAGGGCGCCGGGCCTTTGATCTAGATCAGCGCATAATCCGTTGCTGGGATCAGGGTCTTCTGAAAGCAATTCCACACGAGATGGTTGTTCCAACAGCTCCAGAAGGTGATGAGAATGAAAAGCTCTGCACTGTCGCGCATTCTAGCAACCACTCTGGCGGCGGTGATCGCCACCACACCTTCGCTGTCGCTCGCCTGTACGCGGCTGGTCTATCTCGGCGCCAAGAGTCAGGTCATCACTGCGCGCTCGATGGATTGGCGATTTGAGATGCCCACCAATCTCTGGATTTTCCCGAGAGGCATGGCACGGAGCGGCGAGGTCGGGCCGAACTCTCTGCAATGGAAATCCAAATATGGCAGCGTGGTCGCCTCGGCCTATGAGGTTTCGACCTCAGACGGCATGAACGAGGCGGGACTTGTCGCCAATGTCCTCTGGCTCACGGAATCCCAATATCCAAAGTTCGACTCCAGCAAGCCGGGCCTATCCATCGCCGCTTGGGCGCAATATGTGCTCGACAATTTCGCTACGGTTCGGGAGGCGGTTGAGGTACTTGAGAAGGACCCTTTTACGATCGTCACGGACGACGTGCCCGGGCAGAAGTTACTCGCCACGCTTCACCTGTCGATCTCGGATTCCACAGGTGACAGCGCGATCATCGAATACGTCAACGGAAAACCGGTCATCCATCACGACCGGAAGTACCAGGTGATGACTAACTCCCCCATCTTCGAACAGCAATTGGCGTTGAATGAATACTGGAAGGAGATTGGCGGCACGGTGATGCTGCCGGGCACGAACCGCGCCGCAGATCGGTTCGCGCGGGCGGCTTTTTACGTCAACGCAATCCCAAAGGACGAAAATCCCGACCGCGCCTTGGCGAGCGTTTTCAGCGTGATCCGCAACGTCTCTGTGCCATTCGGCATTTCGACACCGGACCAGCCCAATATTTCTTCGACGCGATGGCGCACCGTCGCCGACCATCAACGCAAGCTGTACTTCTTTGAATCGGTGTTGACACCGAATACATTCTGGGTCGATCTCAAGGCGATCGACTTCTCGCCTGAGAACGGAAAGGTGAAGAAGCTCGATCTGGGACCTCAACAGTCGCGCACCTTCTCCGGCGATGCGACGGCGAATTTCCAGGAGGCTGCACCGTTCAAGTTCCTGGGTCTGCCGATATGAGCAGGACGTACCGCGCGAGCGGAAAAGAGCCGGACCGGACCCGGCGGATCTAGTAACCGGGTGACCTCCGGGCGTGGGTGGAGGTGGGACGATCGACCTACCGCTCAGGGGCCGCGGCGGACCGACGATCTCGATGTTGCTCTCGGCGCAAAGGCGCGTAAGCAGCGCAATGGCGTCGGGCGTGGGAGCTCTGATCGGCGGCAGTTCGCGCCTCGTCGCCGGCCGGCGGCACGCACCATCCGCTCGAATCGCTGCTCTGGGTTATCGTCAGCACAGAGGCGCCTTCGGGCGAATCGACTCGATAGGTATACGGCACGCCCTTGGTGCAAGCACCGTCCGGCCAGCCTCGGCGCGTTGCTCGTTCCCCTTCACCGAGAGCCGTAGCTCTTCGGAGAGCAGGTGGAAGATCGGAAGATCCCTGATGCGCCCTATCGCAAGGTTGCAACGGACCGGCGGAACAGCACCAAACTTGCCGCGAGAAACGTTACTCCCATCACCAGGACGGTCACGAACTCTTTCCAGACAATGGCGAGATTCGCGCCGCGATAGACGATCGCCTGCATGAAGCTGACGTAGTGTCGTGACGGGAAAAACCAGGTCACGTACTGGACCCATTGCGGCTGGCTCTCGATCGGCGACATGCCGCCCGACAGCATCATCATCGGCATCACGGTCATCATCATCAGCAGGGCGAATTGCGCCATGGTGCGGGCGAGCGTGCCGAGGAAGATGCCGATCGCGGCGGTGGCGAAGACATAGATAACGGTGCCGAGCAGCAGCAGGCCGCGCGAGCCGGCAATCGGAACGTCGAGGAGACCCTCGACCACGAATAAAAGAGAGCAGATGAAACCGACGATGATCACCAGCCCGTTCGACCACACCTTGGCGAGCGCAATCTCGAAGGCCGTCAGCGGCATGACCAGCAGGTGCTCGATCGTGCCGTGCTCCCGCTCGCGCAACAGCGCCGCGCCGGTCAGGATGATGATCAACATCGACAGCTGATCGGCAAGGCCGACGATCGCACGGAACCAGGATTGCGTGCCGTTCGGATTGAAGGCGCGGCGGATGACGAGATCGGAGGAGAGGCCGGTGGTTTGCTCCATCTCCTTTCGGTAGCGCTTGACCTCGTCGGTCACCATGCTCTGGATATAGCCCGCGGCCAAGGACGCCTGCTGGACCGCGGTGGCGTCCACGTTGACCTGAACTTCGATATCGCGCCCCTTCCGCACATCCGCTTCAAAGCGGGGAGGAATGACGACGACGAGGGTGTAGAGACCTTCGTCCATGGCGCGATCGATGTCGGCGGCGCCGATTGTTTTGGCCGTCTGGAAATACGGGGGATAGAAAAGCCCGGCAATCGATCGTGAAAGGCTGGAATTGTCCTCGTCAACGATAGCCACGGACGCGTTGTTGACGGTCTCCCCGGCTCCGGTCGACTGCGTATAGATGCTGATGCCGAAGGAATAGATGATGAAGAGGATCATCATCAGGTCCTTCGAGAGGGTGCGCAGCTCCTTGGTGCCGAGCCAGAATATGTTGGAGAGACTCTGCACCTTATTTCTCCTGTTTGCGCAAGAGGAGCGCGGACATCAACAGGAAGGCCGGACAAAACAGGGTCAGCGCCAGCAGATCGGTCGCCATGTCGCTGAAGCCAAGGCCCTTGGTGAACGCGCCGACGCTCATATGCATGTAGTAGCTCGTGGGCCAGAGATACCCCATGAGGCGCGCGCCGCCCTCCAGCGTCGAGACGGGCTGCATCATGCCGGAGAACTGCATGGTCGGCAGCATCGATAGCACCGCTCCGGCGAACACCGCCGCGACCTGGCTCGATGTGAAGGTGGAGATGAAAAGCCCGTAGCCGGTGGCCGCCGCCACATAGAGAAGCGCGCCGAGGGCCAGCGTAAGACCGTCGCCCTTGAGCGGGACCTTGAAGAGGAACAGCACGGTCGCAGTCATGATGAGGAAGTTGATCATGCCGACGCCGATATAGGGCAGTTGCTTGCCGATCAGAAACTCCAGCCGCGTCGTGGGCGTGGCGTAGAAGTTGGTGATCGTACCGATCTCCTTTTCGCGGGCAACGCTGACAGCCATCAGAATGGCGAGAAACATCATGAGCAGCATCGCCGGCACGGCTGGTCCGATCGAGTAGATGCTTTCGGCCGTGGGGTTGTAACGGTAGCGGACCAGGATGCTGGTCGTCGGGTCGGAGCTCGCCACGGCGCTGGATTCGCGACTTCTTTGTTCGGAAAAAAGATTGTGCGCCTGTTGGACATAGCCCTCGATGGTCGCGGCGCGCGAGGTGTTGGCGCCGTCGATCCAGGCCGATACCTGCCAATCCGAGCCGCGCTTGACCAGGCGGCCGAAATTCGGCGGAATCTCGATGGCAAGCGTGATGTCGTTCGACTTCAGGCGCTGTTCCATTTCATAGAGGTTGCGGATCGGCGTCTTCTCGGTGAAGGATCGCGAACTCGAGAAATTGGCGAGATAGGCTCGGCTCTCCGGCGTGTTGTCGTGATCAAACGCTGCGTAGGTGAGATTGGTCACGTCGCTGGAGACGCCGAAGCCGAAGATCAGCAGCATGATGAAGGAGCCGAGGAAGGCGAAGGCGAGCCGCACCGGATCGCGCATCAGCGACAGCGTCTCGCACTTGGCATAAGCGAGGACGCGCCGCAGCGGCATGAAGGTCGAGCGGCCGGGCGACAAAGCCTCCGCATCCTGCAGGGTCTTGACCAGGGAATCTGCCGCGGCGGGCGCAGGTGAAGAAGCCTCGGCGTCCTCGATATAGGCGATGAACGCCTCTTCGAGATCTACGCTGCCTTTGGAGGCGATAACGCTCTGCGGCGTGTCGCAAACGAGGACGCGCCCCGCATGCATCAACGAGATGCGGTCGCAGCGCATCGCCTCGCTCATGAAATGCGTCGAGACAAAGATCGTGACATTGCGGCTTCGCGAGAGCTCGCCGAGCAGGCGCCAGAACTCATCACGTGCCTGCGGATCGACACCCGACGTGGGTTCGTCCAGGATCAGCAGCTCGGGATCGTGCACGATCGCCACGGCCAGCGAAAGACGTTGCCGCACGCCGAGCGGCAGCGAATTGGCATCAGTGTCGGCGTAGTCGATAAGACCGACATCGACCAAAAGCTTGGCGATACGGTCTTTAATCTGGTCTCCAGCCAGATGGAAAAGGCGGGCATGAAGAAGGAGGTTTTGCCGCACGGTGAGCTCGCCGTAGAGCGAGAAAGATTGCGACATGAAGCCGACGCGCCGGCGGATCGACAGGTCGTTGGCATCGACCGGCTTTCCGCACACCTCGGCCTCCCCCTCGCTCGGCGCCAGCAGTCCGGTCAGCATCTTCATGGTCGTGGTCTTGCCGCTTCCGTTTGAGCCGAGGAAGCCGAAGATTTCTCCGCGCTCGATGGCGAAGCTGACGCGATCGACAGCGGTGAAACTGCCGAAACGGCATGTCAAATTCCTCGCGACAATGACCGGAGCCTCCGTGCTCGGTTTGCGTGGCGGAATGACGAGGCGCTGGGATGCCGATTGTTGTCCCGGCTGCAGGGCGACAAAGACAGCTTCGAGGTCTTGTTTGCCGGTCTTCGCGCGCAGCTCATCCGCCGTACCGGAGGCAAGCACCCGTGCGTGATCCATCGCGACCAGCCAATCGCAAATGCCCGCCTCATCCATATAGGCGGTGGAGACGACGACACTCATCGTCGGTCGCTCGCGCCTGAGGTCAGCGATGAGATTCCAGAACTGTCGTCGCGACAGCGGATCGACCCCGGTCGTCGGCTCGTCGAGAATGAGAAGGTCGGGATCGTGAATGAGCGCGCAGCACAGACCGAGCTTTTGCTTCATGCCGCCCGACAGCTTTCCGGCAGGCCGATCGAGAAAGGGGAGCAGACCGGTCGCGGCCGCCAGACGGCGCGTGCGCGCGTCACTCTCCGACGCGGACAGACCGAAGAGGGTTCCGAAGAAGCTCAGGTTCTCGCGGACGCTGATCTCCTGATAGAGGTTCTTGCCGAGTCCTTGCGGCATATAGGCAATGCGCGTGCAGACGGAACGGCGATGCCGCGCATTGCCCATGCTGCCGCCGAGGACCGTGACCGATCCGGTCTGCAGTTGTCGCGCTCCGGCGATGAGGCCGAGAAGTGTGGACTTTCCGGCACCATCGGGACCGATGACGCCCGTCATCCGGCCGCTCGGCAGTTCGAGCGAGACATTGTCGAGCGCCCGGATCTTGCCGTAGCTGTGCGTAGCGCCGGAAACCTCGGCGATCAGTGGTGCGGAAGTCACCACCGTCAATCTCCCGCATCAAGAGGATCGCCCTGAATGCGCTTTTGCAGGTTGTCCGGCCAATTGGGCGGGTTCGGATCGAGACGCACATAGCCGATGCCACGGGTGCCTGTTTTCACCTGGTCGAGATGACGCGCGATGAGGCTCGGCGGAACACGCAGCTTGATCCGGAACATCAGCTTGTCGCGCTCGCTGCGCGTTTCGACCTGCTTGGGCGTGAACTGAGCCTCCGGCGACACGAAGCTCACTTTGGCCGGGACGGCGAAATCGGCACCGTCGAACACAATTCGCGCCTGCGATCCGACCGGTATGCGCATCACCTGCTCGGAGGGGAGATAGATCTCCATATAGATCTCGGACATGTTGACGATCGTCAGGACCTTGCCGCCCGCCGAAACGACTTCCCCGGGGTTGGCGAGACGATAAAGAACGCGGCCCCGCACCGGCGCCGTCAGGTTGGTATCGGCGATCTGGGCGTCGATCTGATCGACGAGGGCTTTTGCGGACGCGATCGCTCGTTCGCGCGCTGTCACGGTCCTCTGCGCGGCTTCAAGGATCGCGCGCGCGGAGTCGTGTTCGCTCTGCGCCTGATCACGGCTCTCCTGGCTGACCGCACCGGTTCCTACAAGCTTAAGGGCTCGGCGAAGATTTGCCTCCTTGAGGATCAGTTCGGCCTGCCGTTGAGCGACGGTCGCCTTTCCCTCGAGCATCAAGGCTTCCTCCGAAGCCACATCGGCGGCATATTTGGCGCGCTGCGCCTGTAACTCGGTGGTATCGATGCGCGCGAGCACTTGTCCCGCCGTGACGAGATCGCCTTCCTGGGCCAGCACCTCCCGGACGCGTCCGGCCGACTTCGCGGCGATGTCGATCTGGTTGGATTCGATGCGACCGTTCCCCGACACAAGACCATCGGGCAGCTTTCCTTGCTGGCTCTGCCACCAATACCAAGCAGCGCCGGCAGCGACCGCCAAAGCTATGACAAGGATGAGAAGAACCCTCACGGCAATACGCCGCCATGAAGGTTTTGCGTCGTTATTCGGGATGGTCGTCACGATCGGGTCCTTGAACCTGGGGTGGAGAGGTGGAGCGTCAATTGGGCCGCGAACATGCACCTGCCGGGCTCCGAGAAGGAACCGAATCGCGCTCCTTCATCGGTCTTGTCCTGTGAGTGGTCTCGCGAGCCACGGTGTCCATGAACCGCCATGCGCGGCGTTGATTTCAATCAATTGAGCTGAATCTGGTGTGGCCATGGAGCACGGTGAGCCGCGGCGCAGTTGAGTTATGTGACGATTTGTTGCTGGTTCGTAGTGATGGTTTCGTGCTGGTTTTCGGCCATGTGCATAGCGGCCGTCCATCATCGTCGCTGGTAAGTAGGGTAGAATAGCGCCGCACATTCCGCGAGATCGCGGCCAGGCTGCACTACAAATGTGGCTCAGATGATCAGCCGTTCGAACACCCGCCGCAAGAAGGCCTGGCCGTTCGCGGTCACCGGTGCTCCATGAGCCATCAGCACCTTTTCAGCGGGCCAGGCGAGGATGCGTTCAACTGATGCGCGTGCCGCCCGGCGATCGGTGAAGGCGATGCGAAATTTCCGCGGCACCGCCGGCTCACGGCCAAGCATCAGGTCCCATTTGGCCAGCGCGGCGCGCCAGCCGGAAAACCAGTTGGCGGGAAACTGCTGGATGAGATCGGTGAAGATTGCGGTGCGGCTGCCGTGATGAAAGAACACCACCTCGGGGGTGATGGCGTTGCCTTGCACCACCACGCATTCAATGTCACCGGACCAGTCGGGAGGTGAGGCGCCTGCCAGATCGCCATCAAAAGCGATGTCCCTCCGCTTCTTGTGCAACTCGGTCGCGGCGTAGATGCGCGCAGCCGGGTAGCAGCGCTCCAGTCGGCGATGAACAGGTGGTGCAGCGAGTTGGGCGCGACCAGATAGCCGACTTTCCCGAGCGCATCGGCCTCCGTCCGCAGGCCATCTGTCAGGGCCGTAGGGCGGAATAGCGCAGCGTATTCCGCGGTCTCGCTGTCGGGTGCGCGATACGCTGCGCCCTTGCGCCCTGTGATCATCCGTGATGATTGGCTTTGGGTTTTCGGATCATTAGAAGCCAACGGAGACGACACGAATGGCACGGGTGCGTTGTATTACCGAGATGGGCATGGGCGTCGACGTTCATGGCCGCGACGCCACCAAGGCAGCGAAGCGCGCGGTCTCGGATGCGATCCGCCATTCCAGCGTCGGGTTCTT
>DATCUS010000319.1:0-14520 GCA_036561845.1 Tardiphaga sp. | reverse complement strand
ATACGGCGGCCGAGTTTGGCGGCCTCATCGCCGATCCCCGGATCAGGGCCTGCGTCATCGGGCCCGGTGCCGGCGTCGGCGCGCGGACGCGCGACTTCGTGCTGGCGCTGCTGGCGGCGAAGCGCGGCACGGTGCTCGACGCCGATGCCCTGACCAGTTTCGCGGAGGCCCCGGAACAGCTTTTCGATGCCATCAGATCCGCTCCCGAGGCGGAGGTTGTCCTGACGCCTCATTTTGGCGAGTTCGGCCGTCTGTTCAAGGAGATGGAAGGGGAACCTGCATCACTTTCAAAGCTTGAGCGGGTGCGGATGGCGGCCGAAATGGCCGGCGCGGTGGTGCTGCTCAAGGGGGCGGACACGGTGGTGGCGTCGCCCGATGGCCGCGCCGCCATTGCCGCCAACGCGCCGCCCTGGCTGGCCACGGCCGGCTCCGGCGACGTGCTGGCAGGCATCATCGGCGGCTTGCTGGCTCAAGGCGTTCCGGCCTTCGAGGCGGCCTGCATCGGCGTATGGATGCACGGCGAGACCGGCGCCGAGGCGGGTCCCGGACTGATCGCCGAGGACCTTCCGGAAGTGCTGCCGGCGGTGTTGCGCCGGCTCTATGACCGGCTCGAGGTCGAGTACTGACGGGTTACGCGACCGCGTACCAGCGTACCAGCCGCGGTGCCGCCCAATCGAGGGCCGTCGCCTCCATCAGCCAGCGGCCGGCCGTCTCGGCGACGAAGGCGATGCGCTGGGTCTGCCCGGCCTCGATCATCAGCGTGTCCAGCCAGAACGGCTTCCAGCCGTCGTCAAGCCGGTCGAGCAGGCGAACATGATGGCCGTGGAGGTGGAAGACGATCGGAGTGGCGCTGCGATTGGTTAGCGCCAGCACCGCGGTGCGGCCGGCCTTGATTCGAAAGGCGGGCGGGGTCGCGGCGCCGAGGGTAGCGGGCGACAGCCAGTCTGGCTGCGGCGCGGCCGGGGAACCCAGCGCAAGGTCGACCCGCACCGCATTCTTGAGGTCGAGTTGTGCCGGTAACCCGTTGGATGGCAACGGTCCTGCGGCAGGCAGCGGCTTGTCGCGCAGCGGCGCCTCGCTGGAGGTCAGCAGCCGCCCGATGGGGCGCGGTTCCTTGCCGTCATGCAGCAGGATCGCCGACGCCGATCCCGGTGGTCGTGTGACGTCTATATACACGTCGATCCGGCTGCCCGGCGCCAGCACCAGCTGGCCATTGCGGGCCAGGAACGGTTCCGCCGGCTGCCCGTCAATGGCCATCACCTGAATGTTCGTTTCTTCAAATTTAATTGCAATTACAGATCGATGACAGCAATTGATGATCCGAAGTCTGAGCCGTTCATTGAGGCGGGAGGCGAGTTCGAAGCTGGTCTTACCGTTGATCGTAAAGACCGCCACGGTGTCCCTCGGGTCGGTGCCGGCGGCAGCCGCGCTGTTGTCAGGGCGCAACCGGGCCTCCTCGATCAGCACCACTTCGTCGCGGTCGACCGCGACAGGGGCGGTCTCCAGCACCACCAGCGCGCGGGCGGGCGATGGCCGCGCCTGGGCATCGCCGAGCAGCCGGAGGTCCGCCATGAAGGTGCCTGCCTGGCGCAGTGGCAGCCGGAACGTATCCCTGCCGCCCGCGGCCAGCGCCGGGCGCCCGAGCAGCGGTTCGGCGGCAGGGGCGCCATTGACGCCACGCCAGTTGAGGACGACGGGAACCGGCAGCTGATTGTCGAGCGTCACGTCGATTTCGTCACCGCGCCTGAAGCGCAACGCTGCGTCTCCGGTCGCAGCGTGCAGCAGCCAGGCTGGCGTCTCGGTGCCGGGCCGGAGGACCACGGTGCCTGCGCTGGCCTGCAATGCCAGCGCAGGCCGGGTCTGGCCGACTCCGGCGGCAGGCACCAGCGGAGCGAGAATCGCGCCGCCGAGGCCCGCAAGCAGGGTGCGGCGACTGACCGGGAGGCGATCTGTCATGCGAGATCCCGACCATTTTTCGGGCGCGATGTCCAGTTATCGAGGGCGCGGCGGAAAGTCCGCTGCGGCCATTTTTTTGCTGCGAACCTTCACACCCATGTTATAAGCCCGCCGCTCGCGGCATCGCGCGGACATGACGTTTCCCGCGGGCGTGGCGGAATTGGTAGACGCAGCGGCTTTAGGTGCCGCCGACGCAAGTTGTGGGGGTTCGAGTCCCTCCGCCCGCACCAAGCGCTGACCGCGTTTGAATTGAAGAATTACGAGGGTGTATTTTCGCTCGGGCAAGTCCTACGAAGATGCGTCCGCCGAACCACCGGCGCAGGCTGAAAGGCCGCGCGCCGACCAGATTGACAATGTCCGTGCCGTTGAGCCGGACCAAGCGAGAAGAAGATTGACGCCATGCAGGTGAATGAAACCGTCGCCGACGGACTGAAGCGCGAATTCCAGGTCAATGTCCCGGCCGCCGACATCGAAGCCAAGGTCGATGCGCGCCTGATCGACATGAAGGACAAGGTCAAGCTGAACGGTTTCCGCCCCGGCAAGGTCCCCATGGGTCATCTGAAGCGGCTGTACGGCCGTTCGGTTGCCGCCGAGACCGTCGAGGAGCTGATCCGCGACACCAATGCGCAGATCTTCACCGAGCGCGGTTTTCGCCTGGCGACCGAGCCGAAGGTGACGATGCCGACCGAGCTGAAGGAAGTCGAAGACATTCTCGCCGGCAAGTCCGACCTCAATTATACCGTCGCCATTGAAGTGGTGCCGGCGATCCAGCTCGCCGACTTCAAGAGCTTCACGGTTGAAAAGCCGGTTGCCGAGGTCACCGACGCCGACGTCGACGAAGCCATCAAGCGGGTGGCCGACCAGAACCGGGCCTTTGAAGCCAAGGCCGAGGGTGCCAAGGCGGAGTCCGGCGACCGCGTCACCGTGTCCTTCAAGGGCACCATCGACGGCGTTCCGTTCGACGGCGGCACCGGCGAAGGCATCCAGGTGCTGATCGGTTCCAACACCTTCATCCCCGGCTTCGAAGAGCAGCTCATCGGCATCGCCGTGGGCGAGACCAGGACCCTGAAAGTGTCGTTCCCGACCAATTACGCCAGCGCCGATCTGGCCGGCAAGCCGGCCGAGTTCGAGACCACCGCGACTGCCGTGGAAGCGCCGATCGACACCGTGATCGATGACGAGTTCGCCAAGAAGCTCGGCCTTGAATCGCTGGACGACCTCAAGAAGGCGGCGCGCGAGCGCCTGACCACGGAATTCGCCGGCGCCACCCGCCAGCGCGTCAAGCGCCTGCTGCTCGACCGCCTCGATGAGACCCATCGCTTCGATGCGCCGCCGTCGCTGATCGAGGAAGAGTTCAAGCTGATGTGGAATGCGATCAAGGCGGAGATGGAATCCTCCGGCAAGAGCTTTGCCGATGAGGACACCACCGAGGAAGCCGCCATGGAAGAGTATCGCAAGATTGCCGACCGCCGCGTGCGGCTCGGTCTGGTGTTGTCCGAGATCGGCGAGAAGAACAAGATCACCGTCACTGACGACGAAGTCAGCCGTGCCGTGGTCGAGCGGGCGCGCTCGATGCCCGGCCGCGAGAAGGAAGTTTGGGACTATTATCGTAATAATGCCAATGCCTTGGCGCAGCTTCGTGCACCGATTTACGAGGACAAGGTGGTCGATTTCATCCTTGAGCTCGCCAATGTGACCGAGAAGAAGGTCACCCGCGAAGACCTCTACAAGGACGACGAGGCCGAGAAGACCGCGGCCTGAGGGCATCCTTAATGCCGGCCGCGAGCGGCCGGCATTAAGGATGTCAGGCGAAACCGGCCTGCGAAGGGCCGGTTCGCTTTGCCGCGGTCGCGCGAATCGGCTTGAACTGGCGGTTGTCGGCATCGGCGGCTGCCGGTCTTGTTGCCGCTCAATTGGCTCATATCTGTGAGCTCTGTTTAAGTCCTGCATCACGGGACGTTCGTCCTCTTCCGGCAAACCGTAACGGGTCCAATCTTGCCGCCGGACGCGCGTCTCCGCCAACCTTGGGTGATCAATGCGCGATCCGGTGGAAACCTATATGAACCTCGTGCCGATGGTGGTCGAACAGACCAACCGCGGTGAACGGGCCTATGACATCTTCTCGCGCCTGCTGAAGGAGCGCATCATCTTCGTGACCGGTCCGGTCGAGGACGGCATGTCGACGCTGACGGTCGCCCAGCTGCTGTTCCTGGAAGCCGAGAATCCGAAGAAGGAAATCTCGATGTACATCAACTCGCCCGGCGGCGTGGTGACATCGGGGCTGGCGATCTATGACACCATGCAGTTCATCCGACCGCCGGTGTCGACGCTGTGCGTCGGGCAGGCGGCCTCGATGGGTTCGCTGCTGCTGGCTGCAGGTCACAAGGACATGCGCTTCTCGCTGCCGAATTCGCGCATCATGGTCCACCAGCCGTCCGGCGGGTTCCAGGGCCAGGCCACCGACATCATGCTGCACGCCCAGGAAATCCTGAACCTGAAGAAGCGGCTGAACGAGATCTATGTGAAACACACCGGCCAGGCCTTTGCCGCGATCGAGGAAGCGCTGGAGCGCGACAAGTTCCTCACGGCGGACATGGCGAAGGATTTCGGCATCATCGACAAGGTGATCGACAAGCGCGCCGAAGAGTCGACTGCAAAGGCGCCGTAAGGCGTCCCGAGGCGACGTTCCGCGAAGTGGCGGTGGCCGGCAAATGATCGTAACCGGCGGCGCATCCTGCGCCGCCGGTCGCGAGCTTGGTTCCGGTCGGTATCCGGTGCAGCGCCTCACGGCTACGGGTTCCGGTTTCGTGCCGGTTTACGTGGTATTCGCGCCACGCCGGGCTGATTTCGCGTGCTTCGCTCGCCCGGCGGGCGGAAATCACGCTATTGTCACGACATCCGGTGATTTGCCGATTAGCGAATTCTTGATCATCGGCGGTCACCATGGTTCGCTGAAGCGGATCAGCTAGTATTGCGGAAGATTCGATTGGGCCGTGATTCGTGCGGCATTCTGGAACGAGGGGTCTTTTTTGGTACGGATTTTGCTCTATCTACGGAGGGTGCCGTGATGGGGCGACGGAACGAACGAGACCGAACGGCGGACGGAGATAAGAATGAGTAAGGTCGGCACGAGCGACTCCAAGAACACGCTGTATTGTTCGTTCTGCGGAAAGAGCCAGCACGAGGTTCGCAAACTGATCGCGGGTCCTACCGTGTTCATTTGCGACGAGTGCGTCGAGCTCTGCATGGACATCATCCGCGAGGAGAACAAGTCCTCGCTGGTCAAGTCGCGCGACGGGATTCCGACGCCGAAGGAAATCTGCAAGGTTCTCGATGACTACGTCATCGGTCAGAGCCATGCCAAGAAGGTCCTCTCGGTCGCGGTGCATAACCACTACAAGCGCCTCAATCACCAGACCAAGCACAACGACGTCGAACTGGCGAAGTCGAACATCCTGCTGATCGGACCGACCGGTTCGGGCAAGACGCTGCTTGCGCAGACGCTCGCCCGTATTCTGGATGTGCCGTTCACCATGGCTGATGCGACGACGCTGACCGAAGCCGGCTATGTCGGCGAGGACGTCGAGAACATCATCCTGAAGCTGCTGCAATCGGCCGACTACAACGTCGAGCGGGCGCAGCGCGGCATCGTCTACATCGACGAAATCGACAAGATCTCGCGCAAGTCCGACAACCCCTCGATCACCCGCGACGTCTCGGGCGAGGGCGTGCAGCAGGCCCTGCTGAAGATCATGGAAGGCACGGTTGCCTCCGTGCCGCCGCAGGGCGGCCGCAAGCATCCGCAGCAGGAGTTCCTGCAGGTCGACACCACCAACATCCTGTTCATCTGCGGTGGCGCCTTCTCCGGCCTGGAGAAGATCATCTCCGCGCGCGGTCGCTCCACCTCGATTGGCTTCGCCGCCCAGGTGCTGGCACCGGAAGATCGCCGCACCGGCGAAATCTTCCGCCACGTCGAGCCTGAGGATCTCCTGAAGTACGGCCTGATCCCCGAATTCGTCGGTCGCCTGCCGGTGGTCGCGACGCTCGAGGATCTCGATGAAGCCTCGCTCAAGAAGATCCTGACCGATCCGAAGAACGCGCTGGTCAAGCAGTACCAGCGGCTGTTCGAGATGGAGAACATCGAACTGACCTTCGCCGACGAGGCGCTTGGCGCAGTGGCCCGCAAGGCCATCGAGCGCAAGACCGGCGCCCGCGGCCTGCGCTCGATCCTGGAGAGCATCCTGCTCGAGACCATGTTCGATCTGCCGGGTCTGGAAGGCGTCGAGGAAGTCGTGATCTCACGCGAAGTCGTCGAGGGTACCGCGCGTCCTCTGTACATCTACGCCGACCGCTCGGATCGTACCGCCGAGAGCAGCGCCAGCGCCTGATACCAGACGCTTGTTGGCGGATCGCCGACACAGAATAGACGGCTGCCGGACATTCCGGCGGCCGTCTTGTCGCATGTTACCTTCCTGCAGTTGGCCTTTGTTTGCCGACGTTTCCATCTCTTGACACCCCCCCGGGCCATAGCCACCTAATGCTGTCGGCGAACAGGTTTTCTATCCGAAGATTCGTCAGCAATGATCCGGACAAGTAGAGCCTGAGGCGGCCGAGCAAGACGGAAAAAATCGGCACCTTGTGCGGCTGCGCAAAATCGCGGGCTGCCAGCAAGGGGGCACAGCAAAAGGAATGGGCCATGACTGCCACAAAACCCCGGCCAACCATCGTTCACGGCGAAAGCCACTCTTATCCGGTACTGCCGCTTCGCGACATCGTCGTTTTCCCGCACATGATCGTGCCGCTCTTCGTTGGCCGCGAGAAGTCGATCCGCGCGCTCGAAGAGGTGATGAAGAACGACGCGCTGATCATGCTCGCCACGCAGAAGAATGCGTCGGACGACGATCCGAGCCCGGATGCGATCTATGAAATCGGCACGCTCGCCAGCGTGCTGCAGCTGCTGAAGCTGCCCGACGGCACCGTCAAGGTGCTGGTGGAGGGGCTTGAGCGCGCCAAGGTCCAGAAGTACTCCGACCGCACCGAATACTACGAAGCCACCGCTGTTGCGCTTGCCGACACCGACTCGACGTCGGTCGAGGCCGAAGCGCTGGCGCGCTCCGTCGTGTCCGACTTCGAGAGCTATGTGAAGCTCAACAAGAAGATCTCCGCGGAAGTGGTCGGTGTGGTCCAGGCCATCACCGACTTCGCCAAGCTCGGCGACCAGGTCGCTTCGCATCTCGCCGTCAAGATCGCCGATCGCCAGGGCATCCTGGAGACGCTGTCCGTCACCGCGCGCCTCGAGAAGGTGCTCGGCCTGATGGAGAGCGAGATCTCGGTGCTGCAGGTCGAGAAGCGGATCCGCTCGCGCGTCAAGCGCCAGATGGAGAAGACCCAGCGCGAGTACTATCTCAACGAGCAGATGAAGGCGATTCAGAAGGAGCTCGGCGACGACGAAGGTCGCGACGAACTCGCCGATCTGGAAGACAAGATCAACAAGACCAAGCTCTCCAAGGAAGCACGGGAGAAGGCGCAGCACGAGCTGAAGAAGCTGCGCCAGATGTCGCCGATGTCCGCGGAAGCGACCGTCGTGCGCAACTACCTCGACTGGCTGCTGTCGATTCCATGGAACAAGAAGTCCAAGGTCAAGAAGGACCTCGCCGCGGCGCAGGCCGTGCTGGATGACGACCACTATGGTCTGGAGAAGGTCAAGGATCGCATCGTGGAGTACCTCGCGGTACAGACGCGCGCGAACAAGCTGACCGGCCCGATCCTGTGCCTGGTCGGACCTCCCGGCGTCGGCAAGACCTCGCTCGGCAAGTCGATCGCCAAGGCGACCGGACGTGAGTTCGTGCGTGTGTCGCTCGGCGGCGTGCGTGACGAGGCGGAGATCCGCGGCCATCGCCGGACCTATATCGGTTCGATGCCCGGCAAGATCATCCAGTCGATGCGCAAGGCCAAGACCTCGAACCCGCTGTTCCTGCTGGACGAGATCGACAAGATGGGCGCCGATTTCCGCGGCGATCCGTCGTCGGCGCTGCTGGAGGTCCTCGACCCCGAGCAGAACGGCACCTTCGCTGACCACTATCTCGAGGTGGACTACGACCTGTCCAACGTGATGTTCATCACCACGGCGAATACCCTGAATATTCCGGGGCCGCTGATGGACCGCATGGAGATCATCCGGATCGCCGGCTACACCGAGAACGAGAAGGTCGAGATCGCTCGCAAGCACTTGATCCCGAACGCGCTGTCGAAGCACGGTCTGGACACCAAGGAATGGTCGATGGACGACGAGGCCTTGCTGCTGATGATCCGCCGCTACACCCGCGAAGCGGGCGTGCGCAATCTTGAGCGCGAGCTCTCCACACTGGCCCGCAAGGCCGTGAAGGAGCTGATGCTCTCGAAGAAGAAGGTGGTGAAGGTCACCGAGAAGAATCTCGAGGAGTTCCTCGGTATTCCGAAGTATCGGTACGGCGAGATCGAGAGCGACGACCAGGTGGGCGTCGTGACCGGGCTGGCCTGGACCGATGTCGGTGGCGAGCTGCTGACCATCGAAGGCGTCATGATGCCCGGCAAGGGCCGCATGACCGTCACCGGCAACCTGCGCGACGTGATGAAGGAATCGATCTCGGCGGCGGCGTCCTACGTCCGCTCGCGCGCGATCACCTTCGGGATTGAACCGCCGCTGTTCGAGCGGCGCGACATCCACGTCCACGTGCCGGAAGGCGCGACGCCCAAGGATGGTCCGTCGGCAGGCGTGGCGATGGCGACGACGATCGTCTCGGTGCTGACCGGCATCCCGATCCGTCACGACGTCGCCATGACCGGCGAGATCACACTGCGCGGCAGGATCCTGCCGATTGGCGGATTGAAGGAGAAGTTGTTGGCGGCGGCCCGCGGCGGCATCAAGACGGTGCTGATCCCCGAGGACAATGCCAAGGACCTCACCGAGATCTCGGACGCCATCAAGGGTGGGATGAACATCATCCCGGTCGCACGGATGGACGACGTGATCGCCAATGCTCTCGTGCGCAAGCCGATCCCGATCGTCTGGGAAGAGGACACCAAGCTGCCGGTCAAGCCGGACGCAACCGACGAGGCCGGCAGCGGCCTCACGGCACACTGACGTCGAGCAAACGAAAACGAAGCGGCGCCCCTCGGGCGCCGCTTTTTTATGGGACGGTATTTGGCCCGTCATTCGATCGCGATCGCCTTGCGTGCAGGGGGCGAGGCGCAGTAAACAGGCGGCGAGGGCGGCTAGCTCAGCGGTAGAGCATTCCCTTTACACGGGACAGGTCGGCGGTTCGATCCCGTCGCCGCCTACCATCGCCACACCCGGGAAGCCTCCTGACAGCCGCGCTGCCGGGACCTCAACCCGCCTGCGGCGGAAACCGTGTTCGCCAGTGGGTCGCGATATCGATGCCACGGCAGAACCAGACCCCGTCAAACCCCTTGATGTGCTGCAGCAGCTTGATCAGTCCGCCGGCGCGGCCAGGGCGGCCGATCAGCCGGTCGTGCAGTCCGATGGACAGCAGCTTCGGCGCACCCGCCTTGCCTTCGGCGTAAAGCAGATCGAACGCGTCGCGCATGTAGTCGAAGAACTGCTGGGCGGTGGAGAAGCCGGCGTTCTCGTTGAAGCGGTTGTCGTTGGCTTCGTAGGAATAGGGGATCACCAGATGCGGGCCGCCCGCGGTGGCGACCCAGTACGGTAGCTCGTCGGCCAGCGAGTCGCGGTCGTAGAGGAAGCCGCCTTCCTCGGCGACCAGCCGCCGGGTGTTGGCGCCCGGCCGCCCGGTCATCCAGCCCCGCGGACGGCTGCCGGTGAGCTCGGTGAGGGTGGCGACGGCGCGGCGGATGTGGTCGCGCTCGGTGGCCTCGTCGACGTCCGCATAGTCAATCCAGCGATAGCCGTGGCTGACCATCTCGTGGCCGCGTGCCACGCAGGCGCGCGCCAGCGCCGGATTCTGCTCCATGGCGCGCGCGACGCCGAGCACGCTGATCGGCACAGCAAAATCGCGGAAAATGTCGAGCAGGCGCCAGGCGCCGCGGCGGCTGCCGAACTCGAACACCGACTCCACCAGCGGCGAGCGCTGGCCGCTCTTGGCGGGGACACCGATGTCGTTGAGCATGCCTTCCGACACTGGGTCGCCATTGGCCAGCGTCGCTTCGCCGCCCCCCTCGATGTTGAGGTTGAAGTTGACGGCGATGCGTGCGCCGCCGGGCCAGCACGGGTCGGGCGAGCGTTCGCCGTAGCCGACCAGGTCGCGCGTCAGCATGGCGTCGGACCGCACCTCGCGGGCGGGATCGGATTCGCTGTCGGCCATGGCGGCTCCTCGGGTTATGCGGCGGCGAGCGGGGCGGTGCAGGGATCGTAGCCGAAGAACCAGTCGGTCTCGGTGGCGCCGTGCATCCAGGTATTATCGATGGAGATGCGCTGGATCTCGGCGACGCGCGGAATCCGCGTGGCGGCATAGCTGGCAAATGCGCTGCCGGGATCGCCGAATTGCGAAATGCAGCGCGCCAGCACGGCAGCATCCTCGATGGCTGCGGAGCCGCCCGCGGCCATGAAGGGTCGTACCGCGTGGCAGGCGTCGCCCATCAGCACGGCGCGCCCCTTGCTCCAGGTATCGTTGCGCGGACGGTCGCAGATCGGCCACACGGTGATGTCGGCCGCGGCTTCCGCGGCGCGTCTGAGATCGGCGTGGCATCCGTCGAAGCCGGCGATGAACTCGTCGCGGTCGCCGCGCACCGGCGAGCCGTCGCCGTCCCAGCGCTCGGCGGGAATCGCGGCCATCAGGTAGACCTCGTCGCGGCGTGGGGTCATGTAGTAGGCGAGCACGTGGCGATCGCGCCCCCACCATTTGGTACAATCGCCGATCGGCGGACCTTTGATACGGTCCGCGGCGAACACGGCGCGCGGTGCGATGCGGCCGATGAAGCGCGGCTCCTCGAAGCCCAATATGATCTCTCGGACTTTCGAGCGGATGCCGTCGGCGCCGATGGCGATGTCGGCCTGCTCGGTGACGCCGTTCTCGAAGGTCAGCGTCACGCCGTCGGCGGTTTCGTCGAGCCCCGCGAGCTTGTGGCCGAAGCGGATGGAGCCGGGCTCCAGCGGCTGTTGCAGCAACCGGTGCAGGTCGGCGCGGTGAATATTGACGAAGGGGCCGCCGAAGCGGGCCTCGGTCTCGGCATCGAAGTTCAATCGATAAGTGGTGTCGCCGCTGTCCCAGGTGCGGCTGACGAAGGCGTCCGGCCGGATGCCGGTGCCGGCAAAGGCGTGCTCGAGGTCGAGGCGGCGCAGCACCTTGGCGACATTGGCGCCAAGAATGATACCGGCGCCGATGCGCGAGAAGTTTGGCGTCTGCTCATACACCGTCACGGTGAAGCCTGCCCGCTGCAGCAGCCCCGCCACCGTAAGGCCGGCAAGGCCTGCGCCCAAAACTGCGATCCGCGTTCCGCGATCCATGGTTCACCTCGGTCGGCCACTGCGTCATGCAATGCCTATTGTTCGATAGCTAACAATCACGCTTAAAACTGCACATGGTCGGCTGTCAAGGATGCGACGGCGCTGCCCTCAAATCGGGCATCTTGCGCATATAATGCGCGAAAAGTACGGGTTTATGGCCAGAATTTGAGCCTTGGTTGCGTTGACCGCTTTGCGGCGGCCTTCTAGCTTTTGTTCGATAGCGAACAATCTATTTGGACGCGTTCGGTGATTGCGCAGGTCACGGCGACGTCCGGTGAAATCATCTAATGAGGGGTCACATGACGAACATGCTTGCTCGCGCTGCTGCCGTTCTCGTGCTGATGCTGGCCGCCGACGCAGTCCGGCCGGCGGCTGCGGCGGAGCTGAATTTCATTACCGACTTCGGCTTCAACGGTCGTCACGCCTATTTCTACGTCGCGCGCGAGAAGGGCTACTACAAGGCTGAAGGTTTCGACGTGAACTTCCTGCGCGGCCAGGG
This sequence comes from Tardiphaga sp., assembly GCA_036561845.1. GTDB lineage: Bacteria > Pseudomonadota > Alphaproteobacteria > Rhizobiales > Xanthobacteraceae > Tardiphaga. Next base: position 2,602 of record DATCUS010000319.1, on the reverse strand, counting down.
CTCGGCCGATGCGATCAAGAAGGTTGCCGCCGGGATCGCCACCTTCGGCTTCGCCGACGCGGGTTCCTTGGTGCTGGCGCGCGGCAATGACGGCGTACCGGTCAAGCTGGTCTCCATCGTCTATGCCAAGCCGCCGCAGGCGATCTTCGCCATCAAGGGCAGCGGCATCAATGTGCCGAAGGATCTCGAGGGCCGCACCGTCGCCGACACCGCATCGAGCTCGGTGCGGCTGCTGTTTCCAGCCTTCGCCAAGGCCGCCGGCATCGATGCCGCCAAGGTGACCTGGGTGGTGGCCGAAGGCTCGGCGTTGCCGTCACTGCTGGCCAACGGCCGGGTCGATGCGATCTGCCAGTTCTCGGTGGGCGAGCCGCTGATCGCCGCGGCCACCGCGCCGAAGGAGATCACCCGCATCGCCTACAAGGATTCCGGCCTCGATTATTACGGCAACGGCATCATCGCCTCCGACGAGATGATCGCGAAGAACCCCGACCAGGTGAAAGCGTTCGTGCGCGCCACCATCAAGGGCATGAAGGATGCCTTCGCCTCTCCGGCCGAGGCCGCCACCATCATGGCGAAGTATCAGAAGGAACTGGCGCCGGCGGTGATCGAAGGCGAGACCAGGCTGGTCGGCGAACTGGCCGAGGTGAAGGGGCAGGCCATGGGCCACATCGACCCCAACAGCATCAAGGGCACCGTGGACGTGATGTCGGCCAACTTCACCCTGAAGACACCGGTGCAGCCCGCCGAACTGTTCGCACCTGGCTTCGTCGAGTGATCGCAACCGGCGACATGCGATCCGGACCGCCGCCGTCGGCGTTGGCGGCAGATCCATTGGTGGTGCCGGTTATCGCCCTGCAGGGCGTGACAAAGGCCTTTGCCGGGCGCGATGGCGCCGCGGTCCATGCGCTCGGCCCGATCGATCTGCGCATCGAACCCGGCAGCTTTGTCGCCGTGGTCGGCCCGTCCGGCTGCGGCAAGTCCACCCTGCTGCGGCTGGTGGCCGGTCTCGACATGCCCGATACCGGCGCCATGCAGCGTTACGGCACGCCGCTCGATGGGCCGTCCCACGAGGTCGGCATCGTGTTCCAGGAGCACGTGCTGTTTCCGTGGACCACGGTGCTGGAGAACGTGCTGCTGCCGGCCGATGTGCTGTCGCTGCCTAAAGCTGCCGCGCGCGAGCGCGCCATGCGGCTGCTGGAGATGACCGGGCTGAAGGATTTCGCCCATCTGCGCCCGCAGATGCTGTCCGGCGGCATGAAGCAGCGCGCCGCGTTCTGTCGCGCCATGCTGTCGGATCCGCGGCTGCTGCTGCTCGACGAGCCGTTCGGCGCGCTGGACGCGCTGACCCGCGAGGAGCTGTCGCTGGAATTGTCGCGGCTGTGGCAGGACCTCGGCCGCACCGCATTGCTGATCACCCACGACATCGAGGAAGCCATCCTGCTCGGCGACCGCATCCTGATCATGTCGGAACGGCCGGGCACTATCCGCGCCGACATTGCCGTCGACCTGCCGCGGCCGCGCAATGCCGACACGGCAAAGCTGCCGCGCTTCCAGGAGATCAAGCATCAGGTGCGCGACATCATCTTCAACCGCGGGCGGGCCTGAGCGATGGCCCCGCGTTCCTCACGCTTGCTCAGCGGCGCCACCACGCCGCTGATCTATCTGGTCCTGCTGGCCGGTTGGGAAGCGCTGGCGCATGTCATGAAGATCCCGACCTGGATCCTGCCGGCGCCGTCGGCGATTGCCGAGGCGGCGGTCAAATGGGCGCCGGAGCTGGCGAGCAACAGTCTGGTGACCCTGCGCGAAACCGTGGTCGGCTTCCTGCTGGCCATCGTGCTGTCGCTGCCGCTGGCGATCCTGATCAGCCTCAATCCGCTGGCGCGCAAGCTGCTGTACCCGATCCTGCTCGGCCTGCAGTCGGTGCCGAAGGTCGCCGTGGCACCGCTGGTGATCCTGTGGTTCGGCCTGTCGGACTGGCCGAAGATCGTGGTCGTGGTGCTGGTCTGCTTCTTTCCGATCCTGGTCAACATGATCGCCGGGCTCGAGGCGGTGCCGAAGACGATGCTCGATCTGATGCGCTCGCTCGGCGCATCGCCGCACATGGTGTTTCGCCGGCTGCGAATTCCGGTGGCGCTGCCGCATGTCTTCACCGGCTGCAAGGTGGCGGTGACCTTTGCAGTGATCGGTGCTGTCATCAGCGAATTCGTGGCGGCGCAGGACGGGCTCGGCTATCTGATCCTGATCTCCACCGCGCAGTCGCAGACGCCGCTGGCGTTTGCGGCCATCGCGCTGCTCACGGTGCTGAGCATCGCGCTGTTCCACGGCATCGAATTCATCGAGCGGCGGGTGGTCGACTGGACGCCGTAGGATCTTTTGGTGGCAAAACTTGATTTCGCTCGGCACCCGCGGGATGACAGGAAATGAGATGCCGGATGACCACCACCGGGTTCGGTCGGCGAGGGGACGAAGATGCGGAGATCGAAACCGGGCGCCGATGCGCCGCAGCACGTCGAACTGGCGCGGACCGCGCGGCCAGGGCGACGCATCGCCAAGGGCCGCGCCGCGCGCGAGCAGGTCGATGCGATCTTCTCGCAGTGGCAGG
>DATCUS010000318.1:0-4646 GCA_036561845.1 Tardiphaga sp. | reverse complement strand
CGGCACCGGATAGCTCATGACAAAGTCGTTGCCGGGAATCTGCGGGAAGCCGCGAAAGTTGTCGGCATTGCCGAAGCGGTCGCGGCAGGTGGCAAAACTCTTGTCGCAGCCGGCGGTGACCGTGAACGTGTCGCCCGCCGCGATCGGTTCGGCCATCGCCTGCCACAGCGACAACCGCACCTCGCCATCCGCCACGCGATGCTGCTTGATCTCGATGGCGAGGCCGGCATTGGCGCCATCGCTCCAGGCCAGCCGGCCGCCGCTGAACAGTGCGTCGGCAAAGCCGTCGAGGCCGGCGGCGACAAAGATCGATGTGCCCCTGAGTGCTGCGACGCTGCCGCTGCCGCGCCAGGCGGGATTGCCGAGATCCGCGCGGCACCTGCCGTCGCCGAGATCGGCGCCGCATCGGGCGGTGTAGAGCCGGCCGCTCTCCTGCGACAGCAGGTCGGCCAGCCCGCGCAGTTCGGCGGTGAATGCCGCGCCCTCGCGCCTGACCTCGCCGAGCCGGCCGCGCGCGGTCAGCACCCGCAGTGACGGCTCGCTCCAGTCCACCAGCCAGCTTTCGATGCCCGCGGCGTCGAAGCGTCCGGCGGCGAGATCGGCTTCCGACAGCGTCGCGTCGTCGAGCGCGCCGGAGATCTCCGCGCCATCGACCGAAAGGTCGAACCGGGTCGAGGCCTCCGACGCCGCAAAGCCGGTGCCGGCGCGGCAGGCCACGCCGTCCACCATGAGGTCGCGGTCGTGATCGGTGAAGCCGAGCGCCACGCCGTCGCGCCGCACCAGTTTCCAGCAATGCGCCAGCGTGGTGACGCCGCTGTCGAGTTTGGCCTGCAGGGCGGCTGGGATGTTGCGCATCGGATTTCCTTCCGCGTGCCGTCCGCTTGCGGATGTGTCGCGGGGCGAACGCGATCTTGCGCGTCGTGGCCGGGCGCGGTTTACTGCCCCGGGGTTTTGTTTCGTTGTTGCCTGCAACTCTCAGGGAGCGAACCTGATGTCACGGAAACACATGACAGCAGTGGCTATGCTGGCCTCGATGACGGCATTGACGCCGTGAAGGGTCGCTGGGTCGATGCCTGCACGCTGGAGATCGAACGCCGAATCCTCGGACACAGCGACATTCAACTGTGGCGGCTGGCCTTCGACGGCAACCGGGTGGTCGTCAACTTCGAGAACACCGACGGATTCAAATCGGAGATCCGCGGCGAACAGGCGGACGACCGGACTAAACCTTGACTGCCGGCAGGCCCTCGGCGGCCCTCGGCAGCATCTTCGCCTCGAATTCCGCCGCCGGCATCGGCCGGCCGAAAAAATAGCCCTGCGCCTGTTCGCAGCCCAGGTCCATCAGCAGGTCGGCGGTGGCGCCGTCCTCGATGCCTTCGGCGATCACCGACAGGCCGAGCTGCCGGCTGAGATCGATGGTCGATCTCACGATGGCGGCGTCGCTGCGGTTGGAGCGCAGTTCGAACACGAAGGACTGGTCGATCTTCAGCCCGTCGAGCGGGAATTTCTTGAGATAGCTGAGGCCGGCATAGCCGGTGCCGAAATCGTCGAACACGATGCGCACGCCGAGGCTCTGGATCTCGGCGAAGACTGCCAGCAGCTTGTCGACGTCGTCGAGCAGGATGTCCTCGGTGACCTCCAGTTCGAGCAGCGACGGCGTGAGACCGGTGGCGGCGAGGATCAGCCGTACCGACGCCGCCAGATTGCCGGACTGGAATTGCGATGGCGACAGGTTGACGCCGACGCGAATGCCATGCCCCATCAGTTCCCATTCCCGCGCCTGCCGGCAGGCAGTGTCCATCACCCAGCCGGCGACGCGGTTGGACAGCGGCGACGTATTGACCACCGGCATGAAAAGGCCGGGCGACACCAGACCTCGCTCCGGGTGACGCCAGCGGATCAAAGCCTCCGCGCCGATCATCCGGCGATCGCTCAGCATCACCTGCGGCTGGTAGAACAGCTCGAACTCGCCCTGCGCCACCGCCCGCGCCAGTTCAGCCTCGACGCTGAGCCGGGCTTCCATCTCGTCGCGGAACGCGCGCTGGTACAGCACATGGCCGGTGCGCTCGACCGCCTTGGCGCGGTGCAGCGCCAGATGGGCGTCGCCAAGCAGTTCGTCGAACGATTGGGCGTCCCCCGGAAACATCGCCACGCCGATGCTCAGCTTGATGCGGTATTCGCGCGCGCCAGCCAGCAGTGGGCTGACGAAAGCCAGCGCGCAACTGTGGCACATCGCCGTCGCGTCCTGCTCGGAAGCACCGTCGATGTAGAGGCCGAATTCGTCGCCGCTGAGGCGGGCGATGAAACCGCGGTTGCCGATTCTGGCGCTCAGCCGCAGCCCCACAGCCCGCAGCACCTGGTCGCCGCATTCATGGCCGAGCATGTCGTTGATGTCCTGGAACTTGTCGATGCTGATCGCCAGCAGCATGACCGCACGCGGCGGCTCTGAAACATCGGCGAACACCGCGTCGAGATGTGCCTTCAGCGAATTGCGGTTAGGCAGGCCGGTGAGCGCGTCGAATTCCGCGAGATAGCGGATCCGTTCCACCGCGCGGTGGCGCGCCGAGACATCGCGCAGGATCGCGCCGTACTGGAATCCGTCGATGCCCGTCGAGCCGGAGAGGCAGGCCTCGACCGGAAAGATCTCGCCGTTCTTGCGGCGGCCTTCGAACTCCACCACATGGCCGCCCGGCGCCTGCAGCCGATCCCGCGGCACGTCGGCGATGGCGAACGGCGTGACCGTGCCGCCCTCCCCGGCGCGCGCGCAGATCGTCTCGAACGGCCGGCCGACGATCTCGTCGGAGCGATAGCCGAACAGCACCTCCGCGCCGGGATTCCAGAGGATGATGGCGAAACGCGGATCGGCGCAGACCAGACCATCGCCGAGCGACATGGCGATGCGCTGAAAGCGTCGCTCCGCCAGCCAGCTCCACAGCCAGCGAAGGCCGATGGCGTCGAACATCGCGGCGAGCGGATGCGATCTATGCTGTGTCACATGGCTCCAGTCAGGTTGCGCGCCAGCCTATCACACAAGTCACGGCAGAAGTGTTGCGGCTGGCAATCGATGCGCATTCGGGATTTACGGGTTGTTCACCACGAATTGGCCCTGGCCGCGCAGTATCGCGCGCGCGCAACGATGCCGCCGTTACGGCCGGATCTCCAGCAGCGGAATTTTCGGAATGGCGCCGGCCGCGAAGGCCGACAGGTCGACCTCGAGATAGTCGGTATCGAACCGCACCGGCACGTCGAAGGAAAATCCCGCAGTCACCGCCTGACCGGCACCGGGAATGTGGCCGCTCGCGAACGTCACGATGCCGGTGGCGGCATCGCAGCTGAAGGCGGCAGCAGCCGCCTCGACGCCGCCGACCGCCACGCGCACGCTGCCGGCCACAGGCTTGGCGATCGGCCGCTGATAGGGCGCAAAGCCGCTGCCATAGGTCTTCACCAGCTGGAACGACGCGGTGACGCCGTCGCCGATGCCGATGCCCTGGTCCAGCGCAGACACCGCATGGCCGGGCGCTGCCGAGGCGTGATCGAGACGGTCGCGCCACCGAAAGCCGTACAGCTGGCCGCGCCGCTCCTCGAAGAACGCCACCACGGCCTGCAGCGCCTCCAGCGTCTTGACGCCGTAGCCGGCGTCATAGCGCCGCCGCGACTGCGCCCAGCGCGCATTGCGCGCCTCGCGCCCGGAGCCGAACGACACAATCTCGGTGCGCCGCTCCGGCCCGCCCGCGCTCTTCATGGAGATGTCGAGCGGGAAGAGGATCTCGTGAAAGGACATGGGAACATCCATGAATGAAGCCGTCATCCTGAGGTGCTCGCCCGTTTGGGCGAGCCTCGAAGGATGCGGCCACGCATGCCGGTATCTGGGGCCCATCCTTCGAGGCCGTCGCAAGCGCGACGGCGCCTCCAGCCGAAACGCAATTGCGTTTCGGTGGGGATGACGGTTGAGTTAGTACAACAAAATTCTCACAAACTTCTTTGCCCCCGTGTCACCGCGCGGGCGATCTGGCCGGTAATGTAGCTCTCGGAGCGGCGGAAGCTGTCGAGGTCCGGGGTGGCGATCTGCACCGTGATGCTGTTGCCGCCGCTGGCACCCGCGACGCCGAGCCGTCCGTCGGGGCCGCGCCGGAGCGGCATGATCGCCTCGGGGCCTGCCTCGCCGGCAAGGCCGACGCCGCCGTCCATCATCGGAAAATAGCTGGGCGTGCCGACCACACCGCCCGCCGCGAACGGCTTGATCGCGCCCTGGGCGTTACGCTGCATCACGCTGCTGCTGCCGGAGACGCCCGATAGCAGGCCCGAGAGCAAGCCGGTCAATGCGCCCTCGACCGGTTTGAACGCCGCCTTCAGCGCCAGGTCGGACATCTTCAGCGTCAGCGACTTCAGCACGTCGTCGAACTGCTTGCCGGAGATCACCGACGCGGCGAAGGCCTGCGTCATCGCCTTGGCGAACGTCGTGGCACCGCTGGCGAGCGCCCTGGTCTGCGAGGTCAGCCCCGATAGTGTGTTGGTCGCCGACGTGGCGCCCCAGTCGCTTCCGTCACTCATGATCGCCTCCGTCCGGAAATTTCTGCATCAGCGCGTCGAGCCCGTGGCGATCGAGGGCGGGAGGCGCCGCGCCGCGCACCGCGATCACCGCCTGC
>DATCUS010000317.1:0-15697 GCA_036561845.1 Tardiphaga sp. | reverse complement strand
GACGTCGTCAACGCCATCGCCGGGGCCGATCCGTCGACCGCCTTGGTGCTGTCGATGCACTACATCCAGCATCTGGTGATTGCGCGGAGTCCGCGCTGGCCGGCCCATCTGGCGCGCAAGCTGGCAAAGGAAACCGTCGATGGCCTGGCGCTGATCAATGCGCTGCGTGTCGAGCCGGATCTCGGCTCGCCGGCGCGCGGCGGCTTGCCGGCAACGATCGCGCGACGCACCGAAACAGGATGGCGGCTGGGCGGACGAAAGATCTATTCGACCGGGTCGCCGATCCTGAAATGGTATGCGGTGTGGGCCAAGACCGACGAGCCGGAGGTCCGGGTCGGCCTGTTCCTGGTGCCGGCCGGCCTGCCCGGCACTGATATCGTGGAGACCTGGGACCACCTTGGCCTGCGCGCGTCGGGCAGCCACGACGTGGTGTTCGACGACGTGGTGTTCCCGCTCGACCACGAGATCGATGTGCGCCGGCCGGAGGAATGGCTGGCGCCGGATGCCCTCCAGGCCCCCGTCCATGGCGTCTTCATCGCCGCCATCTACGACGGCGTGGCGCGCGCCGCCCGTGACTGGCTGGTGAGATTTCTCAACAACCGCGTGCCGTCGAATCTCGGCGCGCCGCTGGCGACCTTGCCGCGCGTCCAGGAGGCAGTTGGCGGCATCGAGGCGCGGCTTGCGGTCAACGCCCGCCTGATCGACAGCTTCGCGGCGGACTTCGACAACGGCGTCGCACTCACGGCGTCGGAGTCCAACATCCTGAAACTCACCGTCACCGAGAACGCCATCGCCGTTGCCGAGGCGGCGCTGGCACTGACCGGCAACCACGGCCTCAGCCGCGCCAATCCGCTGGAGCGCCACTATCGCGACGCGCTGTGCGGTCGCGTCCACACCCCGCAGGACGATGCCGTCCGAACCGCTGCCGGCCGTCTCGCGCTCGGCGTCTAGCAGCTTCCGACCTCACAAGGAGAAGATCATGTCGATCGAGTTCATTGGATTCATCAGCAACAACAATTCGTCCGAGACCATCGTCCGCCAGGGACCGGTGATCGACCGGCATCACATCGAGACCGTCGCCAAGGCCCATGAGAACGCCGGCTTCGACCGCGCGCTGCTGGCGTTCCATTCCACCAGCCCGGACAGCCAGCACATCGGCCAGCATGTCCTCAGCGTCACCGAGAACCTGAAGGTGCTAATCGCGCAGCGGCCGGGTTTCACCGCGCCGACCTTGCTGGCGCGCCAGCTCGCCACCATCGACCAGCTGTGGCGCGGCCGGGTGTCGCTGCATGTCATCACCGGCGGTAACGCCAACGAGCTGAAGCAGGACGGCAACACCATCGACGACAAGGATGAGCGCTACGCCCGCACCGACGAATTCCTCGACGTGGTGAAGGCCGAATGGAGCAGCGACAAGCCGTTCAACTACAGCGGCAAGTACTATCACGTCGAGAACGGCTTCTCGCAGGTCAAGCCGTATCGCCCCGAGGGCATTCCCGTGTTCTTCGGCGGCGCGTCGGACGCCGCCATCGAGGTCGCCGGCAAGCATGCCGACACCTTTGCGCTGTGGGGCGAATCCTACGCGCAGGTGCGCGACGTCACCGCGCGCGTCCACACCGCCGCCGCCAAACACGGCCGGCCGACGCCACGCTTCAGCCTGTCGGTGCGGCCGATCATCGCCGACACTGAGGAGAAGGCGTGGGCCAAGGCCGCGGACATCCTCGCCCGCGCCACCGCGTTGCAGGACAAGACCGGCTACCGCAAGCCGGCCGACGGCCACGCCACCGCCGGCGCGAAACGGCTGCTGGCGCTGGCCGAACAGGGCACGCGCATCGACAAGCGGCTGTGGACCGAGATCGCCAAGCTCACCGGCGCCAACAGCAACACCACCGCGCTGGTGGGCACGCCCGAACAGGTCGCCGAAGTGTTCGGCGACTACTACGATCTCGGCGTCAGCCACTTCCTGATCCGCGGCTTCGATCCCCTCATCGACGCCATCGAATACGGCCGCGAGCTGATCCCGCTGACGCGAAAACTGATCGCCGAACGCCAGTCGATCCACGGGGTCGCAGCAGAATGAAACGTCTCATTCTCGCCGCCGCACTGCTCGCCGCTGCACTGTCATCCGCCGACGCGCAGACCACACTGCGCGTCGGCGACCAGAAGGGAAACGCGCAGGCGGTGATGGAGGCCGCCGGCGTGCTCAAGGACGTGCCCTACAAGATCGAATGGAAGGAGTTTCCCGCCGCCGCACCGCTGCTGGAAGCGTTGGGCGCCGGGGCCATCGAGACCGGGCTGGTGGGCGATGCGCCGTTCACCTTCGCCGCTGCGGCCAATGTGCCGGTGAAGGCGATCGCCGCGATCCGCCAGACCGGCGAGGGTCTCGCAGTACTTGTCCCGAAGGACTCCGCGATCAGGAACTTCGACGATCTCAAGGGCAAGAAGATCGCCACCGGCCGCGGCTCGATCGGTCACCAGTTGATCCTCGCCGCGCTGGAATCGAAGGGCTGGACCACGGCCGACGTGCAGATCGTGTTCCTGGCGCCGTCCGACGCCAAGGTCGCCTATACCCGCGGCTCGGTCGACGCGTGGTCGACATGGGAGCCCTATGTCAGCCAGGAGGAAGTGCTGTTCGCCTCGCGCCGCGTCCTCACCGCCGAAGGCCTGACGGCCGGCCTCAGCTTCCAGGTGGCAACGCCGGACGCCATCCGCGACAAGCGCGCCCAGCTGGAGGACTTCGTGAAGCGCCTCACCGCGGCGCGGGCGTGGTCGCTGACGAATGTCAGCGCCTACGCGGAGACCTGGGGCAAGCTCATGAACATCCCGCCGGCGGTGCCGCAGAACTGGCTGGCGCGGGCCAACGTGCGGATCGCGCCGATCGACGACGCGGTGGTGGCAGACGAGCAGAAGACCATCGATCTCTATCTGCGCGCCGGCCTGATCAAGCAGAAGCTCGATGCGGCTGCCATCGTCGACCGGTCGTTTTCAGCGGCGATCCAGAAGGCTGCCGGGCTCTGAGATGCGGCCTTGCGGTCGGAGCGCCGCCACGCCTCATTGGATTGTTCCTCTCCCTGCAGCCGCCGCACAACGATGCGGCCGGCTAGCCTGCAGTGGCTGCGATCAAGCATTCGAGCTTACCGGCCATCGGCATTGACCATTGAAGGCGGCCAAACCGCACCAAGCCGCCGGCTACCGCGGTGCCGAACCGTCCCGCCAGCCGGGGATCACACGCTGGCGCGGCCGTGGGGCCGCGCCTTTTGTTGATGCAGATCAATAACCTGTATTGAGTGCAGATGATGAAGATTTAATTCAAGCCCATCATCATCCGGTCGTCCATTGTCAAGGATGCGCCACGCCAAGCTTTCCGACCCGTGGCATCCTTCCACACCTTCACGGCAATGACCGGCACGAATGCGAGTCAGCAGGTTGCAGCCATGACACGCGTGTCGAATCTATCAAGAGCGTTCCGTGCGAAGGAAGCCAGATGACGACACCGCAGCCCGCCTCGCAATTGCAACGACTTGCCGGTCCAGCGCTTGGCGTCATTGCTGCAGCCATGGCCATCACCTTCCTCGTTGCCATGGATGCGGGGCACGCGATCGCCGGAGTTGGCCTGGCTGGACTCGCGGCGGGAATCGGCCTTGGCATTCTGTTGCGCCACCCCTACCACTCCGTCACCAAGCCGACTCTTTCCGCGCCATCGGACGCACTGTTTCAGACCACGATTGAGAGCATGCCGCACGGGGTCGGCATTTTCGACGCGAACCGCAAGCTTCTGGTGAGCAACGGCCACTTCCGTGCAATGTATAGCCTCACGGCAGAACAGACGCGCATCGGATCCTCGCTCGACGATATACACCGCGCCCGCACGCTCGCTGGCTCATCGCCGTCGCAAGCCCGCCGCTCCCTCGCAGCCCGCCGCCCGGCGCAAGAAGACAGTTGCGGGAGCCACGACATGGTCGATGAATTGCACAATGGCAATATCATCGCGATCCACCGGCATCTCATGCCCGACGGCGCCTGCATCGAGATTCACCGGGACATCACCGACCTCCGCCTGACGGAAGCCCGGGCCGAAGCCTCGCGGCAGGAACTGATCGAAAAGCAATATGCGATCGATCAGGCCGTTATCGTCGCCATCACCGATCTCAAGGGGTGCATCAGCTATGCGAACAACAATTTTTGCCGGATCAGTGGCTACACGCGCGACGAACTGCTGGGACAGAACCACCGCATCCTGAACTCCGGGGCTCATTCGACGGAGTTCTTCCGGGACATGTACCGGTGTATCGCCGGTGGCAGGGTCTGGCGTGGGGAACTCTGCAACAAGGCGAAAGATGGCTCGCTATACTGGGTCGACACGGTAATCACACCGCAACTCGGCGCGGATGGCCGGCCGATTGCCTATATGGCGATCCGCATCGACATCACCGCGCGAAAACTGGTGGAGGCGCAGCTTTCCCACGCGGCCCGACATGACGATTTGACCGCACTCGCCAATCGCGCGGTGCTGCAGGAGCGCATGAACGAAGCGCTGGCGGATGTGCGGCTGCACCGGCGAACGCTTACCACGCTTATGATCGACCTCGACGGCTTCAAACACGTCAACGACTCCCTGGGGCACGCTGCCGGTGACCGCCTGCTCCAGGAACTGGCGCGCCGTCTGACGTCATCCCTTGGCGAAACCGAGATGGTGGCGCGGCTTGGCGGGGACGAATTCGCGATTATCCAGGCCGCCACGGTCAATCAGCGCGAGGAAGCCATCGCGCTGGCGACCAGAGTGCTCGACATCGTTGCCGCGCCCTTCAGCCTCGACGGTCACAATGTGACGATCGGAACCAGCATCGGCATAGCCCTTGCTCCGCTGAACGGGCGCGACACCGGCGAACTTCTGAAGAAAGCTGACCTCGCGCTCTACCGGGTGAAGTCAGAAGGGCGAAACGGCTTCAGCTTTTTTGACGAAGAACTCAGCCGGGACGCGACGGCACGACTTCGGCTGGTCACGGATATGCGGGTTGCGCTGTCGCGGCACGAGTTCGAGTTACACTACCAGCCGGTGATCGATGCAACAACACGGCGGCCTGCCGGCATGGAGGCCTTGGTCCGGTGGCGTCATCCCGCCGAGGGTCTCATCTCCCCCGATCGCTTCATTCCTTTGGCCGAGGAAACCGGCCTGATGGAGCCGCTTGGACAATGGATCATGGAAACAGCCTGCGCGGAGGCCGCGACGTGGCCAGCCCATATCAAGATCGCGGTGAATCTCTCAGCGGCGCAGTTTCGAACAGGCGCTCTCTTCGGTATGATCTCACGGGCTCTCGCTAAGTCCGGCCTGCCTCCGGAGCGGCTGGAGCTGGAAATTACGGAATCGCTACTTCTCCAGAACGTGGCGGCCAACATCGCCGTCATTCGACAGCTCAAGGACAAAGGTATCGTGATTGCCCTCGACGACTTCGGCACCGGTTATGCGTCGCTGAGTTATCTGATGAAGTTCCCGTTCGACAAGATCAAGATCGACAAGTCGTTCACGCAGGGATTGGCCACCCGGTCCGATTGCAGAGCCGTCGTCGAATCCATACTGACCCTCGCGCGAGGGCTGGATATCGCAGTCACCGCCGAGGGCGTCGAAACGCCGCAGCAATTCGATCTGTTGCGCGCCGCGGGCGTCGATCAGATCCAGGGGTTTCTGTTCGGTCGGCCGCGTGCGCGCGCTGACATCGATTTTCCCGAACTGGAACTGATGGCTCAAGCCAACGAGGCTGCGTAGAGAGGGACTTGGCGCACCTTCAGCGGAGCGATCCGATGCGTTCAAGTTCGATTGGATTAAGGACGCTAAGTACGCCCTCGGAAAGCGCCACAAGGCCTCGATCACGGAACAGTCGGAGCACACGGCTTACATGAACCGGCGTCAGCCCGACCGCGTCGGCGATATGTTGCTGGCGCAGCGGAAACGGATAGCGGCCTTCACGGATCACGCTTCGCTCCACAATCCGTCGCGTCAGGTGCAGAAACAGATAGGCGATGCGCTCCTCTGCCGAGCACAGTCCAAGCGCAGTCACCAACTCATCCGCTCCCTCGGAGACGGTGGCGCATGACGTTGCCAGCGTCGTAAGAATGTCCGGGTTGGCCAAGCATCTGGCACGGACTTGCCGCCGTCCAAAGCCGCTAATTCGGATGCCGGTCAGAGCTTTGACCGAAAAATGGAATTTTTCATCGAAGACGGAAATGACGGAAAACAAATCACCGGGAAGCAGAAAGTTCAATATCTGGCGCCGACCATTTGAAAGCTGGAGATAGCGGAACGCCCAGCCGTCGCAGATCACGAATACATCGTCGGACGACTGGTCGCGAACAGCGACCTGCTCGCCTGGACGCGCCATCCGATAGTGTTGCCAATCCGGCTTGTCACAAGAGTGCAGATTGTTCGGTTCTTCTCCTAGAAGCGCCCCGCAAAAGCCGGACGTCCGATTTGGGCAGGTTACGCAAAGTGAAGCGGCTTGCATTCTGAAGGCCTGGTACAAATACACAATTGAGGCGTTCGATTGAATCTTGGAACGGCCTCTCCCATAATGGGACAATATACGCATCTACCAGAACTTTTGCCTCTGTTACAATCATATTTGAAATTCAACGAGCGAAGCAGCTGCACGCAAAACCGTCTCGCGGACCGCCATGCCACGCGTGGTTGCACCGGTCACGGCGAACCGCTTCGAACTTGATGTGGATTAACAATCTGCATCAAGTCACAGCGGCCAAGCGTTAACTTTAAATCGATATCAATTGCATTGCAGACATGCACGATTTGCAGCCTGCGAAGCCCGCCAATTCCTGAAGAGTTTCGCGTCGTGTCCCCAATATCAGATTGAGGAAAGCACATGGCTAGCATTGCAATTCCACCATCGACGCAATTCGACGGCTCTCAGGATCGTGCGGCCCGAATGCGTTTCATGCGCATCGACAACGGCACCTCCTATATGCTGCGCGAATTCTGGGAGGTTGTCGAACCGGCACTGCCAAACATTCTAGAAGGCTTCTATCACCATCTCGCTCAAGAGCCGCAACTCGCGCGCCTGATCGGCAAGGATATCCCGCGCCTCAAGGCAGCGCAGGGAACGCATTGGGGACGGCTGTTCAACGGCCGCTTCGACCAAGATTATATGCAGGGCGTAAGGATGATCGGCTTCATTCATAACAAGATTGGACTGGAGCCACGCTGGTACATCGGCGGCTACAATTTCGTCGTTGCCCAACTCGCCGACCTCGCCGTGCGCAACTACCGCTGGCGACCGCAGCGCCTGTCGGGGGTGCTCACCGCGGTGAGCAGCGCCGTGATGTTGGATATGGACATCGCAATTTCGGTCTATCAGGAAGCGATGCTCGCGGAACGCCAGAAACAGCAAAGCAAGCTGACCGGTGCTATCGAACGATTCGACGGCCAGATGCAGATCGTACTCAAGACGGTTGGCGGGTCCGCCACCAACCTGCAGCATGCCGCCAACGCGCTGGCATCCAACGCCGAGGAATCGACGCAGCAGTCAACCGCCGTGGCCGCAGCGTCGGAACAGGCGTCTTCCAACGTGCAGACTGTCGCGTCGGCGACCGAGGAATTGACATCGTCGGTAAAGGAAATCGGCCGGCAGGTCGCGGAGTCAACGCGGATCACGGCCACCGCCGTCGAGCAGGCCAGTCGGTCGAAAGCGACCATGCAGAGCCTTGCAGATGCGGCACAGCGGATCGGCGACGTGGTCAAGCTGATCACGTCCGTCGCCGAGCAGACCAACCTCCTGGCGCTCAATGCCACGATCGAGGCGGCGCGCGCCGGTGATGCAGGCAGAGGCTTCGCGGTCGTCGCGCAAGAAGTCAAGGCGCTGGCCGCTCAGACCGCGAAAGCCACCGACGAGATTGGCCAGCAGATCCAGGCAATCCAGCTGGCAACGCAGGAATCTGTGGGAGTCATTGAGGAGATCGGAGCGACGATTGCTTCGGTCAATGAGATCGCCACCACCATCGCGGCCGCCGTCGAACAGCAGGGAATGGCGACGTCGGAAATTGCGCGCAATGTTCAGGAGGCCGCACGCGGTACCCAGGAAGTGTCCAACAATATCGGCGGCGTCAGCGAGGCCGCGAGCGAGACCGGCCGGACCGCAGCGCATCTCTTGTCAGCTGCCAACGAGCTTTCTGAGCAATCCGACACGCTCCGCAGGCATGTCGAGGGATTCTTCTCGATGATCCGGGCCGGCTGACCGTACACTGCGGCGTCTGGCAACGCTTGCGCCTTCCGGCTACGCAGACTTGCGCGGAGAACGCTCACCGGTCATCAGCTCTTGCAGCCGCGTTTCTTCATCGGCCGTGAGCAGTGTCGCCGTCCGGCTCTGCGCCGTCTTCGATCGCCGCCGGCCGTTGATCCACAGCGCGATGCCGTCGCCGCCGAGCGCCCGCGGCGTCACCAGCCACAGCACCATGCCTGCGATACGAAGCGCGGCTTCTGCGCGGCGCCTCAGGAACCGGCCATCGGCTCCGGGAACAGGCCGGCAAGAATTTCACCGGCCATGTTGAAGGCGGCGACGCCGCGAAACAGCGCCGCGATGGCCGCGCTGGCATGCAGTTCTTCCAGCGTGGCCCCGGCCTTGATCGCGGCCTTGGCGTGATTGGCTGCAGCCTCCGATGTCTGCACCAGGAGAATGGCAAAGGACATCAGCTGCACGGTCTTCTGGTCCAGCGCAGCCGGCGTCAGGGCCGCAATTCGCCAGTCTTCAAGCGCGGTCACCAGCCCGGGATCGACACGCATGCCGAGCTCGAGGCGCTTCGCAATCTTCGGCGGCGTGAAGCCGATCATCGCTTCATAGCGGGATTTCAGTTCGTCGAGCTGCGTTGGCTTGTTGGTCATGGGGCTCTCATCTTCAAATCGCGCATGGTGTCAGGTCCTACTCGACCTTGGCGCCGGCTGTCTTGACCACCTGGCCCCATTTATCGGACTCCGCGCGCAAAAACGCACCAAAAGCATCGCCTGACAACGTCCCGGGCTCGGCCCCCACGTCGGCCAGCCGCTTCACCATGTCGGGGTCTTTCAGCAGCCTCGTGACGCTGTCGATCAGGGTCTTCATCACGTCCGGCGGCATCCTGGCCGGCCCGACGAGGCCGAACCATGACGACGCCTCGAAGTCCGGGACGCCCGCCTCAACCATGGTGGGCAGTTCAGGGAACAGCGGCGAGCGCGTCGCGCCAGCCACCGCAATCGCACGGATCGTGCCGCCTTGAACCTGCGGACGGATGGCCGGCATGTTGTCGAACATCATCGGGATCTGGCCGCCAATCAAATCGTTCATGGCGGGGGCCGCACCGCGATACGGCACATGCACAATGTCGATGCCGGCGCGCGTCTTCAGCAATTCGCCGGCGAGATGGTTGGTCGAGCCCAGGCCGGACGAACCGAAATTGAGCTTGCCCGGCGACGCCTTGGCGAGCGCAATCAGTTCGGCGACCGTCGTCGCCTTCACGTTCGGGTTTACGGCGAGCACGATCGGCACCGATGCGATCAGCGCAACGGGCGTGAAATCCTGCATGGGGTTGAACGGTAGTTGCGCGTAGAGCGATTGATTGACGGCGAGCGGCCCCGGCGCGGTCAGCAGCAGTGTGTAGCCGTCGGCGGGCGAGCGCGCGACGGACTCGGCGCCAATGTTGCCGCCGGCTCCTCCGCGATTGTCGATCACCACCGGCTGGCCCCACAGCTCCTGCAGCTTGGCGCCGAGCATGCGCGCGACCACGTCGTTGGAGCCGCCGGCTGGAAACGGCACCACGATGCGCACGCCGCGATCGGGATACCCTGCTTCGGCCGGCTGGCCGAGCTGGACCATCATCACCAGAGCCACCAGGGCAGAAACCACGAGCCGCATGCGATCCTCCAAGATCATCGATTTTTTTTGTATCGTCGATTTTATGTTGACAGCCAATTGCGCTGCCGTCAAATCGGCCGGACAGCGGCACGTCGCGTGGCGCGCCGCGGCCGAACGAACGGGATGCGCGAAAGATGACGTCACCCACTCCCGGCATGAAGCCGAAGCCCTGCCCCGGTCCGGACCGCCATCCGAAACGACCGGCCTTCGTCATGCCGCGCGGCGCCTGCGACACCCACGTTCACGTGTTCGGCCCGCAGACCACATTCCCTTTCAGCGACCAGCGCAGCTACACGCCAGAAGACTGCACCTGCGAGGACCTGATGCAGCTCCACGCAATCCTGGGCATCGACCGCGCGGTCATCGTGCATGGCGGTGCACATGGCACGGACAATCGGGCAACCCTCGCCGCGCTGCGCGCCCATCCGACCAGGCTGCGCGGTGTCGCCGTCATCCCCTCCGGCCTGCGGCAAGGCGAACTCGAAGACATGCACCGCGCCGGAATGCGCGGCTGTCGCATGTCGACGGTGGTCAGCGGCGGCGCGTCGTTTGCGCATCTGCGCGGTCTGGCCGAGGAGACCTTCGATCTCGGCTGGCACCTCGTCCTGCATTTCAACAAGGCGACCGAGCTGGTGGATGTGGCGCCGCAGTTGCTGGCGGTTCGCAGTCCATTCGTGCTCGATCACCTTGCCCGCATCAGCGCCGCGGAAGGCGTCGATTCCGAGCCGTTCCGGACGCTGCTGCGACTGCTCGACACCGACCGATGCTGGATCAAGCTCGCCAGCCTCTATCGCCTGTCCGCGGAGGCCTATCCGCACCGCGACATGCTGCCGATGATCCGCCGCGTCGTCGAAGCCCGGCCTGACCGGATCATCTGGGGCAGCAACTGGCCGCATCCGATCTGCCCTGTGCCCATGCCCAACGACGGCGATCTGGTCGATCTGATCCCGCTGTGGATTCCCGACAAGGCTGCGCAGCAGCGCGCCCTGGTGGACAATCCCGCCGCGCTCTATGGTTTCGGCAACAACGGGTGATGCATCGATGAACGCCGCACGCACTGCCGGTTCCGTGCCGACCACGCTCTCGACCACGCTGGTCGCGCGCCTGCGCGACTCCATCATGCGGGGCGAGCTGCTGCCCGGCAGCAAGCTCAATCTCGACCGGCTGCGGGCGGCCTTCGGCGTCAGCCTGAGCCCGCTGCGCGAAGCGCTGTGCCGGCTCGAGAATGACGGGCTGGTCGCGCTGATCGACCAGCGCGGCTACCGGGTAACGCCGGTCTCGGCCGACAATCTGGCGGAAATCATCCGGCTGCGCGTCGAGCTCGAAGGTCTCGCGGTGAAGGAAAGCATCGTGCATGGCGACGTGGCCTGGGAAGGTCGCGTGCTCGGCACGTTGCACCAGCTCAGCCGCTGCAAGCGCGGGGCGCGTTCGACGGAGGAGCAGGAAGCCTGGGAGACCGCCCACCGCGCATTTCATGCCGAGCTGATCTCGGCGTGCCAGATGCCGCTGCTGATGCAGTTCTGCGCCACCCTGCACGACCAGAGCGACCGCTATCGGCGCATCTTTCTGAAGAAGCACCAGCCCGATCGCGACGTGCCGGCCGAACATACCGCGATCGCCCATGCGATGATCGAGCGGCGCACGCGGGACGCCACGCGGATCCTGCGCGAACACATCGAGCGCACCGGCCGCAACATCCAGGCCGCGTTGTCGGTGGCGTGAGCGATGCCTGATGCCCGCGACAGCGGGACCTGCCGAGGCTAGGTCGGCCTGGTCTCCGCGGTCTCGGCGGCGAGCAGTTTCTCGACCCGCGCCTCTTCGTCGGCGGTCAGCGTCGGCGGCATGCCGTCGTCCGACGTGCCCTTGCCGCGCCGCCGGTGATGGATCCACAGCGCGAGGCCGCCGCCGCCGAGCGCCAGCGGCGTCAGCAGCCACAGCAACAGCGTGTGCTTTTCCAGCCGCGGCTTCAGCAGCACGAACTCGCCGTAGCGCGCGACCAGAAAGTCCATCACCTGCGCATCGCTGTCGCCGCCCGCCAGTCGCTCGCGCACCAGCAGCCGCAGGTCGCGCGCCAGCGGCGCATCGGAATCGTCGATCGACTGGTTCTGGCAGACCATGCAGCGCAACTCGCGCGACAGCTCGCGGGCGCGGGCCTCCTTGGCGGGATCGGCCATGATCTCATCGGGCTGCACGGCGTAGGAAGCGGAAGGCGCCGCAAATCCAATCGATATCGCCAGCAGACCTTGACAAAAATATCGCATAATGCGATATTTCGAACGATGGGCGAGATCGTCTTTACGACAGCCGCGACGCGGCAATGGATGAAACTGCCGCCGCCTGTGCGCAAGCGCATTGGCACCAAGCTCGACGCTTTTGCGCAAACGGGAAAGGGCGACGTCAAGAAGCTGAAAGGACAAGATGGTGCGCGGCTCCGTGTGGGAGATTATCGGGTCATCTTCTATCAGGAATCCGACAACATTGTTGTAGCCGCCGTGGGCCATCGACGGGAAATTTATGATTGAGGTAAGGTGATGAAGGTTGAATTCAAGCAAACGCCCGCTGGCGAGGTCGCCATCATGCCCCGCGCTGAGTACGAGCGCCTCAAGGCTCTGTCTGACGAGGCTGCCGAGGACATCGGGACGGCGAAGCTGGTCGCCCGGGCGAAGCAAGATAATGGATTGCGCCTACCGATCGCTGTCGTGGAGCAGTTGGCTAACGGTGAAAATCCGATACGGGTCCTGCGCAAATTTCGCGGCTGGACTCAGGCCGAGCTCGCTACAGCCGAGAGCGTGCAGATCGCCCAAAACTATCTGTCCGATCTGGAAACCGGCAAGCGTAAGGGGCCGTTCGAACTGCATCGGAAAATCGCAAAATTTCTTGACGTACCGTTCGAACTCCTCGCGCCGATTGCTGTTTCAGCCGAAGAAGCCGGGCCGGAACGCTTTGCAAAGCGACGTGAAATTGTCGCCGACATGAAACGTCAGCGCGGCAAGCGCTGAGACCGAACTACTCCGCCGCCTGCAAGCCGCGCGGCACCTTGGCCGGCTTCGGCGCGCCGACGCGCAACCGCCGGTCTGACAGCGACAGCAGCCCGCCGAAGGCCATCAGCACCGGGCCGAACCAGATCAGCAGCACCATCGGCTTGTGATAGATCCGCACCGCGATGGCGCCATCGGCCGCGGTGTCGCCGAGCGAGATGTAGAGCTGGCTGAAGCCGCGCGACAGCAGCGCCGCTTCGGTGGTGGACATCGCGCGCGTGGTGAAATTGCGCTTCGACGGCGTCATCACGCTGAGCTTGTCGCCGCCCTGGCTGACGCCGAATGTCGCGATCATCTCGCGAAAGTTCGGGCCCTGGCGCTGCACGACGTCGTCGAGCCTGAGTTCGTAGCCCGCGATCTTCGCCACGTCGTTCGGCTTCATGGTGCCGATATATTCGCTGTTCCAGGTGGTCTCGCAGACGATGCCGATCAGCGCCACGCCGACGCCGGCATGGGCGAAGGCCGTGCCCCAGGTCGAGCGCGGCAGGCCACCGGCGCGGCGCATGGCCGTGCCAAACGGCGCGCGAAACAACTGGGTGCGCTCGACGAGATCGGTGATCGCGCCGCCGATGACGAACACCGCAAGTCCGATGGCCAGCGGCGCCAGCGCCGCACCGCCACGGGTCCATGCCCACAGCAGCGCGATGGCGACCAGGGCAGCGACGCCGGCTGCGATCAGCCGCTGCGCCGCGCCCTTGATGTCGCCGCGCTTCCACGCCAGCAGCGGCCCGAACGGGACTGCCAGCAGCAAGGGCACGAACAGCGGCCCGAAGGTCAGGTTGAAGAACGGCGCGCCCACCGAGATCTTGTCGCCGGTCAGTACTTCCAGCGCCAGCGGATACAGAGTGCCGACAAAGACGGTGGCGCAGGCGGTGGTGAGGAACAGGTTGTTGAGCACCAAGGCGCCCTCGCGCGAGATCGGCGCGAACAGCCCGCCCTGCTTCAGCGCCGAGGCCCGCCACATGTACAGCGTCAGGCTGCCGCCGATGAAGATGCACAGGATCAGCAGGATGAAGACGCCGCGGGTCGGGTCGGTGGCGAAAGCGTGCACCGAGGTGAGCACGCCGGAACGCACCAGGAAGGTGCCGAGCAGCGACAGCGAGAAGGTCAGGATTGCCAGCAGGATGGTCCAGACCTTCAGCGCGTTGCGCTTTTCCATCACCACGGCGGAATGCAGCAGCGCGGTCCCGGCGAGCCACGGCATCAGCGACGCATTTTCCACCGGGTCCCAGAACCACCAGCCGCCCCAGCCGAGCTCGTAATAGGCCCAGTACGAGCCCATGGCGATGCCCAGCGTCAGGAAGATCCACGCCACCAGCGTCCACGGCCGCACCCAGCGCGCCCAGGCGGCGTCGATGCGGCCTTCGATCAGTGCGGCGACGGCGAAAGAGAACGAAATGGAGAAGCCGACATAGCCGAGATAGAGCATCGGCGGATGCACCGCGAGGCCGATGTCCTGCAGCACCGGATTGAGATCGCGGCCCTCGATCGGCGGATTGGCGAGGCGCAGGAACGGATTCGAGGTGATCAGGATGAACAGGTAGAACGCGCTGGCGATCCAGCCCTGCACCGCCAGCACGTTGGCGCGCAAGGTCAGCGGCAGGTTGTTGCCGAAGGCCGCGACCAGCCCGCCGAACAGCGCCAGGATCGACACCCAAAGCAGCATCGAGCCTTCGTGGTTGCCCCACACGCCGGTGATCTTGTAGAGCAGCGGCTTCATCGAATGCGAGTTCTCGAACACGTTGGCGACCGAGAAGTCCGAGTTGACGTGCAGCATCACCAGCGCCGTGAACGACAGCGCTGCGAACAACAGCTGCGCCAGAGCCGTGGAGCGCGCGACGTTCATCAGCGCAGGATCGCGCAGCTGCGCGCCGAGGATCGGCACGGTGGACTGGATCAGCGCCAGCGCCAGCGCCAGCACCAGCGCGTAATGTCCGGCTTCGGCGATCACCGCAAAACTCCTTGTTTTGCGTCAGTGACACTCCGCGGCGTGTTCGACGCGCCCTGCGCGCCGGCCGCCGCGGCGCCCGGCTTCTTGTCGTAGTCGTCCTTCCAGTGGCCCTGCTTCTTCAGGGAATCGGCGACTTCCTTCGGCATGTAGTTCTCGTCATGCTTGGCCAGCACCGTGTCGGCCTTGAACACGCCGTTGGCATCGAGCGCGCCCTCGGCGACCACGCCCTGCCCTTCGCGGAACAGGTCGGGCAGGATTCCCTTGTAGGCCACCGGCAGCTTGGCGCCGCCATCGGCGACCTCGAAGGTGACAGCGAGATTGTCGCCGCGCACCAGAGAGCCGGGTTGCACCAGGCCGCCGAGCCGAAAACGCTTGCCGACCGGAACATGCTTCTCCGCCGCCATGGTCGGCGTCGAGAAGAATACGATGGAGTCGCGCATCGCGTTCAGCACCAGTGCCGCCGCCACCGCCAGCACCGCCAGCGAACCGCCAATCATCGTCAACCGTCGCTGCTTGCGTGTCATTTGATTTATCCGTCCAGCCCGGCGCTTTTCAGGCCGTCGTTCAGCTGCTGCAGCCGGCCGGCGTCGGAACCGACCGCCTGCCGCGCATCCGCCACCGCCTGCTTCGCCTTGTCACGGTCGCCCAGCACCATATAGGCACGCACCAGCCGCAACCATCCCTCGACATCGTTGCCGTCGCTCTTCAGTCGTGTGGCGAGGCGATCGACCATGCTCTGTACCATGGCGTTGCGGTCGCCCGCGCCCATGCCCTGCGCGGCCGCAATGGTGTCGTCGGACAGCGCCGGCAGCGCGGGA
>DATCUS010000316.1:0-19384 GCA_036561845.1 Tardiphaga sp. | reverse complement strand
ACCATACTTGGTCAATCAAATCGTGAGATTTGATCAACCTGCC
This sequence comes from Tardiphaga sp., assembly GCA_036561845.1. Taxonomy (GTDB): domain Bacteria; phylum Pseudomonadota; class Alphaproteobacteria; order Rhizobiales; family Xanthobacteraceae; genus Tardiphaga. The sequence continues at coordinate 19,341 of DATCUS010000316.1, read as the reverse complement.
GTCCGCGCTTCACAGCGCAAACAACGATGGTGTAACCTTTGTATCAAAACGTGTACCGCCGAAGTCTTTCGTCCGGCCCCGATCCAAAATCACCAGCTCGCGCCGAATGCTTCCAAACCGAGACCCGCAAGGACTCCGCCGTCCACGTTTCTCTTTCTTCATCTAAACTTGTCAAACAACCCGATGCAAAAAGCATCGCCCTCCCCTAAGGGAGAAAATCTTGGGCGCCTCTGTTGCAGAGGAGCCGGCAACCTCACAAGACGACGAATCACAACCGAGACCTATCGGCTGTTGAGTCACTCACCTTGATGAGGAGCTTCAAAGGCACAAACACCCGCCCGGACCCGTGGGCCCCGGCGCCGCCGCGCTCAGTGGCCGGTTTATAGGCCCTCCAACTTGGATCTGTCAACGCCAATCGTCAGAAAAACGTCATCTCGCGCGCGTGCCCAAAAGCTGAGGTATTACAGGGGCTAGCCATCTATCAGCCACAATGCTGCGGCGTTCTGGCGGGGAGTTGTTCGGAAAAAAATTCGGTCGCCGGGTCAGGCGACCGACATTTCATGGATCGAACGTGACGATCGCAAGTTGGCGTTCCTCCCTTCGGTTTCATCGGAATGCAGCAGGAAGTTTTTGCGGCATTGACGTTCTGCATCGGGGCCAGCATTTTGGCGCACGCTGTTCGGACGCGGTGACGTTTGCAATGTCGATGCGACGCGGTCGGGGGAAATCCCGTCGTATTGTGGTGATGAACGTTCGGGGGATTTCGGCTTGAATTACGCGACGTCACGCGGCGGCAACTATGGACGCGAGTCCGGGATCATCGATCTCGGACACGAGCCGCCACTTTCCGTCGACGGCTCCGAAGCCGCGGTGATCGATCGCCGCCGCGTTTCGGTACAGTGGTTCAGCGGCACGATTCTCACGGGTCTTTGCGGCGCAGCTCTCATCGGCGGCGCCGTTTTTGCGTCGCTCGATGGCGAGATGACATTTGCCAAGGTGCCCGAACGCGTCGAGGGCGCGCTGCGCGGCGCCTTCAGCGCCAACGACAAACTGGCCAGCCTGCACAAGAGCGACCGCCTGCCGCCGCCGAGCGAATCCTCCGCCGCGCGCCAGGTGGTCCGGGTCTCCACCGTGACCCGCGTCGGCAATCGCGACGTCATGCGGGTGCGCCCGTTCATCCGGATCTCCGGTAACCTGTCGATGGCCACCAGCGACCTCACCGCGAAAATTCCGCCCTTCAATGCCCAGCGCATGCTGACCGACGTCGGCACCGCGGCGCCCGCCGCCACCGAGGACGCGCAGAACCCCGACGCCATCGAGCCGGACGCCGAAGTATCGTTCGTCACCCGCGATCTCGCGCCGGTGTTGCCGAAGGCCAAGATCGCCGCCTCCGTGGCGATCGACGAGGTCCTGATGCGGGTCCGCGACGCCTCGAACTGGCGCGGCAATTCCGGCGTCCGCTACACGCTGGCCAGCGCCACCGGCGAGGTCGGCCGCCAGCCCGACATGAAGATGTCCTACGCCGCCGAGGGCACCACACCGGATCCCTATGCCGGCTTCCAGACCCGCGTGGTCCCGGAAAATGTCACCCAGCTTCCGAAAACCAAAGACCAGGCGACCGGCGGCAACCCCAGCGGCGAGCGCATTCATGTGGTCAAGAAGGGCGACACGGTCGCCACCATCCTGCGCGACCAGGGCGCCTCGCCGGAAGAGATCAAGGCCATCGCCTATACGCTCGGCGCGCGCGGCCGCGACGGCGGATTGAAGGAAGGCCAGAAACTGCGGATCCTGATGGCGCCGTCCGCGCCCGGCCAGCGGCTGCAGCCCTACCGCGTGATCGTCGCCAACGACTCCACCATCGAAGCGGTCGCCGCTTTGTCCGATCTCGGCAAATACGTCGCCGTCGACGTGCAGAGCATGAACACCGTGGCCGAGGCGCCCGCCGCCGAGAGCGACGATGACGAGGATGACGGCACCGGCGTGCGGCTCTACCAGAGCATTTACGAGACCGCGCTGCGCAACAAGGTGCCGCCCACCGTGATCGAGGACATGGTCCGGATCTACTCCTACGACGTCGATTTCCAGCGCAAGGTGCAACCCGGCGACTCGTTCGACGTGTTCTTCGCCGGCGAGGACGAAGGCGCCACCATCACCGAAAAGACCGAGGTGCTGTTCGCCTCGCTCACGGTGGGCGGCGAGACCAAGAAATACTACCGCTTTCAGACCCCCGACGATTCCATCGTCGATTACTATGACGAGACCGGCAAGAGCGCGAAGAAGTTCCTGGTGCGCAAGCCCGTCAACAACGCCATCATGCGTTCCGGCTTCGGCAGCCGCCGCCATCCCATCCTCGGCTATGTGAAGATGCACACCGGCGTCGACTGGGCGACGCCCTACGGCACCCCGATCTTCGCGTCCGGCAACGGCACGGTGGAAGTCGCCGGCTGGGAAGGCGGCTACGGCAAGTTCGTCAAGATCAAGCACAACAACGGCTACGAGACCGCCTACGGCCACATGTCGGCCTTCGCCAAGGGCCTCGAACCCGGCAAGCGCGTCCGTCAGGGCCAGGTGATCGGTTTCGTCGGCTCCACCGGTGCCTCCACCGGCGCCCATGTGCACTACGAAATCCTGGTCAATGGCCGCTTCGTCGACCCGATGCGCGTGAAGCTGCCGCGCGGCCGTTCGCTCGAAGGCCCATTGATGGCCAGCTTCGAGAAGGTGCGCGACGGCCTCGACACGCAGATGAACATGCGCGGCAACGGCGCGCGGGTCTCCGACGCAGCCATGACCGGCACGCCGGCGCGGCAGGTCAGCAACCGGTAGGTTCTCGCTTCACCTCTCCCCGTCGGGGAGGAGTGAAGGAGGGCAACTGCGGGCTCCCAAAACCCCGTCAAATACGGCATCAGGTCAATCAGATCTTAGGAGATTTCTGGCAGTTTCGGCGGAAACTGCGCGTCAGCGCATGGTCACGGTTCACGTGAGGACAGCGCCTTGCCGACATCATTTGCGGCTCAACGCCGCTACTGCATCGCCATTTTCGTGCTGGCCGCGGCGACGCTGTCGTACCAGGTGCTGATCACCCGCTTCTTCAGCGTGATGCTGTACTACCACTTCGCCTTCGCAGCGATTTCCTTCGCCATGCTCGGGCTGACCCGCGGCGCCATCGCGGTCTACGGCGATGCGGCGCGTTACGCGCCGGAACGGGTCGCGCAGGACTTTGCGCGCCACGCGGCGTATTTCGCCATCTCCAGCGTCGCCGCCATGACCGTGTTTCTCTGCGTCCCGCTGGCGGTGCCCGAGCCCTATGTCGCCGTGGCGCTGACCGTCACCACCTTCGCCTTCGTCATCCCGTTCACCGAAAGCGGCGTCTGCATCACGCTGCTGCTGACCCGCCTGCCCTATGCCGGCGGCTGGCTCTATGCGGCCGACCTGTCGGGCGCCGCACTGGGCTGCCTCGGCCTGATCTTCGTGCTGCTGCTGATCGATCCGGTCAGCGCCGCGTTCTGGATCGGCGCCTTTGCCGCCGCCGCCGGCTGGATGGTGACGCGGCACAGCGGCGACCGCAAAAGCCTGCGCCTGAGCGGCGCAGTGGCGTTGACGCTGGCGACCATTGCCACGCTGCATACCGGGCTCGCGGTCTCGGGCAGGAGCCATCTCGGCGTGTTCTGGGCCAAGGGCGCCGAACAGACCGGCACCCTGTTCGAGCGCTGGAACACCTATTCCCGCGTCCGCGTCACGGCGATGGGCGAAAGCACGCCGCAGGGCTGGGGCATCGCGCATCCCCCGCAGGTCAAGATCGACCAGAACCATCTCGACATCGACGCCGATGCCGCCACCGTCATCACCAGGTTCGACGGCGATCTCGCCAAGCTGTCCTATCTGCAGGACGACGTCATCAACGCCGCCTATCTGGTGCAGAGGCCGAACGACGTCGCCGTGGTCGGCGTCGGCGGCGGTCGCGATATTCTCTCGGGCCTGTATTTTGGCGCGAAGACCATACGCGGCATCGAGATCAATCCGGCGATCTTCGAAGTGCTCACCGACAAGTTCGCCGACTTCTCCGGCCATCTCGACCGCCAGCCCGGCGTCAAGCTCGTCAATGCCGAAGCCCGCAGCTACATCAACCATTCACCGGAGCGGTTCGACCTGGTGCAGATCTCGCTGATCGACACCTGGGCGGCCACCGCCGCCGGCGGCCTGACGCTGACCGAGAACCGGCTGTACACCGTGGAGGCCTGGGGCGATTTTTACCGGGCGCTCAATCCCGGCGGCATGCTGTCGGTGTCGCGATGGTATGACCCGAAAGATCACCGCAGCGAATTCTATCGCCTGGTGGCGATCGCATCCGCCGCCCTGCAGAACAAGGGCGTGCCCGCCGCCGAACTGGCGCAGCACGTGGTGGCGCTGAATGTCGACAACATCGTCACGGTGATCAGCCGGCCCGACGCCTTCACCGCCGCGCAGTGGGAAGCCGCCAAGAGCCGCGTACTCGCGCAGGGTTTCAAGATCCTGCTCGGACCCGACGTGTCGTTCGACGACGTCACCACCACGCTGATGTCCGGCAAGGCCGACACCGCCTGGTTCAACACGCTGGCGGAGAACATCGCGCCATCCACCGACGATAGTCCATTCTTCTTCTACACTGCCCGGCTCGGCACTTTCTTCACCAAGCCATCGAAGGCGCTGAACAACAACAATTCGGCGGTCAGCATCACCCTGTCATTGGTGCTGGTGGCGGGGCTGGCCTGCATCTATTACATCGTCATTCCCTTCACCCGTCTCGCGCGGACCATGCCGCTGTCGACGCTGACGCCGCCGGTGATCTATTTCAGCGGCATCGGCATGGGCTTCATGCTGATCGAAATCTCGCAGATGCAGCGGCTGATGGTGTTCCTCGGCCATCCCGTTTACGGGCTCGGCGTGGTGCTGGTCTCGATCCTGATCTTCAGCGGGCTCGGCAGCGTCACCGTGGGCGCACGGCCGCCCAGGCCCGGCGCCGTGGTCGCCCGCATCGTCGCGCTGCTGGCCATGCTTGTGATGGCCGGGCTTCTGACACCCGTGGTGACCACTTGGGCACGCACCGAGGCCACCGAAATGCGCATCCTCATCTCGGTGTTGCTGCTGGCCCCGCCGGCATTTTTCATGGGCATGATGTTCCCGCTGGGCCTGAGCATCTGGCGTCGCCACGACAGGCTGCTGCCGTTCTTCTGGAGCGCCAACGGCATCACCTCGATGCTGGCCTCGGCGCTCGGCGTCGCACTGTCGATCGAGTTCGGCATCGCCCGGACCTTCGGGCTCGGCGTGTGCTTCTATGTGCTGTGCGCGGTGATGATTGTTGCCGGCTGGCAGGCGCAGGCGATTTTGGTCCGGAAGGACGCGCGCAACGAGGCGGGCTCCGCTGTCCCGGCGGTGCCGCTGACGTAAGCGACCGAGTTCATTTGAGACCATCGACGTCGGCTCGTCACCTCTCCCCGCTGGGGAGAGGTGACGGTTACAGCGTTCCCCGCGCCGCCTGCGCATGCCGCACGCACGCCGACGCCAGCAGTAGCGTCGGATCGAGCAGCGCCACCGTGCGGCCTCCGGTTTCAAAACTTTCGGTCTGCGGAAACAGCAGCGGCAGTTCGGTGCAGCCGAGCACGACGACGGCGGCGCCGCGCTCGGCCAGGTGCGCGATGGCGATGCGCAGGTCGTCGCGACAACGCCCCTCGGTAAAGCCCGCCTTGACGCCGCTGGCGCCATAGATCGATTCCATCACCAGGGCCTGGTGCGCCGCGTCCGGCACCATGATCGCGACGCCGGCGCGCTTCGCCGCCACTGCATAGACCCCGCTTTCGACCGTGCCCGATGTCGCCAGCAGCCCGACCGGTTGGCCGGCATAACGGCTGGCGATCTGCGCCATGGTCTCATCCAGCATATCGAGCACCGGAATCCTCAGGTGCGCCTGCATGCGCTCGACGAAGGCGTGCGCCGTGTTGCAGGGAATCGCGATCAGGTCGGCCTCGGCGGCTTCCAGCTTCTTGCAGGTGGCGAACAGCGCGATGGTCGGGTCGGTGCCCTGATGCAGCAGATGCTCGGTGCGATCGGGGATCTGCGGATTCTGCTCGACGATCATCTTGACATGATCCTGATCGCGCCGCGCCTCGGTCAGCTTGACCACCTTCTCCATGAAATCGACGGTGGCGAGCGGTCCGACGCCGCCGACCACGCCGATCTTGAAGGCCTTGCGCGGGCGCAGTACCGGCTGGCTCAGCGCGTAGTCCGCATAGCACTGGTTGGCATTGAGGATCGGAATCGGCAGTGATGCCGACAGCGCCGCATGCACCAGCGACAGTTCGGTAAAGCCGGGAAGGATGATGTCGCAGCCCTGCCCCGCCAGGCCTTCGCAGATGTCGCGCAGCCGGCCGATCAGCGCCGGCGCATCCGTCCCCGACCGGATGCCGCCGGCCGCATAGACGATATCCATCAGCGCCCGCTGCGCGTCGGCGTCCGGATAGACCAGCTCATGGCTGTCGCCAAACGTCCGGCCGAACAGATCCCTGTCGCGGACATAATCTGAGGTGAGCACGCCGATACGCCGTGCCTGCGGAAACGCCGTCGTCACCTTTGCCAGCAAGGCGGCCATCAGGCCGACAACCGGCGTGCTGATGTTGGGTTCGATCTCGTGCAGGAATGTCTGGCTGACGAAACACGGCAGCAGGATCGCATCGGTGCCGCGCGTCTCGAGCCGGCGAATCAGGCTGAAAGCATGCAGCTTGCGGCCGGTCGGATCATACTGGCTGTCGCTGCGCAGCCGGTCGCCCGGAAAACTCTGCTGCTCGAAGACGATGGCATAGCGCTCGTGATCGGTGGCGGTGACGCGGATCAGCCGCTGCAGCAGATCCGCCCCGGCCAGCGCCCCGAGACCGCCGACCACGCCAAAGGCAAAACGATTGTCGATCATGAGGGGCTTTCAGGGCTATTCGGCCCAAAGGGGCATTGCGCACGCGCGCTGGCGCAGACGCCGATGTTATGCATGCCCCATCACGTCCGATTCAATCGGTATTTGCCCCCTCCTCGCGCAGCTTGTCACGCCAGGCGCCCGGACCTAAGCTGCGCCATTCTCGCCGGAGTGTCGCGACATGGCGGACAATTGCTGCGCACCACCCCCGTTGAATCTGGACTCTCCCCGGAAAACAGCATCGTACCGGCGCGTCCTATGGGCAGTCCTGTCCATCAATATTGCGATGTTTGTGGTGGAAGTGGCGGCCGGCGTCGCCGCCGGCTCCGCTTCGCTTCAGGCGGACGCACTCGATTTCCTCGGTGACGCCGCGAACTACGGCATCAGCCTGCTCGTTATCGGAATGGCGCTTCGTTACCGGGCCGCGGCTGCGCTGGCGAAGGGCGTGACCATGGCGCTGTTTGGCCTGTGGGTTATCGGGACGGTGATCTGGCACGCCGCGCACGGCACATTGCCAAGCGCGTTCACCATGGGAACGGTCGGCGTCACGGCGCTTGCCGCCAACGCCGCGTCCTTTGCCTTGCTGTGGTCGCACCGCAGCGGCGACGCCAATATGCAGTCGGCCTGGATATGCACACGCAACGATGTGCTCGGAAATGTTGCGGTGTTACTGGCGGCGCTGGGCGTGTTCGGCACCGGCGCAGGATGGCCCGACATGATTGTGGCCACCATCATGGCTGTGCTGGCGCTGCAGGGTGCGACGACCGTCATCCTCCGATCGCTGGCCGAATTGAGGACGACGCACCCGGAATCAGTCTCTGCTTGAACCGGCGCCGCACATGGACCGGGCCGCCGCGGCGCATGACCCGCAGCGGCGACCCGGCATGTGACGTCAGTTCAGCTTGCGCTTCGGGATCGGCGCCTCGAACTGCGCGATCTCGGCAGTCTGCGGCACCCGGCCGTTGAAGGTCAGCACGTTGCCCTCCGCCGAGATGGCCACCGTGTCGCCGTCCCTGATATCGCCGGCGAGGATCATCTCGGCCAGCGGATCCTGCACGAAGCGCTGGATCACACGTTTCAGCGGACGCGCCCCATAGGCGGGATCCCAGCCCTTCTCGGCCAGCCAGTCGCGCGCCGCGGGATCGAGCGACAGCACAATCTTGCGGTCCTCCAGCAGCTTCTGCAGGCGAGAGAACTGGATCTCGACGATGCGGCCCATCTCGCTCTTCTGCAGCCGGTGGAACAGGATGATCTCATCGACGCGGTTGAGGAATTCGGGCCGGAAATGGGAGCGGACATTGCCCATCACCAGTTCGCGCACCACCGAGGTGTCCTCGCCTTCCGGCTGGTTGACCAGGAATTCGGAGCCGAGGTTCGAGGTCATGATGATCAGCGTGTTGCGGAAGTCCACGGTGCGACCCTGACCGTCGGTCAGGCGGCCGTCGTCGAGCACCTGCAGCAGCACGTTGAACACGTCGGGATGCGCCTTCTCGATCTCGTCGAACAGCACGACCTGATAGGGCCTGCGCCGTACGGCTTCGGTGAGCGCGCCGCCCTCGTCATAGCCGACATAGCCCGGAGGCGCGCCGATCAGCCTGGAGACCGAGTGCTTCTCCATATATTCGGACATGTCGAGACGGACCATCGCGGTGTCGTCGTCGAACAGGTAGCCGGCCAATGCCTTGGTCAGCTCGGTCTTGCCGACGCCGGTGGGGCCGAGGAACATGAACGAGCCCATCGGCCGGTTCGGATCCTGCAATCCCGCCCGTGAGCGGCGCACCGCCGTGGCCACCGCATGCACGGCTTCGGCCTGGCCGACCACGCGCTCGGCGAGGCTGTCTTCCATGCGCAGCAGCTTGTCCTTTTCGCCCTCGAGCATCTTGTCGACCGGCACGCCGGTCCAGCGCGAGACCACCTGCGCGATGTGGTTGGCGGTGACCGCCTCCTCCATCATCTCGCCGTGGTTCTCGTGCGCCTCGATGTCCGCCAGCTTCTTTTCCAGTTCCGGGATCCGGCCATAGGCCAGCTCGCCGGCGCGCTGGTACTCGCCGCGGCGCTGGGCGTCGGCAAGATCGTTGCGCAGCGCCTCAAGATCGCTCTTCAGCTTCTGGGCGTTGGACAGCTTGTTTTTCTCGGCCGACCACCGCGAGGTCAGATCGGCTGACTTCTCCTCAAGCTCGGCCAGTTCCTTCGACAGCGTCTCCAGCCGGCTCTTCGAGCCCTGATCGGTCTCCTTGCGCAGCGCCTCCTGCTCGATCTTGAGCCGGATGATCTCGCGATCCATGGAATCCAGCTCTTCGGGCTTGGAATCCACCTGCATCTTCAGCCGGGCGGAGGCCTCGTCCATCAGGTCGATGGCCTTGTCGGGCAGGAAGCGATCGGTGATGTAGCGGTTCGACAGCGTGACGGCCGCGACCAGCGCGGAGTCGGTGATGCGCACGCCGTGGTGCTGCTCGTACTTGTCCTTCAGCCCGCGCAGGATCGAGACGGTGTCCTCGACAGTGGGCTCGGCCACGAAGATCGGCTGGAACCGGCGCGCCAGAGCGGCGTCCTTTTCCACATGCTTGCGATATTCGTCGAGCGTGGTGGCGCCGATGCAATGCAGTTCGCCGCGCGCCAGCGCCGGCTTCAAGAGGTTCGACGCGTCCATGGCACCGTCGCCCTTGCCGGCGCCGATCAGCTGATGCATCTCGTCGATGAACAGGATGATGCCACCTTCGGCGGAGGTCACTTCCTGCAGCACGGCCTTCAGCCGCTCCTCGAACTCGCCGCGATATTTCGCGCCGGCGATCAGGGCGCCGAGATCGAGCGACAGCAGCTTCTTGTCCTGCAGACTCTCCGGCACGTCGCCGTTGAGGATGCGCAGCGCCAGGCCCTCGACGATGGCAGTCTTGCCGACGCCAGGCTCGCCGATCAGCACCGGATTGTTCTTGGTGCGGCGCGACAGAACCTGGATGGTGCGGCGGATTTCCTCGTCGCGGCCGATCACCGGGTCGAGCTTGCCGTCGCGCGCCGCCTGGGTGAGATCGCGGGCGTATTTCTTCAGCGCATCATAGGCGTTTTCCGCCGTGGCGGAATCCGCCGTGCGGCCCTTGCGCAAAGCATTGATCGCGGAATTGAGATTTTGCGGCGTGACACCGCCCTTGGCGAGCAGGGACCCGGCCTCGGAGTCCTTGTCGAGCGCCAGGGCCAGCAGCAGCCGTTCCACGGTGACAAAGCTGTCGCCGGCCTTTTCCGCGGCCTGTTCGGCGGCGTCGAAGGCGCGCGCGGTGGCCGGGGCCAGATAGACCTGCCCGGCGCCGCCGCCGGACACTTTCGGCATCTTTTTCAGTTCGGCTTCGGCGGCCTGCAGGATCGCCCGGGAATTGCCGCCGGCGCGATCGATCAGGCCGCCGGCCAGACCCTCGCTGTCGTCGAGCAGAACCTTCAGGATATGCAACGGCGAAAACTGCTGGTGGCCCTCGCGCACGGCCAGCGATTGCGCCGACTGGATGAAGCCGCGCACGCGTTCGGTGTATTTTTCAATATTCATGGTTGGGATTTCCCTCGGCCTGCCGGTTCGCCCCGAAAGCACGATACCGGCATCTTCATTGGGTTTCCGCGGGCCGCATTGATATCGCTCAACAGCCGCGGTCGTCGCCGGCATGGCGCCGGCTTGACGCAAATGTGGGCAGTCGGTTCCCGGAACGGAAGAGGTCACCTCACAATTTCGTCAGCGGTGGCGGAGCCGGCGAGAATCCCCTAAAAATCTCCGATGATTGAAAATCCCGTCGCCAGCGTCGCCAGCCTGTATCGCTATCCCGTCAAGGGCCTTACCCCGGAACGCCTCGACCAGGTGGCGCTGGCCCCCGGGCAGCCGCTGCCCCTGGACCGGCGCTACGCCATCGAGAACGGCCCCAGCGGCTTCGATCCGGCGGCGCCGCAGTATTTTCCGAAGATCAAGTTCCTGATGCTGATGCGCAACGAGCGGCTGGCCGCCCTGCGCAGCCACTACGACGAGGCCAGCCATACCCTGACGATCCACCGGGACGGCGCCGAGATCGCCCGTGGCGACCTGGAGACATCAGAAGGCCGGGCGGCGATCGAGCAGTCCTTCGCCGCAAACTTTGCCGACGAATTGCGCGGCCCGCCCAAAATCCTGTTTTCGGCGGGCCACAGCTTTTCCGACGTGGCGAAGAAGGTGGTGTCGATCATCAACCTGGCCAGCGTTGCGGCGGTTGAAGGCGTCGTCGGGCAGACCGTCGATCCGCTGCGGTTTAGGGGCAACCTCTATGTGGCGGGCTGGCCGGCCTGGCGCGAGTTCGACCTGATGGATCAGGTGCTCGCGATCGGCGATGCCCGGTTGAAAGTCGTCAAGCGCATCGTCCGCTGCGCCGCCACCAATGTCGATCCCGACACCGCGGCGCGCGATCTCAATATACCTGCGACGCTGATGCAGACCTGGGACCACGCCGACCTCGGCGTCTATGCCGAGGTCGTTGCCGGCGGCACGATTGCCGAAGGCGATGCGATTGCGATGGAAGCGCCGAAGCTGGTGTAGCACGACACTGCAGGCGCCCTCTTCCTTCTCCCCCGCGCGAAGCTTCGCTTCGCTAGGTGGGAGAAGGTGGCGCGGCCATAGGCCACGTCGGATGAGGGGTTACTGGCTCGGAGCTTGTGACTACCCCTCACCCGTCTCGAACCGCTTCGCGGTTCGATCCCCCTCTCCCACAAGGGGAGAGGGGGAAGAACGAAAGTGCGCCGCACTTCAGCTCGTCGGCATCACATAGGCGTAGATGCGGCCGCGCGAATAGACGGACTCGGCGACGCGGCGGCCGTGATTGCCTGAGACGATGATCGGATTGCCGTTGGGATCGATGCCGCTGACGACGCCGACATGACCGCCGCGACGGCCGCGCGACATCACCGCGATGGCGCCGACCTGCGGGCCGGAAATACGCTGGCCGTAGCTCGAAAACGAACGCGCCATGTCGGAGCCGGTGCCCTGATGGCCGGAGCGCTGCAGCACCATGTTCATGAAGCGCGCGCACCACAAGCGGCTGCGGCCGGTGGGATTGCTGCCGATGTAACGCCGCGCTTCGGCGACGACGTTGGACGAACTGAAGCCGCTGCCGGCGAACGATTCCGCCGCGCTGTCGGCGCTCTGCAGGGTCGCATGGCGAGCCGAGGCGCGCATGTGACGGCGTCCATGATGACGCGAAGTGTGATTGTAGTTCTTGTGATGGGAATGGGCATGATGCCCGCTGTGACGTGGCCGTGCCGAAGCCGGTGTTGCGAGCGCGACAATCACGACCGAACAAAATGCGAGAGTGACGAAGCGAAGCGCCCAACGAAACGCAGTGAACTGAACCATACCAAATTTTTTCCTTGTGAACCCAGACCCGATGCCGACCGCCAAACGCGCGGCCGATATCGGGGAGTGGGGTTAAGGAATTTGATGTGGCGACAAAAAGACACGGCCAAAACGCGGGTCACTGCCTGCGGCGATCCACGCCGCATTGCGGCCATGAGCATTAACCTCCATTAAGATTGCTGCGCCAAATAGCTTTAAATGCGTGTGAAACGCCGGCTGCGCGCAACATTAGTACGCGATCTGGTTCCATTATCATTTTGATACGACAACGTTGCAGACGTGGCCTGCAAAAAGACGACCCACGAAATGCACGATTTCATCGGATGAATTTACCGTTCGCGGCTGATGTGCAGCCCAAGGCCTATCGTCCGGCCGATCGGGCTGCGCGGCTGAGCAGGAAAACGCCCTGCTCGCCGAACATGTTCCAGAACCACCACGGCGCATTGAGCCGCAACGGCCGGCCGTTGAGATCGAGCGCCACCGCGCGCTCCATCTTGACGTTGATCTCGTCGCACAGCTGGACGAAGTCCTTGATGGTGCAGAAGTGGATGTTGGGCGTGTCGTACCAGGTCGCAGGCAGGTTCTCGGTGCGAGGCATCTGGCCGCCGACCAGCAACTGCAATCGCATTTTCCAGAACCCGAAATTCGGAAACGAGACGATGGCGCGGCGGCCGATGCGCAGCAGGTTTTCCAGCACCACCTTCGGCTGCCGTGTGGCCTGCAACGTCTGCGACAGGATCACATAGTCGAAGGCGTCGTCGGGATAGTTGACGAGGTCGGTGTCGGCGTCGCCCTGCACCACGGCGAGGCCCTTGGCGACGCAGCGGTTGACGCCCTCGCGCGACAGCTCGATGCCGCGGCCGTCGATGCCGCGGCTTTCCAGCAGCTGCAGCAGATCGCCTTCGCCGCAGCCGACGTCGAGCACCTTGGAGCCACGCGCGACCATCTCGGCCATCAGCAGATGATCGCCGCGCTGCAGTTGCGCGCCGGGGATGGCGAGGCCGGGCAAGGGCAGGACCTGTTGCTGTGCGGCCATGCTACTTCTCCGCGATCAGGCCGCGCACGGCGCCGGCGGATTCCAGGAAGGCGCGGGAGATGTCGATGAACTCCGGCACGTCGAGCAGGAAGGCGTCGTGGCCCTTGTCGGTTTCGATTTCGGCAAACGACACCCGCGCGCCGCCGGCATTGAGCGCATGCACCGTGGCGCGGGATTCCGGCGTGGGAAACAGCCAGTCGGACGTGAACGACACCACGCAGAACCGCGTCTGCGTACCGCGGAAGGCTTCCGCCAGCACGCCGTTGTGGTCGGCGGCAATGTCGAAGTAGTCCATGGCGCGGGTCAGGTACAGATAGGAGTTGGCATCGAAGCGCTCGACGAAGGACGAGCCCTGATAGCGCAAGTAGCTTTCGACCTGGAAATCGGCGTCGAACGAGAAGGTCGGCAGGTCGCGGTCCTGCATGCGGCGACCGAACTTGCGGTGCAGGGCGGCGTCGGACAGGTAGGTGATGTGCGCGGCCATGCGCGCCACGCCGAGGCCGCGGTGCGGATAGCTGCCCTCTTCGAAATAGCGGCCGCCGCGCCAGTCCGGATCGGCCATGACAGCCTGCCGGCCGAGCTCATGAAAGGCGATGTTCTGCGCCGAATGCCGCGTGCTGCAGGCCACCGCCAATGCCGAGAACACCCGCTTCGGATAGGCCGCACTCCACTGCAGCGTCTGCATGCCGCCCATCGAGCCGCCGACCACGGCGAACAGCGTGGCGATGCCGAGCCGGTCGATCAGCATGGCCTGAGCGCGCACCATGTCGGGAATCGTGATGACCGGAAAATCCAGCCCCCACAATTTGCCGGTGGCCGGATTGGTCGAGGCCGGGCCGGTGGTGCCCATGCAGCTGCCCAGCACGTTCGAGCAGATGATAAAGTAGCGGTCGGTGTCGAGCGCCCTGCCCGGGCCGACCAGCGTATTCCACCAGCCCGGCTTGCCGGTGACCGGATGCGGATTGGCGACGTGCTGATCCCCGGTCAGCGCATGGCAGACCAGAATGGCATTGGATTTGTCGGCGTTGAGCGTGCCGTAGGTCTGGTAGGCGATCTGGAATGGCGCGAGATCTATGCCGCAATCGAGCGGCAACGGCTGGTCGGCGCCGAACTGCGCCACAAGCGAGGTGGGATGATCCGCCTCGTGGGCACTATCCTTGTTTCGCGCCGGCTCCGGCTTCAACGCCTGGACGTTTACCATCTCGATACTGGCCTCCCCAGAAGGTCACGCAGACCAACGCGGAATTCAGGCCATAAAAAACCCGGCCTGAACACGCGTTCGGCCGGGATCACTCTGAGTGTGTCCCCGGCCTGTTTAGCAAGTTGTTTAACGTGGCTGCAAGCCGGCCGGCTCAAATGACCACGAAGTGACATTCAAGTTAGTCCTGCACACGCCCTCCGTCAAGGAGCGGCGGAGGACACGGTAAATCCTGTCTTCCGCGGCGGTGCGCGGGCGCAATGTTTTCTTTGCTTTCAGGGCCTGCGAACCCTATCAAGATGGGCAGCCATATCCCCGATTTCATCAGTCGCTTCCACGTCTTGCAGGTTACCACGCATGTCCATCGCACCGCCCGCCCCGCCCTCGCTCGAGGTGCTGCGCCAGGAAATCGACAGCATCGACGCGCAGGTCCACAGCCTGCTGATGCAGCGCGGCGACATCATCGACCGGCTGATCTCGGTGAAGCAAACCCAGGAGGTCGGCTCGGCATTTCGCCCGGCGCGCGAGGCCGACATGATGCGACGCCTGGTGCAGCGCCATCGCGGTATCCTGCCGATCGATACCGTGGAGAGCATCTGGCGGGTGATCATCGCCACCTTCACCTATGTGCAGGCGCCGTTCTCGGTGCATGCCGACCTGTCGCTCGGCGAATCCGCGATGCGGGATTCGGCGCGATTCCATTTCGGCTTCACGGTGCCCTATGTGGCGCATTTCAGCGCCGCGGCGGCGGTCGAGGCCGTGGCGAAATCCAAGGGCGACCTGGCGCTGGTGTCGGCGACGTCGAGCCGCACGCCATGGTGGCTCGAGCTGGAAGCCAAGGGGACGCCGAAGATCATCGCGCGGCTGCCGTTCATCGAGCGCGCCGACCATCCCGCCGCGCTGCCGGTGTTCGTGGTGTCCCGCGTCGCCGACAGCGCCATGGTCACCGAAGTCGAGATGTGGAGCGTGCGGGTCTCCGGCTGGAATGCCGAGATCGCGCGGGCGCTGTCGCCGCTGGCCGAGATCGTCGCCGTGCCGGATACCGCCTTCGACGGCGCGGCGCTGCTGATCTCGATCACCGCAACCACCAGCCTCGACAGCATCAAGGCGGCGCTCATTGCGGCGGGGGCAACCATGCGTTCTTCGGCCCTCGTCGGCAGCCACGCAACCCGCTATACGGTGCCCGCCGACGGCGCCCAGCGTTAAAGCCCGTTCGATTTTCTGGAGTTGATAATGTCCCGCCCCGTGCCGAAGCCCGGCATCCTCGATATTTCGCCCTACACCCCCGGCAAGAGCCCGGTGGTCGATCCCGGCCGCAAGACCTTCAAGCTGTCGGCGAACGAGACCCCGTTCGGCCCGTCGCCGAAGGCGAAGGAGGCGTTTGCCACCGCGGCAGCCCATCTCGAGGATTATCCGGAAGGCACCTCAAAGGTGCTGCGCGAGGCGATCGGCCGCCGTTTCGGCCTCGATCCCGCGCAGATCATCTGCGGCGCCGGCTCCGACGAAATCCTGAACCTGCTGGCCCATGTCTATCTCGGCCCCGGCGACGAGGCGATTTCGACGGCGCACGGCTTTCTGGTCTACCCGATCGCCACCCAGGGCAACGGCGCCACCAATGTCGTGGCACCGGAAACGGACTTCACCTGCGACGTCGACGCCATCCTGAAATGCGTGACTGATCGCACCAAGCTGGTGTGGCTGGCCAACCCGAACAATCCGACCGGCACCTATCTGCCGTCGTCGGAGATCAAGCGCCTGCGCGCCGGCTTGCCGGACAACGTGCTGCTGGTGCTCGACGGCGCCTATTCGGACTATGTCACCAAGGGCGACTACGACAACGGCCTCGAACTGGCGAAGACCACGGACAACACCGTTGCCACCTACACCTTCTCCAAGGTGCACGGCCTTGCCGCGCTGCGGATCGGATGGATGTTCGGCCCGGCGCATATCGTCGATGCGCTGAACCGCGTGCGCGGTCCGTTCAACGTCTCGGCGCCGGCGATGTTCGCCGCGGTGGCTGCGATCGAGGACACCGGTCATGTAAAGATGTCGGTCGACTTCACTGCGAAGTGGGTCGAGATCATGACCAGGGAGCTCACCAAGCTCGGCATCAAGGTGACGCCGAGTGTGGCGAATTTTCTCCTGATGCATTTTCCGGAGACGGGAAAAACTGCAGCCGATGCCGACGCGTTCCTCACCAAGCGCGGACTGGTGCTGCGCGCCGTCACCAATTACGGCCTGCCCAATTCGCTGCGCATGACCATCGGCACCGAGGAGGCCAACCTCCTGGTGATCGAGACGCTGCGTGAATTCATGGCGTCAAATACGTGACCTCGCAGCCGCCTTTCAAACGCATCGCGCTGATCGGGCTCGGCCTGATCGGCTCGTCGCTGGCGCGCGGCATCCAGCAACTCGGCCTCGCCGAAGTGCTGGTGGCCACCGACGCGTCGGCCGAAGTCCGGGCCCGGGCGGTCGAGATCAAGCTCGCCGACATCGTCGCTGACGACAACGCCGCGGCCGTGGCGGATGCCGATCTGGTAATCGCCTGCGTGCCGGTGGGCGTCTGCGGTGCTGTCGCCGAAAGCATCGCCGCGCATCTCAAGCCGGGCGCCATCGTCTCCGACGTCGGCTCGGTGAAGGCTTCGGTGCTGACCGCCATGGCCGCGCACCTGCCGGCCAATGTGCATTTCATTCCCGCGCATCCGGTGGCCGGCACCGAGAATTCCGGGCCGGATTCCGGCTTCGCCGAACTGTTCATGAACCGCTGGTGCATTCTCACGCCGCCCGAGGGCGCGGATGCGGCCGCCGTGGAAAAACTCACTGCGTTCTGGACCGCACTCGGCGCCAATGTCGAGATCATGACGGCGCCGCATCACGACCTGGTGCTGGCGGTGACCAGCCACCTGCCGCATCTGATCGCCTATACAATCGTAGGCACGGCCGACGAGCTCGAGGACGTGACTCGCTCGGAGGTGCTGAAGTTCTCCGCCGGCGGTTTTCGCGATTTCACCCGCATCGCAGCGTCCGACCCGACCATGTGGCGCGACGTGTTTCTCGCCAACAAGGATGCGGTGCTGGAGATGCTCGGCGCCTTCCAGGAAGACCTGTCGAAGCTCACCCGCGCCATCCGCCGCAATGACGGCGAGGCGCTGTTCGACCACTTCACCCGCACCCGCGCCATCCGCAGGGGCATCGTCTCGATCGGCCAGGACGAGGCGTCGGCCGACTTCGGCCGCAAGCACGCGGCGCTGACCAAGAAGGCGGAGTAGGTTTCGTGCCCCGGACGCTGCGCAACGCGCCGCACTTGCGGCGTGGTGCGCTGCAGATCCGGGGCCCGTCATTTTTTGAGAGCAAGCGTGGGTCCCGGATCTGCGGAGCGGCATGAGAATGCCGCACCGCGTCCGGGACACGAGATCGAGCTAAAACAGCGGCGGGATCTGCGCGACTTTCAGCGAGCCCATCATTACCGCGCCGTCGACGAACTTCAGCGGGAAGCTGCGCGCCTTGCGGCCTTCCAGCATGGCCTCGGTCCCCAGCGAATTGATGCCGGCGGTGACGCCGGCATTGGCATTCTGGCGCACCATCTTGCCGAGACCGGGAATCGCGCGGTCCAGCGCGCCGAGCACGTTGCTGACGTCGGCACTTTTCACGCCGGGGGCAAACCGGTCGAGCGCCGACTGCGGCACGCCCATTTCCAGCAGCTTGTCGATGCCCAGCGCCGGAATCACCTTGTCGAGACCGGCCACGGTCATCTGCAATTCGCCGTCGAGATTGCCCGACGCGGTGAGACCGAGCGAGCCGGACGCCACCGAAATCAACTCACCCTGCTGGATCCGCGACTGCACGATCTCGACCCGGCCGCCGGCGGCCTGCAGGTCGCGAAACCGCGCCGGCCACGGCTTCGGTGAAAAGTCCTTCAGGCCGCTGAGCTGCGCGCGGATGTCGGCATCGAACGGCACCGCAAGCAGCGGATGCAGGTCCTGGATGCTGCCGCCGGTGAGCTGCAGCGCGGCCTCGATGACCGGCTTGTCCGGTGTGGAACTCTCGGCGTTGCGGCCGTGCAGCTCGATATGCTTGGCGCGTGCGATCGGCGCCTGCACCGAGGCGGCGATGCGGTCCACCGAGGCGTCGTCGAACACGATGTCGGCACGATCAGGCGTTCCGGGCAGCCCGACGATGCTGCTGCGCGCCGTCGACCAGTTCACCACCATGGCAGGCACGCCGCGATCGGACAGCGTGGCCGGCGCCTTGAATTCGGCGATCAACAGCTTGGGATCGTAGATCTGCGCCACCACCAGGATTTCGCCGAGCTTGGCGCTGATCGGCTGCGCCGCCGGCTGGCCTGCGGTCTGTGACAGCAAGGCCACGCTCACGCCCGTGCAGCGCACTTCGAGGCGGAACGGGAAGCCGGCCACCGATCGATCGGCGCAATCGTAGATCCGACCGGCCGCCGCCTCGCGGGCACGCCACGCATCGACATTCTCGTCGACCTTGGAGGCGGCATAGAACCAGAATGCGCTCCACGCCGCCGCCAGGACGACCACGAGGACGGGCATGATGAAAACGGGCCACAGGCGGCGCCGGCGGGTCGACAGGACAAAATCGGACATGGCGGGACGTAGACAGCATGATTTTGTCGAAACAGGGATGCTGATTACGAAGAGTGACGTAGCTCCCCTCCCCCCGAGCGAAGCGAAGCTTCGCGGGGCGGGGAGGGTTGGGGGTGGGGGTGCCACGAACGCATCTCTCTCGCGCTTGTGGCCCCCCTCCCCGGCCCTCCCCCGCCTAGCGAAGCTCCGCTTCGCGCGGGGGGGGGG